>JAUHYI010000025.1 GCA_030426385.1 Phycisphaerae bacterium
CGTCGAGCAATGGATCGCTTTCTTCGGCAGGGGCTGGCGTGGTGTTGCCACCGTCAGCAGGCGTCGCGGCCGGGGCCATGGGTTCTGATGATTCGGCTGAGGTTGCTTCAGCTTCGGCGTCCATCGCGTCGGCGGCTTCCTGGACTTCCATGGTTTCTGCGGTCGGCGTTGCTTTGATGCCACCACTATCGCCAGCGACACCGGCGGGCAACGTATCCACATCGATCGCGTCTACCGGCATATCTGGAATCATCTCGCCGGTCGACTTGCCTGCGGCCGTACCCGTCACAGGCACCACAGAATGCGGCGATGCCAACGGTTCTTCGGGAGCAGGCCGATAGTCAAGCATGATCATCACACCGTGCGGTGCGGGCAGCTTGAACTTACCTTCGGCGACCAAAGCTCTCGTCCATCGATCACGCAATTCCCACGTCATGTCGGTTGCGGGCATGTCCTGATTGACCTTGAACAGTTCGACTTCGTTCACACGGTCCATGTCGATCTCAAGCGCGTGCTCGACGGGCACGTCCATCTTCCAAATCAATTCATCGGTAACCGTGTCGAGGATGCCCACCGTGGTCGGACGATAAATCGTGCTGATGTACTCGCTCTTATCCTGACTGCTGGCACAGCCGGACAACCCGACCAATGAGGAGGCGACCAACGCCAACAGCGCGACCGCTTGCCGTGTACCGCTCAGGCGGCCTGGAAGTGATCGGCTCGTAACTTGGTTTTTAGTAGCCTGGTTTTTAGTAGCTTGACAAATCAGCGATGGCAACAGCAGCATAGCTCGTTCCTTGTTCTGGTTCTGTGTTCGTTCTGTGTTCTGTTCTTCGTATCATTCAAACCGGCAAACCGGCAATCTGGTCGGCGTCGGGTACACGACCAAGCAATTCTATCCGCCTGGCCCCCCCACATTTCCCCCCCACCCCCCCACACATTCCCCCCACACTCTCCCCCCACACTCTCCCCCCACACTCTCCCCCCACACTCTCCCCCCACACTCTCCAGCACCCCCATCGCCCTCCACGAATGCCAACCGTCCTATGACTGATCGGGCCACCACGTCGTCCAGATAAACCGGACTGGGTAGGAAACCTGATTTCTGTGCCAATCCACTTGGCCCGGCCCCGTTATGATACGCCAATATCGGTTAACTGTGGAATCAAAATTTATCCCATCGCCAACCTTCGCTACGATCATCCCTGTGAATCCCCACCAGCCCGAACAATCCCAACAACCCCCACCGGTCAATCGACGCGGTTTTTTTCGTATTCTCACCAAATCAACCCTCAACGCCACCGAGCAACTGGGCAAATCCATGCTCGACAGCGTCAAAATGCCGCTAGGGTTATCGGAACACGATCCCGCCAACGCCACTGACGCCACGTCCTATGACATGCGACCCACCGAATTGCTCGGCAGCACGCTCGTACCTCCACGCAGCAAACCACCACTGCTCAATTTAGATCACCCCGAAACAGGCCAAGCCGACAAGCCACCCACTTGTGACGATCCTGACAATTCTATCAATGGTGCTGATAGTGCAGATAGTGCAGATAGTGCAGATAGTGCAGATAGCACCGATCGTATCGAGCATCACGAAGCTAACAGTTGTAACGATTATGACGATTGCGACAGTCGTGCTGGTGCTAGCAATGCTATTGATTCTGTGGAATATGCAGGCCCTGAGGATTCTATCGATTCCAGGGGTTCTACCGATTCTACGGCTTCGACAGATCGTATCGATTCTGCGGATTGCAACAGTCATGCGAATACTGACGGCCATTCGGATCATGCCGATAGTATGGACGATACCGATAATCACGACGATACCGATCGCATCAATCACAATGACCGCAATGATCACAACAGTCACAACAGTCGCAACGATTAACCCCCCGCTCCCCACTCCCCCCCCACGTTCATCCCCCACGTTCGCCCCGCACACCTCATCTCATTTCCCTTACCACCCTGGCGACCCTAACCCGATGTCACCACGCCCACCGCACAAATTGGAACTCTATCGCCACGCTGTTCAGCATCCGCAGGCGGAATGCCAATTCCTGTTGCGTGCCTATCAACATCATCGGCCGACGCGTCCTGCCCCCACGCGTTTGCGTGAAGACTTTGCTGGGTCTGCCGCCATCGCCACACACTGGGTGGCCTTGCATGAATCGCATCGCGCCTTGGCCATCGAAAATCATGCGCCCACTTGCCGATACGCCCTGCGTGCGAGCGCTCATGAATTACAAACGCTCCACGCATCGCACCGCGACATCGACCTCTACCTCATCGAGTCCGACGTGCTCGACCCACAGCTCGATGTGCCGCCGGTCGATCTCACCGTCGCGTTCAATTTCAGTGCGCTGATTTATCATGATCGCCCCGCCCTGATTCGCTATTTCAAAAACGCTCGCCAATCGCTGCGCACCGCAGGCCTGTTCGTCATGGACATCTACGGCGGACCCGGTGCGTCTACCATCGGCACCCAATCGCGCGACGTCCATACGCCCGATGGCCAAGCCTTTACCTATCACTGGGAACAACGCCGATTCGACCATGCCACCGCGCGCACGGATTGCCGAATCCATTTCACCCTCGACAAACAATACGCAAAACCCGAACGACGTAACGCATTCAAATACGATTGGCGACTCTGGACCATTCCCGAACTCATCGAATGCCTCCGCGAGGCAGGCTTCAAAAACACCACCCTCTGGCACGACCCAAACAGCACACGCTATCGCCCGGTTAAATCACTGCCCAACCACCACGATTTTGTCGCCTACCTCGTCGCTGAAAAATAACCTCCCCCCACTCCCCCCCCACACATGCACAAGCAAGCACGCACCCACATTGCCTGCGTTGTTGCGTGTTATGCCAATCGCGTTAATAACTCGTGCGGCCTAAAATTTTTTCTCACACAGCCCCCGGTATTCACCGGGGGCTAGCATGAATCAACGTGCGAGCATTTATCGTCATCCGTATTAACAGGTGCGCCTTGAGAACCAGCGCGTCATCTATTTCGCATCATTTTTATCTAGCCCGCCGACGCCGTCAGCGGGCTAGAAATCCAATCTTATTGGGGCTTGGTTTGTGCTGATTCCAGGATCGCCAAATTATCGCGCGCGATCGCGTTGCCAGGATCGATTGCCAACACTTGCCGCAATTGCGACGCCGCTTCCACATACCGTCCCAACCGCGCCAACGTCGTCCCATACGCCGCACGCCACGCTGCGTGGCCCGGCCGATTGGCCACCGACTCTTCGTAATATTTCAATGACTCATCCAGTCGCCCCGCACGATCGAGCGCCGTCGCCAGATTAAAAACCAACCCAGGCCGACGCACGCCGTATTCCAAAGCCAAACCAAAATGTCGTGCCGCCCGATCGAACTCACCTAATTGGTAACGCACCGCGCCCAGGTTTTCATGGGTCAGCGCATCATCATCGCGACTGCGCAGCGCCATTTCAAAATGCCCAATCGCGCGCACCGCATCGCCTTGATGATCGTAGGCCACACCCAGATTGTTATGCGCCTCAAAAAAATTCGGCCGCAATGCGATCGCCTGTTCAAAGGCCTCGATCGCCGCCGCCGGCTCACCCGCTTGACCATACGCCATGCCCAGGCCGTTTAACGCTCGCGCGCTATTGGGCGACACACGCACCGCCGAAGCCCACAATGAAATTTCATCGCGATAGTCACGCAGCCGTACCCACGTCATCCCCACACACATCGCCAACACCAACCCGTAAATCACCCAACTCGTTCGGTCCGCACGATGGCACCGGATCAACCACACAAAGGCCACCACCATCGCCAACAACGGCAGATACATTCGTCGCTCAGCCACCACCTCTGTCACGATCGGCACAAAACTTGACGTCGGTGCCAACAAGATAAAAAACCATGCCAACAAAAATCCCACACGAGGCTGACGCGCCCACGCATACACCATCACACACAACAACATCACGATCATCGCGCCCGGCAACGCCCAGACCCACCACGGCTCAACCGATGGATCCGCATGCGCGATCGATAGTCCCATCGGCCAAACCGCTAAACGCATGTACATCGCGATCGCCTGTGCCTGCATCCGCAGGTAGTCCCACATCGACACGCCATGGCCCCACCCCACACTGCCACTGCGCGGCGCGCCCCACATCAACCCCAACCACACCAATCCCGTCAACATCAAGCCCACGAATAAAACCCATTCGCGTTGCCATGTGTTTCGCCATTTTTCACCCCACGACTTTTCACCCGCGGGTCCCACTTCGCTCACAAACGCGCGGTGATACAACACCATCAACACCGGCGTCACCAGCATCACTTCTTTGCAACCCATCCCGATCGCACAAGCCACAATCGCCACGACTGACCAACCCGCCCGCTGTCGGCTGGTTTTCGCGTTCCAAACTCGACCCGCCGCATCCATCGTTAACAACAAAAACATCGCGAACAACAATTCCGTCCGCTGCGTGGCATACACCACCGTCTCCGTCTGCAACGGATGCACGCCCCACAACCCCGCCACCCCCCCACTTACCCCCCCACGCATCCCCCGACGCATCCCTCCGTTTATCCACCCGTTTTTCCTGCCGTGTTCGCTGGCCATCCATGCCAACGTCCGACGCACGATCGACCACACCAACAACACCGACACAACATGCACCCCCAGATTGAACAGGTGATATCCCAGCGGATCGTGCCCGTGCATCGCATAGTTCAAGGCCAACGTCAGATTCACCACGGGCCGACCTGCCACCGGCGTCTGGGCTGGCGGGGACAACACCGCGTTCATCGCGCTCAACCGTTCAATTGTCGGGTTCTGCAAAATCGCAGGATGGTCGTCATACGTAAAACCAAAACGCATCCCCGGCCAAAAACTCACCAGCACCAACACAACCAGCAATACCCCCCCCACACCCCACGTTCCCCACCCACCCCCCGCCCCCCCTGCTCCCCCCACACGCACACGCCCCATACGTCCCCCGCTGGTGTCAGATTTTCGATCAAGCCCACTTGCCAAACGACGCGACGATCGCGCCTGGCGGTCTGCCGATTCAAAATCTGCGTCATCACGGGTCACACCGTCGTTCATCATCCAACAGCCTACCGGTTATCGGCCTACTTGTGCAGACCCGTCTGCTAAATCACTACCAACGTCCGATCACATACGCCTCATTATCGGCCCCCCCACGTTTCCCCGCACGTCTTATGTCGTAATCCTGTTTAGAACTCGCGCGTTAGCCGCCGCCCTTGGGCGGCGCGTCGCCGTCAATAAAACCCCACGCACGCACCGCCCAAGGACGGCGGCTAACGCACCCCCAAACTTGAAATCGGAACGCACGAGCGGGACATCGCGCACAAGATTTAAATGGAATCCGTCTCACGCTTGTCTGGCATGATGAACATTGCGGGCCAACCGGGTTACACATCGCGTTGGAGCGCTGGATCTTAATCCCCCATGTTCTTGCACGGCACGACAAAACATCCCTATAAAAAAACCGTCGCGTTGGTGTAACGCGACGGCTTCTAAAATTCAAACCGTTTGCAGGACGTGATATCTTTCTCAATATCAAACCCTGTCTCTCACCGACCTCTATCATCTACATATCTACCCCCATCGCGATTCACGATCATCGGCTCACACGACATCTTCGAGCAAGCTGTTGATCGCGGCATCGATCTTGTCATCGGTGTCATAGCTACCGTCTTCGATTTCGCCACGCACACGAGCAACCAGGTCTTCACGCACTTCAGGCAAATCACCCAGGCGCGACAACAAACGAGCTGCCGCTGAAACCTCAACACGATCGGATCGATCGGTTGATGCGGTGGAACGCGAAGCCACCTGGGCGCTGGTCGCAGCGAGCGATCGAGGGGAAATAGCAGCAGCAGACGACGTACTTACGGGATTGATCTGTGGCATAACAATGCTCCTGTCCCTGCCCGAATCTCAGTTGGCCTGATGATCGACATACGATCAAACATCATAGGCACACTAAAACCCTGCAGGCGATCGGCACCGGGTCGTTTGCAAATTTTGCCTCACAAAATTTGCATCGGCGTCCGACCAATGGTTCTCTTTCGTCAGCGCGATGGTTCTACGATCACGCGTCCTCAATACGTTCCGGGCTTGAGTATCTCACTCAATCTACCCGGGTTCACCCAACCTTCCGTTGATCACTGGCTTACTTTCGGTCGGCCTCCCAGTCCTACTGGAAAACATTTCGAAAGTAACCCTGGAGATCCGTAACCCGGAGGTTACGTGGCAGGTGGCGGTGGGCTGCCCGACACACGGCTTCCGGCCGTGCACCGTTCATGTTCTCATGCCCACATTAAATCTATCGATCAGGTCCACTCGCTTGCTTGAAGTATTGTCTTACAAGCCGTCAATTAGTTAAACCCTTATTTGCCCTTTTTTTACAAAATTTTTCCAATGGCTCCATCCGATAATAACGCAAGCAAAAATCCAGATAACCCCACTCAACTCGATTCGCCAGCACAACTTCCGATAATTCCTTGGGCAGTTTCATCGTTTCGCCAATTCGCACACATTTACACCGACCATGGCCCAAACAGATCAATCTGTGACGCCACGCACTCAGCTCGCACCATCAACCCACCCATCCTCGATCCCAATGATCAGTCCGGTGCTACGTTTTATTATCGGCAAACCTAACCATTCCCATACAAATTTTGTTTGGGAATTTTTCGGTAGCCCGCCATGCGTGCGCAGCGATATCCGTCGTAGACGCGCAAATGACGATTAAATAATCGGTTATATCGAGATGTCGCGAATAGCAGCGGTGACCAGGGCGGCCTGGCGATTGGGGGTGACGTCGTGGACGCGGAACATGTGGACGCCGGCCAGGGTACCCAGGACGGTCGTGGCACAGGTGGCTCCGATCAGCTCGTCGGGCTGGGGGGCGGTGGTGGCATCGGGGGGGGTGACGATGGCGCCCATGAAGCGCTTGCGACTGGTACCCAGCAGGACGGGGTAGCCGGTGGCGACGAACTGATCGAGGGCTGCCAGGAGTTGGAGGTTGTGGATTTTGGTTTTGCCGAACCCGATGCCGGGATCGATCCAGATTTTATCGCGGGCCACGCCTGCGGCTTGGGCGGCGTCTGCCCGTTCATTTAAATAGTCCAACACCTGGGCGACCACATCGTCATAGGTCGGCTCATTCTGCATGTCCGCCGGTTGGCCGCGCATGTGCATGAGGATCAGCGGCACGCCGAACTGGGCTGCCAGGGCGAACATCTCAGGGTCATCGGTGCCGGCTGACACATCGTTCAGGATGGACGAACCGCGCTCAAGCGCTGTTCGCGCCACGGCGGCGCGGGTGGTATCGATGCTGATCTGGACATGGGGATATCGCCGATCGAGTGCCTGGCGCAGGGCGGCGATGATGTCTGCCGTTCGGCGAATCTGTTCGTCGGGATCGACGCGCTGCGAACCGGGCCGGGTCGATTCACCGCCGACGTCGATGACATCGGCACCCTGGGCGGCCAATTCCAGGCCGCGGGCGACGGCGTCATCGATATCGGTAAAGCGTCCGCCATCCGAAAAACTGTCGGGGGTGACGTTGAGGATGGCCATGATGGACGGGGGACATTTGATCATAAGTTAGCCGCCGCCCTTGGGCGGCGCGTGGGTGGTTTGTTCAATGACATAACGCGTTTTGCATAATACGCGAACGTACCGCAATCCGGCCTGGTCGCTTACGTGACCAAGCCAGCGTAAATATCATGAGCATGAGGCCAAAAATTTTGCAAAATGCTCTAACGCGCCGCCCAAGGGCGGCGGCTAACACAATATCGCGCTCTATCGCCAGATCATCAATCATGCGTTAACCGTCACGGCGAACGCCATTTATGCGATTTATGCGATCACTTGATCTTGACTTCGCTGCCCTTGGCAGCAGATTCGTAGATGCCGTCGAGCATTTTCTGGACCATCAGGCCATGCTCAGCGCCGATGATGCTGGGCTTGTTGTAGGCGGAATGGTCGACGAAGTCGCGAAGCTTGGCGAACATCAGGGTGTCCATGTCATCCTTGGGCATGTACTCGGGCGAGATGTTTTTCATAAATCCAGCATCATCGCGATAGATGATGGACTTGTCCCAGTTGCCGCCGCCCTTGGTGCCCATGACTTCGAAGTTCCAGCGATTCTCGAGATGGCCGGCAAAACTGGCTTCGATCGACAGCATGGCACCATTGTCGAAGCGAATCTGGCCGACAGCCAGGTCTTCGACGTTGTAGGTTTTGTGATCCCAGTTGGGCCACATGGATCGGGTTTTACCGCTGGATTTGTTGCCCATGTAGGTCCAGGTCTGGCCGAATGCGGAAACGGGTTTGGGCGAGCCCATGGTGTAGTGGGCGACTTCCATGATGTGGACGCCGATGTCGATCATAGGACCGCCACCTTGCAATTCCTTTCGGCCGAACACGCCCCAGTTGGGGATTCCGCGACGACGCAGTGCCTGACAACGGGCATACATGATGTCGCCGAATTGGCCCGCGTCGATCGCTTCCTTGAGATACTGGGTTTTGGCGTCATAGCGCCATTGGAACCCGATGCACAGCTTTTTACGGGCTTTTTTAGCTGCCGCGATCATGGCGTTGGCTTCTTTGACGTTCATCGCCAGGGGCTTTTCAACCACAGCGTGGCAGCCGGCCTGCGATGCAGCGATCGAGGCTGGGGCATGCATGCCGTTGGGCGTACAGATGTCCACGCCGTCAATGCCGATCTGTTTGGCATCGGCGAGCATCTTTTTATAGTCCGTAAACGTGTGCTCAATGCCGTATTGTTCCTGGCGCGCGGCCAGACCTTTTTCAGACACATCCGCCGCGGCGACGATCTCCACGTCGTCCATCTTTTTATAGGCTTCCATATGGGCGCCTGCAATACCACCGGCTCCGATAAATGCCACACGAAACTTTTTAGATTTACGAGCCATGTTCACAGACCTTTCATAATGCCGACCGAACAAGTCGCGCCGGGGGCGTCGAATGAATAAAACCATCTCAGGGATGAGCGGATAACGAGAAACAGTTGCGGCGCACAGCTCGCAGTGTTTGCGCATTATGGTTACACAAGCGATGTGATGCAAACCGCCGCCCCAAAGTCGGCCGTTGAATTTTCACCGCATATACTGGACAAACTACGTTTAATGGTGTTCAATAATGTGTTCGGCCCGACTCGCCGCCTGTATCTCCCGATCGGAGCAATCCCGACCATGCCCCCGATGATCGCATCACCTGATAAATCTGTGGGGCCCCAAACGGGCGAGAACCGAAATAATGGGATAAAGATGGAATGCCACACCGATTCCAAACGAAGGCCCCCGTATTACAATGGGGCAGACAACAGAATCGCGGGGAGCGATGTGGCGCAAAATGCCGGGGACAAATTGGGGGAGATTGCAAGGAATAACACGGGGGCATTGGGCGAAATACAGCGGCGAAAAATTGGGGGAGATATTGCAGGGGGAATGTGTGGAAGGGATGTGTGGGGGAGTATGGGGGTAATGTGGGGGGGGGAAATGTGGGGGGGAAATGTGGGGGGAAAATGTGGGGGGGTGGAGTAGCGCATGATTGGGCCTTGGCTTGGATTTGCGGAACAACCGACCAACCCGCCGACTGGCGAGGTCGATATGGATACGTCGTCGTATGACGAGGACGTGACGGTCGGCAGCGAAGTCAACGCGGTGGTCATGGTGTTGTTGCCATGGTCGATCGCGGTCCTGATGCACGTGGGCATTGTGTTGTTAGCCCTGTTCGTGACATGGTCCACCATCACGCAGGTCGACGACGAGGAAATCATCATTCCGTCAGCCCGTCTGAGCGCCACACCTGGTGCACCGCTGACGATGAAAACGACGACCAAGCAACTCACGCGCAAGACCAGCAGCACCAGCCGCAGCCTCTCACGCAGTAAATCCCAATCGCAATCGACCCTGACCAGCCCCACCTCCAGCCAAACCTCATTGGTCGGCCTCGCGGGCGCTGCACCCAGTGCTAAATCCAATCCATTCGGCAAGGTGATTCGACCGGCAGGCGATTTTTCCGCGAGCATGTACGGCACCGGCGGCAATGCCAAAAAACTGGCCTACCTCATCGATGCCTCCGGCTCACTGATCGACACCTTGCAATTCGTGATGCTCGAACTCAAACGCTCGATCAACGAACTCAAAGAAGCCCAAAGCTTCACCGTCATCTTTTTCCAAGGCGATGATGCCGTGGAAGTGCCGCCGCGTGGCCTGAAAAAAGCCACCAACGAAAACAAAATGAAAGTGGTCCGTTGGATCGATCCGCGAGCAGGCAACATCGTCGCCGCAGGACAATCCAACCCGGTGTCCGCGCTGAAACTGGCCCTGCGCTACAAGCCACAACTGATGTTCATCCTGTCAGACAACATCACCGGCGAAGGACGCTACGAAGTAGACCAACGCCGACTGATCTACGAAATCGCTCAGGCCAACACCGCGGGCACCAAGATCAACACGATCCAATTCCTCTACAAAGACAAGATTGCTGAATTCAGCAAAGCGACCCTGGAAATCATCGCGGACCAAAGCGGTGGACAATACAAATTCCTCGACGCCCGCGAACTAGGCATCCAATAACCCCCCCACCCCCCCCCCCACGTTTCCCCTGCGCTTTCAATCATGAAGGGGAAACGTGGGGGGGGGGTGGAGGCGAAATGCGGAGGCAAAAATGTGCGGGGGAATGTGGGGGGGGGGATTTGATTTTCGTAAAAATGGACTGATTGTTTATGCCAACGATGCCCTTGCCAACCCGATGTATGAAACGGTCGAACCCGCGCTGCGTGTGGATGGGATTGGTGGCCGTGCTGGGATTCATTGGCAGCGTCACGATTGGGCAAGCAGCTGATGCGGTCAAGCTCGGCGGGTTCTGGATCGAAAACGTGCGCATCATGGAAATCACGCCTGACGCGATTCTGTATGCCAGCGGGACGGGCCAGGAAGTCTCTCGGCCGTTGTTGGAACTCGAAGGCATCAAGATGTCAGCCTATCCGGCACTGGGTCAGGCGGATGATCTGCTGAGTCAAATGCAGGACGGGGCAGACAATACCAAAGTCATGCGTCAAGCGGTCAAGGCATTGAATGCCGTGCGTGCCACAGCCAAGGAACGCTGGCTGGCCCATTGGGTCGGACTGCGGGCGATGCAGCTTGAACAACAACTGGGCGATAACGTCGCTGCAGCGCGCAGTTTCCTGCAATTGGCACAGACCGATGCGGATCTGGCCTACCTGAAACAACCGCCGGTCAATGCGTATCAAAGTGCCAATGCCGACGAACGCCGACAAATCATCGATCTGTATCGCGGGTCGTTGGGCCGACTCAGCGGTGCCGCCAAGGTTGTGGTTGGCCAGGTTGTCACCCTGCTAGAAAAAATCGACGCCCAATCGCCCCCTCCCACTTCCCCGACAGATTCCCCAACGGCATCCCCAAGCACTCCTGCGTCGCCCGCTTCACAAGAGACTGCCCCAGCCACAGGCACACCCAAGGCCGCCGCGAGTACGAATGTGTTGGCCCCGCTGGTGAATGCCGCCAATGCCGGACAGCCCGAGGCCGCGGTGCTGTTGCCGGTGGGTACGCCGAGCAATGACCCGGTTGCCAAGCTGTTGCGTGAAGGCAAGTTCGACCAGGCTCGCGACATGTTGAACAAAACCCTCAACGGATCGGGCGCCCGCATGTCGATGCGACTGTACCAATTGGGGGTCGCCCAACTGGCCAAAGCCGAAGACACGAAAAACGAAAGCGACTATATGGATGCCGGGCTGAGTTTTGCTCGAGTCCTGATCTATTTCCCGGACACGACCGCGTGGGTCGGGCCCAGCATGGCCGAGTTGGCATACATTCATCAGAAAATCGGCCAACCTGCCAAGGCTGCCGATTTGTACGATAATGCCATTAATAGTCTGGATGAAGAAGAAGACCCTGCGTATTTCGCCCGGGTCCAACAACTCCGTGAAACCATCTCAAACCCGTAAAGAAAAGTCATTCCCCGTTTCTGTTTACCGTTGGATTGATACCACAACATGAGCGTACAACCTACCCCTAAAAAATCGTTCTCCGCCATGGGCCTGACCTCCCCCGTTCGCCGCATCATGGCCATGACCGCTGCGATGGCAATCATCGCAACGGCCACCAGCCCCGCCATGGCCCAGGAAAATGCCAGTAGTAACACCAGTGTGTTCCAGATGTTTTTCTGGTCCAGCGATATCCTCGGCCTGCTCATCATCTACATCCTGCTGTTCATGTCGGTGGCCGTGTTCGCCTTGTCGGCCCAGTATCTGCTCAAGTACCGCCGCGTCGCGATGATCCCTGAACAGACGCAAACTGAAATCGAATCCATGTTGGCCGAAAAGCAATACCGCGAAGCGATTGACTATGCCAACGAAGACACCAGCTATCTCGGCAAGCTACTAAGCTCAGCCATGAATGAAGCCGCCAACGGCCACGGCGCGATGGAACGAGCCATCGAAGAAACCGGCGATGCCGAAACATCACGATATTTACGGCCCATCGAATTGCTCAATGTGTTGGGCAACATCGCTCCCATGCTCGGCCTGTTCGGGACGGTCTACGGCATGATCGTGGCGTTCCAACAATTGGTCGCCGCCGGCGGCAAGCCTGATCCGGCAAGTCTGGCAGCGGGTATTTCAACCGCACTGGTCACCACGTTCTGGGGACTGATCGTGGCCATGCCCGCACTGGCGGCCTATGCGTTGATCCGCAATAAAATTGACGCACTGACCAGCGAAGGGTTGCTCGTGGCCGAAGAATTGATCAGCCCGTTCAAGCCCAGTGGTAAAAAAAGTTCGTCATCAAGCAGCAGTTCAAGCCGACCGCGGGCCACGCCGAATCCTGACGTAGAATCCTGAATGCCCATGGCCATGACAAGCCAACCGCGAGCGTTCGGAATCATGCCGCATTGCACGAGCCGGGTAAAAACAAACAACACTTGAGTACTGCGAGTACTGATCGATGGCCAGCAAAATATTCCACCGCGGACCGACATCGCCTGAGATGAACATGACGCCGTTGATCGACGTGACGTTTCAGTTGATCATCTTTTTCATGCTGGTGAACAACATCATCGCCGAAGAGTCGGTGCAAATGTTCGTGCCCCAATTGGCGAATCCGAAAACGCGCGAGATGGGCGAAATGGAACGCATCGTGGTCAATGTCAAGCCCGTGGAATTCACACGCAACAACCGCGATATGGATGAGCCTGCCAACTGGGACGCCAGCGCGATCGGCGTCAAAGTCGGGCTGCGCGATTTTGCCGTCGGCGATAGCGAAGCCATTACCGAAGCCCTGAAGCAAGCCGTCTCCGAATCGCCCCGCGCTGAAGATGGAAAAAGCACACTCGAAGTATTGCTGCGTGCTGATGCCGCAATCCGATACGACGAAATCCAACCCGTGATGGCCGCCATTACCGCCGCACAAATCGGAAAAATCCATCTGGTGGCCTACATGCCCGACGAAGGGCCGGGCTCAAAATAGGTAGTGAGCGGCAAAAAGCGATACGCGATAACCAACAGGCGGCATGAACTGCAAGCTGCATGAGTTGTATGACGGGAACTGAAGTTCAAAAAAATTGTTGAAACGATCCATGCCTGAGACACAAGTCAAACCCAATTCCAATAACGATGCGACCGTGCATCACGAATCGCGCCGATCCAAACGATCGCAGCAGCCCGCGCGCATGCAATTGAATCTCACGTCGATGATCGATGTCATTTTCCAATTGCTGATCTATTTCGTGGTCACCGCAAGCTTCGCCGCTGGCGAAGGCATCATCACCGCCAAACTGCCCCAGGGCACCGGCGGCGCACCCTCGAAAGCCGAGCCACCCAAGCAACCGCTCAACATTATCCTCTCGTCGGCAGGCACATTCGGCTACAACATCGGCATCCAAAATCAGCCCGCAGCGCCGCGAGATTTTGAACAATTGGCCACCATGCTCGAAGGCCTGCAATTTGACCCCGAACGCGGACGCTCCGGGGCCTACAAACCCGACCATCCCGTAATCATCAAGCCCGCAGGCAACGTGCGCTGGCAACATGTGGTCAATGCATTCAACGCCGCGATCACCGCACGCTATTCCAACGTCAGTTTCGCCCAAGCCACCCAAGCCTCCAACTAACCCCCCCACCCACCCACGCCCTACGCCGCCCCCACTTTCCCTCTGCATGAATAATGCCACACGCTTCCCTGGCATGAATCAACCGCAAAGTCAGCTCAACGAACCACGCGAAACACCACGAAATTATGACCCGACGATCCCCCCTGTTTTCGATGCGTTTGATCCTGCCAATCTGTGGCGGGCTGGTGTTTGGCGCTGGCCCGCAATGGGCGTCGGCACAACTGGATAATCTGGACAAGGCCACGCTCATCGACGGCCTGCGGCGCGAAGGCATGGGCGAGTTGCTCAAGCATTTTGCCCAGACCGCCACGTTCGAAGATCCAGCCGATGCCCAGTTCGTGTTGTATAGCCAACATCTGTATGAATTCGATGTGAAATTCGATCAGGCCCTGAGCACCGGCGACACCACGTTGCGGACCGAGGCCGTGGAGAGTTTCAACGAAGGCCTGGCCGTCCTGCGCCAGTTGATTGCGGATTTTCCGGACCATCTGCAACGGCCGATCTGGCAAACGGATTTGGGTGAGTTGTTGCTGTTGTCGGATCTGTATTCGATCCATGATTACGCCACCTTGTTTGCGGAATTCGGCGTGATGACGGCCGAGCAACGCGCAGCATTCGAACGAGCCGCGCCCGAAGCGATGGAAATGCTGGTGGATGCGGACCTGGGTTTGTTTCGTACCGTGGGTGATTTGCCCAAACAGGCGGATTTCACGGACAAGTATGAACTGACCGGCCTGTGGCGACGCGTCAACGAAGAGTATTACCAGTTAAAAACGCCGTTCTATCTGACGCATGCCAAGCATTTCGTCGCGTTGTTGCCCGACAGCAATCGGTATTACCAAACGCTGGGACAGAATAAATATGTGCCGTCTGCGCTGCAGAAAAAAACCGCCAGCGAAGAACGACAGGCGCTGTGGACCGATGCGGCCCGTCGTCTGGAGGAATTGCTGGTTCGGCAACAGAGCAACAATTCGGTGAAGCAACCGGCGCTGTCGCTGTTAGGCCGAGTGTTGTTGGGTCAAGGCAAATATACCGAGGCGATTGCGAAACTGGATCAGGCGATCGCGATGGGGACCGCCAATCGATTTGATTTTGCGGCGCGACTGGCCAAGGCCCAGGCACTGTTCCGATCGAACCAGCAAAGCGAAGCGATGACGCAATTGCAAGCGATGCAGGGATATTCGCTGGTGGCACAGGACCTGCGTTTTCGATTGCTGCTCACCGACACAGTGCATCAGTTGATGTTGGAACAAGCCACGGCCATCAAAGACAATGCCGCGCGTCAGCAAGCATTGGCCGACGCCTATGAGCCTTACCTGGAACTGTTCAACGACGAAAATCTGGGCGACGCCGGCGAACAGATAAAGATGTTCGTGTTTCGACGATGGCAGGAAAACGTCAAGCCGAATCAATCAATGAATGAACTGCCTGCAGTGGTGGTCAGTGCGATCGGCGAGATGGGGCGAATCGCGGGTCAGAACATGATGGCCCAGGCACAGGAAAGCGAAGACGCAGAACTGTTCGATCAGGCGATGCCGAAGTTTGAGCAGAGCGTCACCGCGCTGACGGAATTATTGAAGCGTGCAAATCTGTCGCCTGCGGTCGAAGCTAACGCACGATTCAATCTGGCACGGTCGAAATATTTTCTGGCTCAGGGCGATATCGATAAGGTGATCCAAGCCGCGCATGAGTACATCGCATTGGGCGAAAAATTGCCCAACGAAACCGTGACACAAACGGCCATGGCAGACATGGTGTCGATCTTGCGGCCATTGCATACACAACAGCCTCGTCCCGTGGGAGTCGACGAGGTGTATAGCAAGGCCGGCGCGATGCTGTTGGAAAAAATGCCGGATTCAGCGGTAGCGCATAATGAACGTTACTACTACGCGTTGGCCATCCTGAACGCCGCGGGGAAAAAGACCGAAGCGATCGCGGTGTTGGATGCGTTGCCATTCGGGTATCCGGATTATTTCCTCGGACAGGCGGCAAAGTTGACGCTGATGTTGGAATTGCCGAATCAAGACGATGAAGCGCTGATTCAACAGATCGATGAAAATGCACAGGCACTCGAACGCGAGACAGAGAACGCGCAAGGATCAGGCGACGAAACGCAGCAAGCCCTGATCACCAGTGCGGGAGGCACGGCACGACTGGCCCGGGTGGATGTCGCCATGCGACGTGGTCAACACGAGCAAGCCGTAGAATTGTTGCAGGGGTTTGAAGATCAATACGAGAGCGACCCAGCGTTGATTTCGTTTGCATTGGAAAAACGAATCCTGTCACAAGTCGAAGCGAACCAATTCAAAGAAGCAGGCGAGCAGGCCCAGCGAATGATGGCGCGGTTCCCGGATGATGCGGCGTTTGTGATTGACAACGTGCTGGGCAAACTCGAATCGATGATCGATGGCTTGCGTCAACAATCGGCGCAGACCTTGGTCGCAGCAGAAAAACGTCAATTCGAAGATCGAGCGACAGCCATCGCTACCACTGCGGTGGACCTGGCCAAACTGTTAATGGACTGGGCCAAGACGCAGAACCTGTCCGAAGAGGAAATGGTCGCGTTTGAATTGCCCTACACGCGAGCACTGCGATTGGCGGGCCGACCCGATGAAGCGCGAACGATTATCGAATCGATGCTAACCAAATTCGACACGGACCCGGACGTGTTACACAACGCATTGGAAATGTATTTCGCGCTGGGCAGTCCGACGAAAAACGAAGAACTGCTGATCGAAGCAGGCGGCATGGCCAACGTGCTCATCGGTGGATTACAACCGCCGTACCCGCCGATCTATTGGAACGCTTGGATGCGGCGTTTGCAGATCAATGACCTGTTGCAACAGTACACGGACGACATTTATTTCCGCGTGCTGCAACTGGAACAGACCGATGCAAACCTGGGCGGCGAACCGTACAAGTCAGAACTGACACGATTGAAAGTGAAATACCAGCCGTAGAAATAAACATTGCTTCTGCTCTCTTATCATTATAAACCCGCTTCTGAGGGGTATACATGCAACGACTCTTATGGGCTTTACCAACTGTCTTGGCTACTGGTTTAGCCCTTTGGCTCGGCACCGCCAAATCCAGTCTGGGAGGTTGGTTTTGGGTTCTGTTTTTAGTTGACCTGTTATTAGTGCTATTTGCGAATGTTGTAAGCGACGTTCGGCCTTGGACGAGCCGTGAAGCCTACGGCATTCTTCTCGGAGTCATTGCAGCCGCAAAATTACCGCCAGACAAGGTCAGAATCTGCG
Source organism: Phycisphaerae bacterium (assembly GCA_030426385.1). Classification (GTDB taxonomy): domain Bacteria; phylum Planctomycetota; class Phycisphaerae; order Phycisphaerales; family Phycisphaeraceae; genus JAUHYI01. Next base: position 17,455 of record JAUHYI010000025.1, read on the forward strand.
TTTATAAGCCCGTCTGGTGGAGCAAAAACTACTTAAAACAAATTACACCCTATGCACCTTCTGGCGAATGGGCTTCAAAACTCCGATGTCAAAGTGCCACAAAAGGTGCCGTAGGAAGAGCTTATAGAACAAAATCGAACACCATTGCCGTTTTCCCAAACGATACTGAACGGATTGAAAGCTGTATAAAAGCATTCGGATATTCCGAAAAAGAAGCGACTAATCTTAAACCCGGCAGAACCGGCATGGGTGCTTATCCGGTGAAAGGGAAAAACGATAAAGTGACACATGTAATTTATTTTGATACCAGTATCGAAAATATCTCAGCCCAACACCTTCAAGGTACGATATCAAGAAAGCTACAGCGGGCAGCTCGGGAGTTGCCTGGCGTATGATAAACGCCTACTATTATGACTGAATTTGGGGATAAGTAGCATTATGACCAATACCAATACCATCGAGAGTGAATCGCCTTTTCAGACGGGTTATGAAACACCTGAAGACACGTGGTTGCCCGCTCGAACACATGACGGTGAAATCATTTCTGGCGTTTATGATCAACCAGTATCAGAAACTTGTCGTACACGAATGGTAGAAGTGTCTGAAGCAAGAGATACTGTTGCAATGATCCGCTCGGTAGTGAAAGCAATCCCCTTTATTGGGTCAGTTGTTCGTTTGTCACACAAACAGAGCTAGCGATTTATTCGTGGGGGGTTCTTTGTGTTGTTGCGCAAACAACATCAAAATAATTTATTGTATCTAAACGAGACTCGACAGCGTATCGCTGTGGTGCTGGCAACTTCTTGATACAAAATAATTATGATGAACCAACGCACGATCCCCGGCACCGACTTGTCTGTCAGTCTACTGGCGTTTGGAAATTTCGTGTTCGGCACGAACTGGTGGGGTGATTTCACCGATGAAGACGGGATCAGTCTGCAGAATTTTGCGTTTGATCAAGGCGTCAATTTTTTTGATACCGGCGCTGCGTATGGCAACGGGCGTGCGGAACGATTACTCGCTGAGACGATCGATTATGCGGGGCGGGACAACCTGATTATTTCCACGAAATTCGGATACGATTTTTATTCCGATGCCGGTGAAGAAGGCGGGCATCGCGAACGGAAGCAGGATTTTTCGCCGAAGTTTTTGCGGTATGACCTGGAACAATCTTTGAAACGCATGCGCATCGATTGCGTGGATCTGTATCAGGCTCACAATCTAAAACTGCCTCAGTATCAGGACGACCTGTTCGACACGTTGGGGCAATTGGTGGACGAAGGGAAAATTCGCTACTGGGGCGTGGCGATGGGTCCTGCGATTGGTTGGCGAGAAGAAGGCTACGACGCGTTTATCAAACATGACGCGGCGACAGTGCAAACCGTGATGAACATGTACGAACAGGATCCGGGGCGCGAGTTTTGCGAGATTGCGACCTCGCGCCAGCGCGGCGGGGTGATTGCCCGCGTGCCGACCAACTCGGGGATTCTCGATGAGGAATTCAAATCGGCGGACCATCAATTCCCTGCGTCGGACCATCGCAAGTTCCGCGACAAGAATTGGCTGGTGTATGGGCTGCAAAAAAATGACATCGTGCGACCGATCGCTGAGGCGCAGGGTTGTTCGATTCGTCAGTTGGCCACGAAATGGTTAGCGAGTCAGCCGGGTTTGGTTTCGATTGAGCCGAACTTGCTGACCGAAGCGGACGTAATGGAATTTTCGGCGGCATGTGAGGATGGAAATTGCACTTTGCCGCAGGCCACGCTCGATCAGATTGCCGGATTGTATGCCGATGATTTTGGGTTGGGTGATGAGGCGCATCCGTGCGACTGGAAATCCAGCGTGACCGAATCGGGGACGATTCGCAGTGGGTATCAGTCGCCGGCCGGGGTGTGAATGTGATGCCATGGCCAACCCATGAACCCATCTAAGTTGGCCAGCGTATAACATGGACCCATGGCCCACGGCATGCACGACGACAAAGCGGTGATTTATCAAGGCACGCGGGTGACCCTGCGGGCGGTGGCATTGCCTGGTCGAGATGGGGGTGTGATCAATCGAGAAGTGGCAGAGGTGGCCGACGCGGTGGTGATTTTGCCGGTGCTGGATGATGAGCATCTGGTGCTGATTCGCAACGAACGTTTCGCAGTGGGCAAGACGTTATTGGAATTACCCGCAGGCACGATCGAGCCTGGCGAAGATCCGGATGTTTGCGCGGGTCGAGAACTGGAAGAGGAAACGGGCTATGCGGCCGATAATATCGAGCGATTGACCGCGTATTACCCGACGCCGGGATTTTGCACGGAGAAGTTGCACGCATACCGAGCGACCGGGCTGACATTTCACGGCCAATCGCTCGACGAGAACGAACGAATCACGACGCAAGTTTTGAGCTGGGATCAGACGATGGAGAAGATACGCACCGGCGAAATCGAGGATGCCAAGACGATCGCAACGGTGCTGTTTGTGCGAGCGTTTATGAAACCGTCACAAGTTTGATCGCAAGGTGGACGGCCTGTGACATTACGAATTGAGAAGCATTATGGGTTGGGATAACCGACAGTATTATCGAGAAGACCGTTACGGCGGGGGCGGTGGTGGATTTGGATCGCGTTTGAACGGGCATTCGGTCGTGACGTGGTTGCTGGGTATCAATGCGATTGTATTTTTGCTCAACAGCGTGCTGGCAGGTGGACACCGCACGCAAGCCATAGCGCCTGAAATCTGGGGTAATTTCAATGTCGAGCAAGGGATTTACGGGTTGCAATTGTGGCGGGTGGTGACGTATCAATTTCTGCATGCGAATTTGATGCACATCATTTTCAACATGATCGGGCTGTATTTCTTCGGGCCGATGATGGAACAATGGTGGGGTAGCCGACGGTTCATCGCGTTTTACCTGTTATGCGGGGTGAGCGGTGCGATTTTGATGACGGTGTTGGGATTTGTACCGGGGTTATTGTTGGTCTCGACGCAAACGCCATTGGTCGGTGCATCGGGTGCGATCTTCGGGATATTAATCGGTGCGGCACGGGTGGCCCCGAATCAACGGGTGATGTTGCTGTTCCCGCCGATACCGATGCAATTGCGCACGATGGCATGGTTTTTCCTGGGGATGTCCGCGTTGGGTTTGCTGGCAGGCAACAACGCAGGCGGCGAAGCGGCGCACCTGGGCGGAGCATTGCTGGGATTTTTGCTGGTGTCTAATCCGCGCGTGCTCAACTGGGCTGATCGTGGATCGATGCCCACCTTGCGATCGCTGTCAGACAAACGCAAAAAATATTCGCAGCACAAACAGAAACAATCCGAAGCGGCCACGCAAGCGGAGGTCGATCGTATTCTGGATAAGGTGCGCGATCAGGGGTTGCATAGCCTGTCGGCTAAAGAGAAAAAAATCCTGCAACAGGAAACGGACCGCAAACAGGCGGGATGAACGCGAGTCACCGTTGCCATTCAGGCTGCAGCTAGCCGGGATTCCTAAGCGGATTCCATGGATATGTCGTGCGTGATATTTCGTTAGCCGCCGCCTTTATGGCGGCGCGAGGGCCTGTGCTTGCCCCACGATTCACGCCGCCATTCAGGCTGCGGCTGACGCGCGAGTTCTACGGGGGATGCGTCTCGCTAAATTTTTCTGGTATGCACCCTCGGTTTCCCCCGGTTTCCCCCCCCCGGTATTCACCGGGGGCTAGGATAAATGGTACAGCTCTCCATGGCAGGTAGGCCCGTAGGCAGGTGGGCTTATCGCCATTCGTATTAATCCATGATGTTGTCAAACCATGCCATGGCCCGACGGATGAATTCGCGTTCGCTGTCGTAGGTGAGCCGTTTGAGCGCGTGGGTCATGTCCTTGGCCCAGCGAACTTCGAATAGCGCTTCTTCGGAATCCGGATCCACATCCATGCCTGCGTAGGTGCGATCGGTCAGACCCATCAGGTAATAATGTTCATGGCGCATCAATTCGGTACGTTTGCCTTTTTTCTGGCGAATGTAAGGGGTTTGCGATCGGCCCAAGTCGTCGATGATTTTGGTGCCGGGGTAGCCGGTTTCTTCAGCAACCTCGCGTTGAGCAGCCCGTTCATCCGTTTCACCGGGTTCGATTTTCCCCTTGGGCAAGCGGATTTCATGGATCATCTTGCCGTTGCGTTTCACATCGCGTTCAATCAAAAGCACGCGTCCGGCAGAGCCGAATGGGTCGAGTACGATGCCGCCTGCGGTGTGTCTGTGTTTCATGATGGTCACTGATGGCTGATGAATCGTGGTCGTGATGTTACACCAAACGTAACGGATGAATGGTAACGAGTAGAATGGCCGTTCGTCACCATTTGTGATGGGCGAATTGTTATTCTGATGGCTCAAGGGAGAGCGATGGGGAGCATGAAGAGGAAACGCGGGGGAATGTGGGGGAACGTGAGGGGGAAATGTGGGGGGGGAAATGTGGGGGGGGAGATTGGGAACGATAAACACGATGGCTAAACCTTTGCAATTCGACATTTCGCATCACGACACGACCAGCCACGCGCGGGTGGGTCGAGTGACCACGCCTCATGGGTCGTTCGATACGCCTGCGTTCATGTCGGTGGGCACGCAGGGGACGATCAAGGGTGTGTTGCCGGAGCTGGTCGAGCGGGTCGGAGCGCAGATCATTCTGGGAAATACGTACCACCTGATGCTGAGGCCGGGCTCGGAACTGGTGGCCAAAATGGGCGGACTGCATCAATGGATGCGGTGGAACCATCCGATCCTGACCGATTCGGGCGGGTTCCAGGTGTTCAGCATGGCCGACATCAATCGCATCGATGACGATGGCGTCAGATTCAAAAGCCACCTCGATGGCTCGATGATCGACCTGACGCCTGCCCGATCGATGCAGGTGCAAAACGAACTGGGGGCAGACATCATCATGGCATTTGATGATTGTCCCCCACCCCCACTTCCCCCCACGTCCCCCACAATTTCCCCCGCAGGCCATGACGTGTCAGGCAGCATGCCGGGGGAACCTGCGGTATCCACCGCAGGCTGTGAAAATCAGGCATCAGGGGGAAATGCTGGGGGGGCGGGGGGGACAGGGAGTGGGGGAAGTGGGGGGGGGTATGAGGAGCGGATTCGGGTGGCCAATGAGCGGACGTTGCGATGGCTGGACGAGTGTGTGAAAACGCATGGGCGATCGGATGATCAGGCGTTGTTTGGGATTGTGCAGGGCGGGGTTGATCTGGACGCGCGAACACGGTGCGCGGCGGGGGTGATGCAGCACGATTTGCCGGGCTATGCGATTGGGGGAGTGGCTGTGGGGGAAACGCCTGAGGATATGCAGCGGATTGTGGAGCATACCGCCCCGCTGTTACCTGCGGAAAAACCGCGATATTTGATGGGTGTGGGCTATGAGCGGGATATTCTGATGGCGGTGCGGGCGGGGGTGGATATGTTCGATTGCGTGTTGCCGACGCGGAACGGGCGAAATGCCAATGCGTTTACCTCGACGGGTCAGGTGCGGATGCGAAATGCTCCGCATCGTGAGGATCCGGGTCCGTTGGATGAAAATTGCGATTGCGTGGCGTGTGCGGGGTGGCCCGGGAGCGGGGGCGGATTTAGTCGCAGCTATATTCGGCATCTGTTTCATGCCGACGAGATGCTGGGCCCGATCCTGGTGAGTCTGCATAACCTACGGCATTTTCAGCGTTACCTATTGGACATCCGGACGGCGATTGCGGACAATGATTGGTCTTCGCTGGGCCGACGTTGGCCGGTGATCGCCGACCAGATTCGCGCGTTTGAGAATTGACGCGTGGTGGTCGGTGCTGTTCGTCGCATGTCGAGGCGGCTGCTGGTTTTTGATCCGTGCGTGAAGCGGGATGTTGAACCGGAGCAAGTCTGGCGGTTGGCATGATTCGACGTGACTCCGTGATTCTTTGATCAATTTCTATGGCAGGATTCCTACCGATGTATACGCATGTTCCCCTGATATTGGCCCAGGCCGAAACCGTCACGACGCCCCCATCCGAAACCGCACCGCCTTCGTTGCCTGATGCCGCGCCGGTCGCCGCCCCCACGGGTGTGGCAAACGATGGCGTCGCTGGCAGTACCTCAACATCCTCGACATCCACCCAAACAGGCGATTTGCCACCCGATCCCGGGCCGTTGGGTGGCAGTGGTTTTTTCGTGATGATGCTGTTGGCGATCGTCGCGTTTATGTTTTTCTCGTTCCGTTCGCAGAGCAAGCAGAAAAAACAACGCGAAGCCATGTTGTCAAGCTTGGAAAAAGGTGCACGCGTGTCCACCATCGGTGGCATCCTCGGCACCGTCATCGATGTGCGTGACAACGAGGTCGTCCTCAAGGTCGACGAAAACGCGAACACGAAAATCCATTTTTCGCGCTCGTCGATCCAGAATGTCATCACCAAGGATGAGTAGGATTTAATGATCAGCACCTGGCATCGGGCAAGACACGCCCAAGCCATCTGATCGTCCACACATACCGACATGACGATACGGCCACAGGACCAATCAGAATGGCTTTATTGATGATGCGTTGCCCGCTGCCATGGTTCCTGTGACGTCACCCGCATTGCACTGCCGTGCGTTGTTTACTAACTCCCAGTCCCTAGACCCTAGACCCTACCTATGAAAATTCCCGTTTGGAAACCCCTGCTGATCGTGCTCGTTGTTGCCGGCTGTTTTGCCTTGATGTATCCGCCGAACACGAAGTTGAAACCCGGTTTGGACCTGGCTGGCGGCACCACGCTGGTATACGAGGTGGATGTGCCAGCAGGTGCGTCCACGCGACGCGTCGTCGAGGACACCATCAGCACGTTGAAAAAACGCGTCGATCCCAACGGCGTGCGCAATCTGATCTGGCGACCCCAGGCAGGCAATCGCATTGAAATTCAGATGCCTGCTGCCGCCCCCGTGGTGGCCCAGCGACGCAACGATTTCCTGACTTTGGAAAAACAATTGCTGGCAGGCAACCTGTCGCAACGGGCCATCGAAAGCGCCTTGCGATTAGAAGCTGACGCTCGCAATACGCAACTGGATCACATCGCAGGCGACAACGCCCAACTGCGTGACGATCTGGCCGAATTGGCCGCGGCTGCCGATCGGCTCGCTCAGGCCAAAGCGCCTTACCAGGAATTGAACACCAAACGACGGGCACTGGACCGCGCCCTGGCAGAGCTGGGTGCTGATGCCAGCGAATCCGATCGCAAAAAAATCGACAAACAGATTGCCGCTATTCAATCAGAACTGATCAGTGCCACCCGCACCTATCTCGATGCGCAGCGCAACTATGAACAATCCGAATCTGCGGTGTTCCAATCCAACATCGACGCGGTGCGACTGGCCAGCGTGCTCGACGCGTTGGACGAACCCAAGATTCCAAGCAAGGTCGAACAATGGCGAACGAGCCTGGTTGAACCACTCCTAGCTGACCATCCGCACCGCAGCGAACAGATCGAAACTCTCATCGAATCTTTTCTGGCCTACGCACAGGTCAAAGGCCCACTCGACGACCCCGAAGATTTGAAAGCATTGCTCAGCGGTTCGGGCGTGTTGGAATTCCGCATCGCCGCGGGAACGGGCAACGTGGCGGATGTGGCGAGCTATTTCGAACAGTTGGAAAAATCCGGCCCACGCGCAGGATTGGATCGCCCATACCGTTGGTTTGAAATTGACGATCTGGAACAATTCACCGATGGCGAAGAGGAAGCCCTGGCTGACCTGTTGGAAAACCCGACAGGCTATCTGGCCAGCAGCCACGGCTTGGTCGGCGGCAGTTTCGGCGGCAAAATCTTTGTATTGCTGGGCAACAGCGACACCGACAGCATGACACCCGCCAAAGAAGGCTGGGAAGTGAACCGGGCCATTGCTGGCATGGATCAACGCGGTTTCCCGGCCGTGGACTTCTCGTTGAACGCCTACGGCGGTTCGCTGATGGCACAACTGACCGGCCCGCACAAAGGCGAGCCGATGGCCGTCGTGCTTGATGAAAAAATCATCACCACCCCACGCATCAATGATCAACTGTCAACCAACATTCAGATCAGCGGCGGCCGTGGTGGTTTTTCGCAAGTCGAACAGGGCTACCTGACCCAAATGTTGAACGCTGGTTCATTGCAAGGACGATTGACCGATCAGCCTATCAGTGAAAAAACCACCGGCGCCCAATTCGGTGCCGACAATCTGCGACGCGGGTTCCAGGCGGCGACGTATTCACTGATCATCGTGGCGATTTTCATGTTGGCGTACTACCTCTTCTGGGGTGTGCTCGCCGACATCGCCTTGGCGTGCAACATGATCATGATCATGGGCATCATGGCCATGTTCGAAGCCACCTTCACACTGCCGGGCATCGCGGGTATCGTGCTGACCATCGGTATGGCGGTCGACGCCAACGTGCTCATCTACGAACGTATTCGCGAGGAACGTGAAGCCGGTGCGGACCTGCGAACAGCCATCCGTCTGGGATATGGCAAGGCGTTCTGGACGATTTTCGATGCCAACGTCACCACCATGATTACCTGCGTGGTTCTGTTTTACACCGGCACCGCAGAAATCAAAGGCTTCGCACTCACGCTGATGATCGGTATTCTTTCGTCGATGTTCACGGCATTGTTCGTGACACGTGTGATTGTCGATTACATCATCGCCTTCGTGCGACCGAAGAAACTGCCGATGTTGCCGACGGTGGTCAAACCCATTGGCAGACTGCTGTCGCCGAATGTGAACTGGATTGGTTTACGCAAAATATTTTTCGGATGCAGTGCGGTCCTGATGATCGCAGGCGTCGTGTGCATGTTCGAACGTGGCCAGGATCTTTATGACATTGAATTCCGTAGCGGAACGTCGGTGACATTCGCCCTGACCGACGGAGCCGCGTTGTCGGTCCCTGAAGTGCGTGAACGTTTGAACCAAGTGGCTGACGAATTGGATTCGCCGGAATTGCGTGGCGATCGTGTCAGCGTAGTCACCATCGGACAGACGGACGAAGACAAATCCAAGGCCAACGAATTTTCCATTGCGACATTGGTGCAAGACCCCGCACTCGTGAGCCGTGCGATCAAAACCGCATTCGCTGATGTGCTCGACAGCAAAGCACCGATTGCATTTCCCGCGCAGGACGGCCAACTCATCGGCGAAAATCAGGCACCGGTGTATCCGCTGGTTGAAAACGATCTGGGTGCCAACATCCGTCGCCCTGACGTCGGCAGCAATGTCCACGACTACGTCGGCGGCGTCGCCATCGTGATCGAAGACATGACCCCCTCGGCATCTGTCGCCGATATCTCCCAACGCATCGAAAACATGCGACGGCAACCTGCTTATGAAAATCTGATCGGCCGACAGTTCAACGTCATCGGGTTGGACCTGGACCCCAACGGCGCGACCAACAAACGCGGCGAATCGCTTTATCGCACAGTCGCCATCGTCACCCGTGACCTGTCGACCAACTATGTCGAAAACCCACAGACCTTTGCCGAACCCATCGGACTGGCTGCCACCGAATGGAACCTGGTCCGCGACGCCTTGCAACGCGACACCAGTCTCGGCAGCGTCGCCAACTTCTCCTCGCAGGTTTCCAACACCATGAAACAGCAGGCCATCGTCGCCTTGCTGTTATCACTGATCGCGGTGGTGGCTTACATCTGGGTGCGTTTCGGCAGTCTACGCTACGGCGTGGCCGCGATCATCGCACTGCTTCACGACGTGCTCATCACCTTGGGCATGGTTGCCATCAGTGCATGGATCGCTGGTTCTGCCTTTGGCGATTCGTTCTTGCTCGATCCGTTCCGCATCGACTTGGCCATGGTCGCCGCAGTCCTGACCATCGTCGGCTATTCGCTCAACGACACCATCGTCGTGTTCGACCGCATCCGGGAAAACCGGGGCCGACTCGCCACCGCCAGCCCCGAGGTCATCAACCTGTCGATCAATCAGACCATCAGCCGAACCGTGCTGACATCGTGTACCACCTTGCTGGCGATTTTCATTCTGTTCACCTTCGGCGGACCCGGCGTGCACGGCTTCGCATTCGCCATGTTTGTCGGCATTTTTATCGGTACCTACTCATCGATTGCCATCGCCGCGCCGGTCCTCATGATCGGCCAGAAATCGCCCACCAGCGAGTGATTCGCCCGTCTCGTTTTACTAGACACGTTTTTATAGACCCTCACGAAACCCACGCCTCACCGCGTGGGTTTCGTTTTTCATATCAACCCAAAACATCTGCACCCATTCGACCCACCGCACCGATCTATAAACTATGCCCCGATTCACACGAAACCAGCGACGATCGTTCACCCTCGCTGGCCTCATCGCTTTGGCCATCGTCCTACTCCTCCGATTCTGCGCCGTCTAACCCCCCCCCCCCACGTTTCCCCTTCAAAATTTACCGACTCACGATTTCGCACCCAATAAACCCTGCCCCACCATGCTCAAATTCATTCGTCCATTGATCGCAATCGTGTTTTCCTTCGCTGTCATCATCGCCGCGATCTTTCTCGTGCGCTTTGAGCCGGCCCCACTGCTCGCGGTCCCACCTTTCAAACAAACCGTCACCCTGCAACTGCTCAAGCGCGAACAACTCGCGTTCCTCGTCACCGAGCGCATCGTCACCCAGGTCATCGTCGAGGAAGATCGCTCGTCCGTCCTGCTTGGCAAAAACGAAGGCTATCTCGTAGCCACCGCTCGCCTGTATTACGGCATCGACTTGTCCGACCTCACCGCCAACGACATCATCCCTCCCACTCAGCCCACCTCCCCGTCGTCTATCTACAACAATCGTCCTGCCGACAACAACTTCCCCGCAGGCACCACTATCATCACCCTACCCCGCCCACGTTTTCTCGACGCGGCTATCGATCCCGATGATCGTTACGTCTCCAAACGTTCCGGCCTCATGTGGCTCCACGACAACTGGACCGGCGAAGACAATCAGCGCCGCCTGCGCATGCGGGTCCAACAAGCCGCTTACGATTTCGCGGCTGATCATCACCTCATCCCGGACGATCAACTGCTGCTCGATCGCCTGTCACCCATTGCCGACATGTTGACCCTTAACACCGGCAGTCCTGTGCGCTTCGCCTATCGCGCCACCACAACACCAGCCACCCCTTCCGCCCCCTCCACAACTTCGACCCCGACTTCGACCTCGACGCCCTGAGGAGCTGCGTCTTGTCTGCCATCAAATACCGACCATCCATAGACGGCATGCGCTCACTCGCGGTGATATCCGTCCTGCTGTTTCACCTTGATGAAAAATTACTTCCCGGCGGATTCGTCGGCGTCGATGTCTTCTTTGTCATCTCCGGCTACCTCATCACCTCGATTATCGCCGCCGAATGCCAAACCGATTCGTTCAGCTTTCGACGGTTTTATCAGCGTCGTGTCTCGCGCATATTCCCTGCGGCCTTCGCGGTACTGATCACCGTCCTGATCCTGGCATCGTTTCTGTATACCGCGCAGGATTTCGCAGGCACCGGTGCTATCGCTATCGCCGCAGCGTTATCCATCGCCAACATGAAACTCATGGTCGAGGGCAATTACTTTGAAATCCTGCCCGACGCCCAACCGCTATTGCATTACTGGTCGCTCTCGGTTGAAGAACAGTTTTACATCATCTTTCCGCTGATCGTTTATCTCGCGTTTCGCTGGCGGATTTCACGGCGTTTGTTCATTGCATTCCTAACCACACTCGCCCTTGTCAGCTTCATCGCCGGCCTCATGCTCACTGCCACAAAACCCACGTGGGCGTTCTATCTTCTGCCCACACGCGCCTGGGAACTCCTGGCCGGTTGCATTCTCGCCATCGTCACCACACGCCCCCAAACGTCAACACCAAACGCAACGCCATCCGCACCATCGCCCGACACAACCCCCAGTAAAACCGCCGCCGTACTCGCCAACGTCGGCCTGGTTTTGCTGGTCGTTTCATTCTTTGTGATTCACGAAGACAATTTCTTCCCCGGCTGGATCGCAGCGCTTCCCGTAATCGGCACGATCCTACTCATCGGCCGATCGCCCAACGCACACGCATGGTCCCATCGCCTGCTATCCCGGCCATCGCTCGTCCACATCGGCAAAGCGTCGTACTCCCTCTACCTCTGGCATTGGCCTATCTATTGTTTCGTCGACTACACGCTCTTGTCACAAACTCACACGCAACGCACCGTTCTAAAAATCATTCTCACCCTCGTATGCTCATTCGCTTCCTATTACTTTTTTGAAAAACCCGTGCGATCCTGGCTCAACCAACCCCGCAAACAAACGCTCGGCTTTATCGGTTTTGCCGGCGGCGTGATCGCCCTGGTCGCCATCGGCTTTGTCATCCGCACGAACTTTTACATTGATGCCAAACCCGATACCATCAGTCGCGGCGGCATCACAATCAATGCCAACGTCAACAAACCCGTGGTCGTCCTCATGGGTGACAGCAATGCCACCATGTACGGCCTGCTCATGAAAAAGCTGGCCAACCAATACAACTTTCGCCTGCACGTCATCAGTGTGGATGCACTCAACCCTTTCCCCGGCTCGCCGCTTTATCGCGACTCGATGCAATTCATTGAAAACGAAAAACCACAGGCTGTCGTTTTCGCCGCCGCTTGGGCGCAATGCCTCGAACATGACAAAACGCTACTCTCCACGGCACTCACACAAATTCGCCAACATGCCCAGCACATCGTGATGCTCACCCAACCTCCCATGCTTCCTCAACATGCCACCCGCCAGGGCATTCGCGACAACGGCATGAATCCTATTTACGAGGACGATTTCATCGCGAATCTCCGCGATATCACCAATCGTCTTTTGCTTACTTTGCACGACGACCAGATCCACGTGCTGGACATCGAATCGCATTTCATGAACCCCGATGGCACCATTCGATTCCTCGATACAAACCGCAAACTACTCTTTCAAGACCAGGGGCACCTGTCCGGCCTGGGCACCGAACTCATTCGCCCTCAGTTGGCCCAAACCCTGCGAACAATCCTCGCCAGCCACACCATCGCCCAAAGCGCCAATCCAGCACCAAAACACTGATTGGATACCCCGCTTAACCCCACGCTTTCTCACAAACACTGTGCCAAGCTTTCCAATCTCCCTTGGCCCGCCTACGATGTCTGCGACATGACATCTGCAAACCCACCTTCATCCGACCGCTCATCCAGCGCCTCCTCGTCCACGCCGTCCGCAAATTCCGAGACCGCGAGTATCATCTCGCCCCCGCCCACTTCGTCCCACTCCAGCAAACGGCGATACAACTATTACAAACAACACCTCGCCGAACGCCTGCGTAATAAACACAAGGCGTCCAGCGATCGATCAGACCCCAATCAACCGATCCATAACGCCAAATCCACCGCGCACGAACGATCCATCCTCGCCCTGGTCGCCGCATACATCGATCAAATTCGCGGTTTCCGTCACATCGTGGTCTTCGCCTTGTTGGGATCAATGACCGCAACGCTCATCGGATTGATCCCGCTCTCGGGCACAAAAGTCATCTTCGATAACGTCCTCGGCGATAAACCCCTTCCCGAATGGATGGCCACGCTTCCCTGGGCACAAGATCCACAAACGCTTTTGATTCTCGTCGCCTGCGTGATGATTTCATTGTCATTACTCTCGCTGGCCATCGCCACCACTTCGCGCTGGCACGCCACTGTCGTCTCCAAACGCATACAGGTCATCGTCCGCCAGCGCGCATTCGATCACGCCATTCGCTTGCCATTGCATCGCGTGCAGGAAATGAAAACCGGCGGCGCTTCTTCCATCCTTCGCGACGATGCCGGTGCTGCGGGCGATCTTGTCTTCGGCATGTTCTACAATCCCTGGCGCGCCGTCGTCCAACTCCTGGGCACGCTCGCCATACTCGCCTACACCGATTGGCGATTGCTCCTCTGGTCCATCTTTATTTTTCCCGTCATTTTCATCACTCACAAAACATGGATCAGCCGCATTCGCCCCATGTTCGCTGACATCCGCGCCACCCGACAATACGTCGACGGGCACACCACCGAATCGTTCGGCGGTATCCGTGTTGTTCGTGGATTTTCGCGACAACGTCATGAAACCGCGCGCTTCGTTCGCAACAACCACGTCATGGCACGACAGGAACTCACCGTTTGGTGGTGGCATCGTGGCGTTGAAATCGTCTGGCAAATCGTCATCCCGGTTTCCACTGCATTCATTTTAATTTACGGCGGTATGCGCATCATCGATCCGGCTGATCCGTTCACCACCGGCGAACTGGTCATGTTCCTGGCGTTCCTCATGTGGCTACTCGAACCCTTGGCCATGCTCGCGCAATCCGCAGCGAGTTTGCAAAACGGGCTCGCCGCGCTCGATCGCGTGCTCGACATTCTCGCTGAGCCCACCGAATCGCAATACAACGAAAAAACATTGCCATTTGATCGTTCGCAAGTCGCGGGACGCGTCACCCTCGAACACGTCAGCTATCGCTATCCCGGCACGATGCAGGACGCGCTCTATGACATTACTTTCGATGTCCAACCCGGCGAAATGGTTGCGCTCGTCGGCCCTTCCGGCGCGGGTAAGACCACGCTATCCAACCTCATCGCGCGTTTTTTCGAACCCACCGCTGGTCGCATGTTGCTCGATGGCCGCGACGTATCCACCATCGATCTCGAATCCTATCGCGGCATGCTCGGCATCGTCGAACAGGATGTTTTCCTATTCGATGGCACCATCGCTCAGAACATTGCCTATGGCAAACGCGACGCCACTGATGAACAAATCATTCATGCGGCCAAACGCGCCAACGCTCACGCATTCATCACTGCTTTTGATCGTGGCTATGACACACGCGTCGGCGAACGCGGCGTCAAACTTTCCGGCGGACAACGCCAGCGCATCGCCATCGCCCGCGCCATTCTCGCTGACCCCACGTTGCTCATCCTTGATGAAGCCACCAGCAATCTCGACACCGAATCCGAACGCTTGATTCAGGCCAGTCTCGCCCAACTCATGCACCAACGGACCAGCTTCGTCATTGCCCACCGCCTGAGCACCATCACCCACGCCGATCGAATTGTCGTCGTGGAAAACGGGGCCATCACCGAACAAGGCACCCACGACGAACTGATGGCCCGCTCAGGTCGCTACGCCGAAATGGTCGCCGTCCAAACTCGGCCGGTCCAACAGCCTCGTAAATAACATGCGCGTTTTAAGCGGAACGGCAGCTAGAGCGTGTTGCGTCATTTGTGACCGCAGGGCAATCCGGACTGGTCACTTAAGTGACCAGTCCGGCGTGAATGTTGTTAGGCCAGAAATTATGCAAGAGGTTCTAACCTCGAACCTCACAGCACCGGCGTCAGCAACTTGATCGCTCGCTTGATGTCACGCGTTTGCTGCGCGCCGGTGATTTCGCGTTCAATCGTAATCGGCTCACGGTAGCCCAACTTTTTCAATCGCGTGATCAGCGTTGGGAAATCCACCCGCCCTTTACCAAGCGCGGTTTCTTCGCCCAGCTCCCGACCATTCGTGGGATACATACCATCCTTGGCATGCACGCCTTGCACGTACTTTCCAAATACCTCCAAGGCATCCACGGGGTTGGCCTTGCCATATAAAATCAAATTCGCAGGATCAAGATTGATCCCAAGGTTGCCGGTATCCACGTCTTCAATCACGCGCAATAAAACCGTCGGCGTTTCCTGCCCGGTTTCAAACAGAAAATTCAAACCCAGCTTCCGGCAATGCATCGCCACCTCGCGAATTGCTTTAACCAGTGCTGGATAATCCGGTTCACTCGGGTCTTCATAAATAAACCCCACGTGCGTGCTGATCGAAGTAGCGCCAATCAATTTGGCGAAATCCGCGCCGCGCTTTAACTCAGCCACGCGCTTGCGACGGTATCGCTTGGGCACCAACCCGATCGTCTTGGGACCGCCCGTAAAATTCCATTCCGCTGCAGGTCCCGACGAATAACCCGCCCAGAAACTGCTCACACGGATTCCGTATTTCTCCTGTGCGGTCAACACCTGATCGGCTTTGTCTTGCGTTAATTCGTCCGGCTCCCACGAACACAACTGGCACGTTGTCAGCCCCAGCTTCGCCATACGCGCATACGCTTCGTCCACGTGATCAACGCCAACGATCAGTCCCAGTTCCAACTTTTTGCGAGCCATATTTAAAATCCCTATCTCGATTTATTTCTGGAAATTAAAACCCACTTCCACGAGTTCGCCCACCCACCAAACAGAGCGCGGAATTGTACCCTATTTGCTCGATAGCGTAATGATTCCTTCAAACTCTTCGTCCCCATGCGCATCACTCATGAAATGCTGGCATTGCGCGCGGTACATCGCCACCAATTTTTCCTGGCCCGGCAATGTCGCTAAATCATCGCATAGCTCTAGACATTGCGGCAACGCGCCACGCATAAATGCTTCGACCATCAACGTCGTTTTTTCGATCAACCGCTTCTGGTCGTCTGTGATCTGATCGGCCATCCCCAACGGCTCATGAATCATCACCGCTTGCGTCTTACCCACCACCCGCAATTGCCCAATCGGTCGATGAATATACGTATCATCCAATAGATCAATCGTGCGATGCGTCGTCAGAATCTGCGTACCCGTCGCCTTGTTCGCTGATTCCAAGCGTGCTGCCAGATTTACCTCGTCGCCCAACACCGTGTAATCGCTGGCATCGGCTGGGCCTGCATCACCCACCACCATGCGCCCCGTCGTGATCCCCGCACGCATCGCCAGGCTCGGCAGGTTTCGTTCCACCAGCGTCAGGTTAAACGCCTGCAACGCCACATACATTTCCAACACCGTCGCCACCGCATGCCGTGCGTCATGCCGTTTCATATCCACCCGTGGTGCACCATAGAAAAACATCATCCCGTCGCCCAGAAATTTATTCACATAACCCTCATGCGCGCGAATGATCGGCGTCATCATGCCTAAATATTCGCTGAGTACCGTGACGGTTTGCTCGCGCAGTTTTTCCGATAGCGTTGTGAATCCTGCCAGATCCGTAAACACCACCGTCATCTCCCGCACCTCACCATCGAGCCGGGCCTGATCCGGATTTTCAATCACATAATTCACCAACGCCGGATCAACATACGATTGAAACCGCTTGGTAATCCGTGCCCGCTCGGCCCGTTCGACGGTCAATCGAAACAACGTACAGCCCGACCACGTTGCCACGATCACAACCATCGGCCCGGCCATGCCCACCACCGTGTCGCCCCAATCAAAAAACACCACGCCGTTGAGCACCGCATAAAAAGCCAGCAATCCTAACGCCGCCACCAACGCCAACACCGGCGCCAGCCGGGCCGCCAACCATGTCGACACACCCCCCATCAACAGCGTCAACAACACCGCCACCCAACCCGGCGCCGTTCGCCACATCTCGCCCGACATGATCCCGTTGAACACCGAACCATGAACCATCACGCCCGGGCATTTGCCATGCAACGGCGTCGGCACAAAATCCGCCGCTGCGCCCGTCGCGGACCAACCGATCAAGACCGACTTGCCCGCCACGATCGATTGCAACCGCGCACGTTCGCTGATAATTTCCCTGTCAATCTGTTGGCTATGTTCAAACAACACGGGCAACACCTGCGCTGCAGCCAACAATTGCTGATCCTGTAACGACAATTTGTCAATCGACCCCGACGACTCGGCCGTCTCAACATTCTCTGTAGACTCCGGCGAACCAGACGTTAACGTTTTCACCACCTCAAAATCATCCAGCAATTGCAACGTCTGTTTCACCGCATCCACACGCAATGAAAAATCATCCAACGCAGGTCGGTTTTTTTCATACGCCGAAAATTTATCCGGCTCGTAAATTTCCCAGATCGACAACAACGCCCCGTCAATTCGGCGATTGTTCTGCACCTGCTTGCGTTGCAAATCCTCGATCTTCCAAAACTGCACCGCGGAAATCTGATTCACCGATTGTTCGTGATGTGGATCCAACATCGAATGCCATTGATTCGTTTTACCGATCCAGGGCACATCGAACATCATTCCAATCGATTGGTCATCGAGCCGCGACCGATGGGCCCGCGTCGGCACATCAATCCAACGACCTTCCTCCAGCGGCAAACGCAATCGATCGGACTCGATCACAATATCGCCTGGCACGATCCCCAGATTCCAACACGCCAGCGCCAATCCGATTTGCGGGTAGACCCAATCGCCGTGTCGCACCCATAACGGCAACGCACGCACCACCCCATCGTCATACGGCAAAAAATCCACGAATCCCGACGCTGCCGCCTGCTCGGACAACACCCGCATCGTCGGCCCGGGCGTGTGCGATTGAATAAACGCTCGGCCATCGAAATCTGCCACGGATTCCATCGGCCGGGCATAACCTCGCAACGCGCGCAGCGCCAACGCCTGTTCATACACGCGTTCCAATCGCTGGTCGCGCGGCCCGCCATACAACATCAAATCCAACGATGGCAGCAACGCCAATCGCACATCGTCGTAACTGGCTGGCGATTGTTCCAACATCGCTTGCACACGCACCAACATCGCGCGATGCAAGGCCAGATAAAACAATTCATTCACGCGCATCAAACCTTGCGCATCATCATCGACCAAACCCGAAGCCACTAACCGACCAAGCGCCTCATCACTTTCCAATTCCAGGTCAGCCACCAACAGCGATTCCAAGGCTCGATCCAATGCCGACAATTCGCCGCGTCCCTGCAAATCAAACACGATCGGCACCATCACCGTGCCGATTGATCCCATCGTCTGGGCCAATATCGCATCATGATCGATCTGATCGATGCCACCATCGGCACGCACCACCACGTCGAGCTTCTGGCGATCGGTCATCCAGATATCCATCGCGATCGCCCGCGCCCCGGCCGCATCGATCTCGTCGAGCAGCGCCGCAAAATCCGATCGCGCCCAGGGCCACTTGCCCACCGCTTCCAACACATCATCATCGATCAACACGTACACCAACTGATCGGTCGGTGCGCGCACGAAAAACTGACACGCCCGTGCCCGCCCATCGTAAAACCAATTCTCTAATGTCCGCAGGCCCCCCAGCCAATCCACCACAATCACGCCCACCGTCAGAACGACGCCGAGTGCAATAGTTCGCAAAATCAGTCGGCGTTCATGCGCACGCATGGGATAGTGTTATTCGATAACAAATTCTGTGACCAGATCGATACTGCCACCTTGAACCAGACCGCGCACCGAACCGGACAACTCAGTCGCGCCACCATCACCAGCCCGGAACGCACGAATCTGAACTTCCGTGGCAGGACCGCTGAACAAGTGCGCCTGGGCACGATACTTCCCGGGCTCAGGCGTGGAGACAAACGCTACGTATTCCTGATTGGTCTGCCCGGTACTGCCCGTATCATCACCACTCACAAAAACACCATCGCCTGATCGAGCCACGTTACCCGAAAAGCTGCTCGGGTATGGGCTAAAACCATTGCCACTAGGCGTGAACACTGCAGTGTCGATATCCGTCGAACCTTGCCATAGGAAGACTGTATAAAACGCCACGCCTGTCGGTGCGGTAAAGGTGTATTCCTGGCCGGGTTGAATCGGGACGCCCGGGCCACCCACCACTGGTTCGCTACCATTAAACCCACCACTGCCACCGGCGAATCCCGCACCGCCAGCTCCACTGGTCGTCGTGCCTGTGCCCAACGAACTGCCGCCCAGTTGTGCCAATCGCTCGAGTTCGTTGCCCGTGGTCGCGCTGCCCAGTGCGCTAAACACTGTCAACGCTGACGCTGTCGCGGCGGCACTGGTGGCTGATCCGCTGATCACGCCGTTGCCTGCTGCCACGGTCTTGCCATCCGAGGTCGTCAGCGTGGCAGGCGATCGCTCTAAAAACGCCACCTGCGACACAAACCCCTGATCCTGAATCACCACATCCGAACCGCGCACCACCAGCGTGGAGGCAGGACTGCGAATCACCGAATCGTGCTCGACGCCCGACTCGGCGACTTTGTATTGCGTTCGCCCGTATTTCAAACCCACATCCGTTTTCACTTTGCCATCAGCCACCACCGCGTCAAGCACCTTGATCACACCCAATCGATCCAACGTCACTTCATGATCGCGACCCAATCGAAACTGCACCACGCTACGGGGCCCGGTGCGAAATTCCGCACCGATTCCCACCACCATGCCCGCTTCGGCTCTCTGCCATGGGGCATCATCGCCCTCACGGACCTGCACAATCCCACGCAACCCCGTGATCGTCACATCCATCACCTCCCCCCCCCCCACTTTTTCCTCTTGGTTTTCTGGGGCGGTTTCGGCGGCATCGGCCGTTTCAGTGGGTTCAGCGGATTCGGTTTCTGTCGAGGTTTCGGCTGCGCTTGTCGCCATCTCATCCTGTGCCAAGGCAGTCGGCACCAAATCGGGCAACCACGGCGCAAAGAGCAATGACATCACCACCATCGCCACCGCCATCGTGCCCGTCATCGCCACACGATTGCTATCGTGACCTTGACGGTATCGAGATCGGCCAATCCAGTTTTTCATCGGGGCAAACAGTTTCATCGCATAGCTCCCAGCTTGATCAATTTTCGATCGCCACCCATCACGCGCGGCCATCATTATCATTTATCCATGGTTTCGGTCATCGCATCGGCATCCCCGTCATCACCCGATTCGCTCGATTCGCTCGATTCGCTCGAGTCAAACAAATCGCCACCGGACTTATCAGTCTCGTCAGGCGCCACATCGGTCATGGCTTGCTCATCGGTATCAGCATGAGCATCAACTTCTTCATGCGAGTTCTCATGTGCGTCTTCGTGCGCGTGTTCGTGCGAGTCTTGGCTCCAAACCGCTTGCCGTGACGCATCCTGACCGCCGCGCGTCTGATAGTCCTCTGCCAAGCCGATCATGGCAATAAACTGGTTGCCCGTAAACGTCTGGTGCGGACTCGATCGCGGATAGATCCCCAGATGTTGCAATTCCATCGTGGCATATCGTGCTGAATGATCGAACAGCGATAGCATGACTCCACCGCGAATGTGCAAGGCTCGAACCAGGGCCACAGCCAACACCCCACGCGTGATCGCTTCGTTGGCCGGCCGATCAAACCCGGCGGACAACAGGTCGTAACTTTTCAGTCGTTCAACGCGCTGCTCGTAATTTTCTGCCGCGTCCCCATCATCCAAAAATAGCAGCAGTGCATGAAACGCCTCGTCATTGCTCGTCAACGGCCGCGTCGCCAACGTATGCCAGAATTCCATCTGCGCTTCAGGCTCGTTGCCGATCTGATCCGGATTGGCTGTCAGCGGTTCGGCGATTTGCGCGGACTGACAGCCGGCCAGCCCCATCAGACCGATCACACCTGCCACACACACGCAGGCTTTGGCCAGACCCGCCATCTTTGCAACCCATTGAATCGTCATCGTAGACTCCTGATCCTGTAAAAACCGCGAGAGCCACATGGGCCGCGCCTGCTGAATACTTGCTACCCAATTGCTCAAAATGCCAACGTCACGCCCGTGTACAGTAAATGCCGCGCGTCATGATCCGCGGATATATCGGCACCGGGGAAAAACACCCCATACCGCGTCGACCACGACAGATCGCTGGTGATCTGCCAGTTAAAAAACACATCCACTTCTGAGCCCAGATAGGTATGCGTCATGTCAGTCCCTTCATTGATCGGGGCTGCGTTTCTGTATTTGCCGAACAAAAATCCATTGGCACCGACCTGCAGTCGATCCAGAATGCCATGCCCACGAAATGGATAGGTCGACACGCCCAGGCGAGCCATCACCAGATTTGACGCGCTAGGGGAAAACGCCAACCCCGTGTTGATCAGTCCGAATCCGTTGAACGCATTGTCATTGGTCCCCGAGGTGTTGCCGCCCACGGTGTTGCTGGTTGATGACGCGCGATCATCGTCGCCGGAGGCCACCAGCACTTCCAAGGTAAACCGCGTGCTGGCCTGATCCAGCAACAGATAGTCCACACGAGCATCAACCGCCCAGGCTTGAATATCTTCTCGTGTTTGTGCCGTCGCAGTATTCGAAAACGACGTGCCGCCTTCGCCCACGACCTCAACGCCATAGAGCCAATTGTCGCCTGCGGTGCCTTCTATACCACCGCCGATGTAATAGCTCTGGTAGTTGTACATTGTCCCTGACGAAGCCACGGTGCCGTTGTCGTCATCCTGCCACAAGCCATAGGCATATAGTTTTGTGTTCGGGCTCGCCATGTAGTTCACTTTGATCCCGATGAAATCGCGATCCATGTCGCCATTAAATCCAGGCCGAGAACTATCAAGATCCACCTGACTCTCACGACTGCGTGCCCCGAGCAGGTCGGCGGTCAAATTGCCTCGACCGAACGTCAACACCCCGCCATCCATCACCAGCGACAAGGCCAACCCGTTGCCCCACACCACCAGTTGCCGACCCAGGGTGACATTGAACACGCCGCCCGGATCGCGTCCCTCATGCACGCGCACCGCACGGGCCGCATCAAAACGGTAATACGCGCGATCAAGCGTCGGCTCGACCAGATCTTCATCCTGACCATCAAATGAATGGCCCGAGTTGAAATCCCGAAACGTGCTACGACCACGCACAAAAAACTCGTGCACGTTATCGAAATTCACCCGGGCATACATATTCAAATCCGACTGACGCAGGATATGGTCGGCCCCGGTGCTATCGTCGATGGCCATAAATGCGAACGAGGCAAAGCCACCATATTCAACCAAGGCCCGCTGTGATACGGGTACGTTCGGGTCGATCGCGATGCGATTTTCCTGTTGAATCAGATCCAGTTGCCGTTGAAATTTAAGGATGTCAGTCTGTGCAGAGGCTTCTGACACCAACCAGCTTTCGATCGACAGCGAACCCGCGCCGCCCCCTGGGATGAAACCCGACACCATCCCTGACATCGTGACCGCGACAACCATCGCGATCATTCGTCCATCACTACGCTTGTTCGACAACAGTTTCTTCCACAACATAGGCTTGGCTCGCATGTGATAGGCCCCGCGTCGCGCCGAAATACACCACGCTTTTGTTTTACCGACTAACTCAAATACGCCACACGATCACGACGACCGCGCTGCAATCCATTCAATCTCCCCCTTCTTACTCTTCTCAATTGTTCGATTGTACCAATCAAGCCCCCCATATTCCCCCCACATCCCCCCCCACATTCCCCACGTATTCTCTACGCATTTTTCCCACACGAAATCTCGGCCCCGGTTCCCAACATGCCTGATTTTGGTGACCCACAACCTTAAATTCTGCGTGAAACAACCTTAACACGCAAAACCCAATTGAACCCGCGAACATCCTTTTTCGCAGCAACAACCATCGCTCATCAAGGAACCCGATCGTCATGTTGATGATAATCACGCACTGTACCCAACGCAAGAACCCACCCCCTCCCCCCCCACTTCCCCCCCCCACCCCACCCACATCCCGCTCACATCCCGCGGCATGCTTTTAATGTTATGGGGTTCCGTTATTTCTAACAGGCAAGCGCGTGCGCTTGATGCCGAACATCGGCCCAAACCCGCACGATGATTCGTACTCGCCAGACCGCACCGGACCAATCACCCCATCAGCTTTCCCGGCTTATCACCAGGATCGCGGTATCCGCATTCAGATTCGGGTCATCCGTGATCTCTCGGCCGTATTCCGTATCACCCGTATCTAAATAGATCGCTCGGTGGATCGTCACGCCTTTGGCTCGACAAAAATCTTCCACATCCGCGATCGATGGAAACCGACGATTCGGCGTGTTGTACCACTCATACCCATACGACGAACCGCACGACGAGCGATTCGATGCCTTGGGCGATCGACCCTCGCGCACAAACATCTCACGCAATTCCTGATGCGCGAAATTCGGGAAACTCAAAATCACCTGTCGCCCCACACGCAGCGTCTCATCCAACAACGTTTCCACATGCTCGATTGCTTGCAACGTCGCACTCATGACCACCAGATCAAACTGATGATCATCAAACGCGGGCAGGCCGTGATTCAAATCGTAGTCAATCACATCCAACCCCCGCGACGCCGCGATGATGATTTTTTCCTGCGCCACCTCTACGCCCATCAATTTATCGTGCCCGCGCCGCCTTAATTCTGACAACACCCGACCCGATCCGCACCCCAGATCCAGCACGCTCTTGCCAGGCTCAATCAAATCCAAGATTCGGCGATCATTGGCTCGCAATTCCGCCGGCGCGGCATTGGTTTCCAACGCCGCATCCAATCGCGCGGCCACCAACGGGCCGAACTGACCAATTTCATCCACCAGCAAAAACGCATCATGTCCTGCGGTCGTCGTGATTTCGCAATACGTCACACTGCGATCCAGCGCAGCCAACGCATTGACAATTTCCCGCGATTGTGCCGGCGTGAACAGCCAATCGCTCGAAAAACTCACCACCAGAAACCGACAACGCGACGACCGCAACGTCGATAACAATTCTCGACGCGTCCGCCCCAGATCGAACAGATCCATCGCCAACGAAATCGTCACGTAGGAATTCGCATCGAATCGCTCGACAAATTTCTGTCCCTGATGCGCCAAATACGCACCCACACTGAATTTCTTTTCAAACGCCGTCGCAATATCACGCGGGCTATGCCGATCCGGATCAAATTTCGCGTCCATCGCCTCAGTCGACAGGTACGTGATATGACCCAGCATCCGTGCAATCGCCAAACCCGTCGCGGGCTGTTCCGGCTCATCGTAATACTGCCCACCCGCAAAATGCGGATCCGTCTGAATCGCGTTCCGTGCCACCACATCAAAACCCAACGCCTGACTCGTCAAACGCGGGCTCGTCGCAATCGCAATGCAATTTTCAACACGATCCGGATGTCGCGTCGCCCACGTTAGCGCCTGATGCCCACCCAACGAACCGCCCACCACCGCTCGCAATTTCCCGATCCCCAATTCATCCAGCGCCCGCCGTTGCGTTTCCACCATGTCACCAATCGTGATCACCGGAAATTCCGCGCCATACCGCCGACCCGTCTGCGGATTCACCGTCCTAGGCCCCGTCGTCCCGCTACACCCACCCAGCACGTTCGTGCAAATCACAAAATAACGCTCAGTATCAATCGCAAATTTATCCCCAGGCCCCACCAGTTCATCCCACCATCCCGGCAAATCATCCCCATCATGCCTCGCCACGTGCGAATCACCACTAATCGCATGACAAATCAGCACCGCGTTATCGCGCGCCTCATTCAATTCGCCATACGTCTCATACCCCACCACCACCCCAGGCAATTCCCCACCACGTTCCAGCGCCATCACACCTGGCAACTCAACCAACTGCAAATGCGCCAGCTCGCCGCCGCTGCGAATATCATCCGAACTTGAAAACGAATCTGTCATAGACCCCATATCCTAACCGTTCCACCCCACATTTACCCCCACCCCCCCACATCCCCCCCACGTCCTCCCCACGTCCTCCACATCACCACGCCCCCTCGTCCCCCACCTCTCCCCGATGTCCCACCCCACACTCACCCGACCATAACTCACCACTACGCCATCACGTTACTTCACCGCGTTAATTCACTTTATCCCACAGCTCCCTTCACACCGCATCGACACTTCCCGCACACGCCCTGCTCACGTGTAATGCGCGCTCTGCATGCCCAATGCACCGCCAATTAACCAGATATTACGGCACACCCCTTGCCTAACCAATCTCTTTTGCCATACGATGATCCCATCGACATACCCTGCCTGTATGCCGAGGTTATTAACAAAATTTACCCACACTCACAGGTTTAGCGAAGGTCATTGCTGTTCGCCCCCTGGTTTTTCGGTGCCAATTTTCGGGCCCTATCTTCAGAAGGATTCACACATGTTGTCATTCATCCCAAACCGACCCGGCTCACGATGGCTTAATCGCAAATCAAAAGCATTCAAAAAAGCCCAGAAAATGAGCCGTCGACAACAGCCCCTCAATCGCAATCATCTCGAAGCCCTCGAGCCGCGCTGCCTGCTCAGCGCCGTCACCGCCACCGACCTCAACGGCACGTGGAATCTGTTCGACTATCTCTCCAATGGTACCGTCGTACTCAACCCAACCAACGCCACCACAGGCACCACCCCCAGTGGCGGCGGCTCGTTTGTCAACCCGGGGAACGGCGACTACAGCATCACAGGTGGATCATTCACACTCGGCACCAACGGTCTGTTCAATGCAACAGTCGTGACAACCGATAATTTCGGGGGCTATACACTCGAATACACCGGCGGCACCAACGAAGATGGTGACTTTCTGGTTGTCAACGAAATCCGCCCCAGTGTCCCCACCGCTTCCTTCCTTATTCGAACCGGGGATGATACCTACACCAATGCCGATTACGCCGGCACTTGGAATGTCTTCCACTATGCTGGCTCAGGCACCATCACACTCGACGCCAGTGGCAACATCACCGGCGGCCAATATGCCTTACTCGGCAGTGCCGCCGAAAATGTGCCCGCAGGCACCTACACCAATCAAAACGGTGGCGCCAGCGTGTTCAACCTCAATCTGCCTGGTGAACCCAATGGGTCTTATCGCGTGCGTATGAGTGCAGACCGCGACGTCGCCATCATGCAACACACCAGCGACACCAACGATGGCAACGCCAGCCCTTACCTCCTGATCAAAACCGCGGGCACCTACAACACTGCAGACTTCGCAGGCACATGGCAACTCATGGGCGATGCGTTTGCCGGATCAATCATCCTTAACAGCTCAGGACAGGTCACCGGCGGATCATACGTCGATGAGCAAGACGACACCTACAATTTTACAGGTGGCAGTTTCTCCATCGACACCTTCGGCAACATAACCGGAACCGTGACATCCACCCATCCTCAAGTCAACAACAATCCATTCTCAGGCGTCCTCGGTGGAGACCGAGATATAGCCGGCCTGGTTGGACGCACCAATAACCAAAACACTTTCATCGTCCTCACCCGTGGCGAAGTCCCTGACACCACCCCGACCTGGGCAACCTTCGCTGGCACCGCACTCACAATCACGGGCACCGCAGGCAATGATTCGCTCACCGTCACCCGTGTCGACTCCCAAAGTCGCGACGAAATCCGCATCGCTCGCAACGGTGAAGAATACATCTTCGCCAATTCCGCGGTCAGCTCCATCCTCTTCGAAGCCGGCGCAGGCACCGATACCGTCGTCGTCACCGGCGGACTCCAGGCTGACACCGCCAAACTCTATGCCAACGGCTCGGTCGCGTTCTTCGGCGATGGCTACACCGTCACCGCCACCGGCGCCGAAGTCATCAGCGTCAACGGCTCGGGCAACGACATGGCCGAATTCTACGACTCCGCAGGCAGCGACACCTTCGTCGCCTTCCCAACCTATTCACGCATGACCGGCACCGGGTTTTCCAACACCGCATCAGGCTTCGGCGATGTCCGCGCTTTCGCCGAGAACGACGGGGCCGACGACTTCGCAGAAATCTACGACACCGACGGCGACAACCACACCCGACACTTCCCCGCTTTCACCGACATGGCACAGTCCGGCGGAACCGTCCAACGCTACGTCTACGCACAAAACTTCGACCGCATCAACGCCTACTCAACCTCTGGCTCAGCAACCGCAGGCGGCGACTTCGTCGAATTCTGGGACTCCACAGGCCGCGACACTTTCCAGGCCTATCCCGACTTCGCCGTCATGTCCCGCGTCGACGGCGGAACCGGCGCACTGAGTCGCTATGCCTCCAACTTCCAACGCTACAACGCCTACTCCGACACCAGCATTGCCGACCTCGCAGAAATCTACGACACCAACGGCAACGACACTTTCAAAAGCTTCCCCAACTATTCCGACATGTCCACCACCGGCGGTGATCGCAACGGACGATACGTCTACGTCGGACTCTTCGAACAGGTCAACACCTATGCCATCTTCGGCAACGCAGGCGGAACCGACTTCGCCGAGTTCTACGACACCGACGGCACCGATCGCTTCCGATCCTTCCGAGAGTTCTCCGACATCACCGCCATCAGTGGTTCCAACAACGGCCTGTACCGCTACGCCTCCGGCTATAGCCAGGTCAACAGTTATGCCGTCAACGGCGGACCCGACGACCTCGCTGAACTTTACGACACCACCGGCAACGACAACCTCCGCGCCTTCGAAGCCTTCGTCGACATGTCCACCACCGGCTTCTACCGCTACGTGTCCAGCTATGAACGCGTCAACAGCTATGCCGTCAACGGCGGCACCGACTTCGCCGAAATCTACGACACCGCAGGCAACGACACCTTCCGTGGCATGCCCACCTTCAGCGACATGTCCACCGAAGGCGGCCTCTACCGCTACGTTGGCGCCTACGAAAAGGTCAACTCCTACCGTGTCTTTGGCGGCACCGACACCGCCACCTTGTTCGATAGCTCAGGCAACGACCTGTTCGTCGGCCGATCCAACTTCGGCCAACTCGTCGGCACCGGCTTCGAACTCTACGCCTCAGGCTACAACCCCCTCACCATCAATGGCTCCGCAGGCGGCACCAACACCAAAGACGTCGCAGGCATCTCCTACACCCTCAACGAAGTCGGCGTCTGGGTCTAAATCCAAACCACAACAAACACTCGCCCTTTACTAGCCCCCGGTGCATACCGGGGGCTTAATTAATGGAAATTTTAGTACGCACAAATTCGTATAGGAATTAGCACCGCACGTCCAAAAACAATTAACCACAGAGACACCGAGGCACAGAGAAAAATCCAAAGAAGAAGCACGAGCCAAGAGACAGTGAATCAGAAGCAATGACCCCCGGGAGCAACCCCACCACGAATAGCGCATGTTGGTAAAACCAAATCGGCGCGTCCGCTGCGCTTAACCCACCCTGCTTTGCTGCAAAGTCAATCAATTTTTGTGGCGGCAGCAAACTTACCATCGTTATCCCAAAACTCTAAATTTCCATCTTTCGTTATTAGATAGTACTCGCCAACAGAAGTTTTTTGTGTTTTAACAAACTTTCGTCCACTTTGGGAATTGATTTCTCTAACACTTTCAACATACGAACCGTCAGACAAGTGATATTCCAACACAAAACTATCCTGCGTCTCAAGCAGTACCGTTCGACTAATTTGAGGAGTCCACCCGCCACGCCACTCGCCCACTGTATTTTGTCCGGTATTAGCAAAGCCTTTGTCGCTAGCTAACTCTTCTTCACGAGTTCGACCCAATACAACTACAGACAAATCTGGCTCAAAATGCGTAGTCGCCCACGCTAACCCATCAGTCAACATACCGGGCAAATAGTACAAAATGAACGTTCGATCATATTTTCTCTGATCGCCATTTCGGATTTCAATTGCAATTTGCGCAAGCTCGTCTTTATCTAAAATTCGTGCCAAACGAACACGGACTGATCTTTTTACATCGCGTAAATTTTCCGATTCTATTATCGTGTATAGATCTTTTATTTCTACGCCATCAAAATCTCTTGCCGATTCTAGGAAAACAGGCTGATTCTTTTTCTTTTCTTGCAAGACCCTAACCCCCATAGGCTTGTCACTCGCCTCACTTAACAATGCACTCAATCTGTCAATTTCCTGCTCACTGGCCTTTAGTTTTTGGCGAAGTTTTACAACCATTAACTCAAGCGTAACCGCATCTAACTGCGACAACTTAAGCTTTTCACTTGTCGGATCCCGAATTGCTTCATTTCTTTGCATTTCTCGCATTGCATCTTCAGGCGACGCCGCGGCTTGTCCAACTGTACAAATCGAAAGTAGGGTGAGTGTTACCATCAAATACATTTGTGTTAAAACACAAAGACGAAATAATGTACGGCTCGGCATGGTTTAGCTCGTTTTTCTCTGGAACGCTGTATATATGATGACAAATAACTAGTTGGCAGTATTACACTACAAATCACTCACTTCTTGCCTGCCCAAGCGACCACTTTATGATTTATTGTACCACCACAAAAAAACCACACAGCGAATGACCGCAGGTTTCTCAATTGTGATTCTTTAAAACTTCTTCTCTGTGCCTCTGCGTCTCTGTGGTTACTGCTTCTGCGGCTTCCACATCATTTGGCGGCAGCTTACCCTGCGGACTTTTGCTCGGCCCGGTGGGCGATACGGCGACGCCAGAGGAAATAGATGGCGCCGCTGACGAAACATATTGGTGCGGGCAAGCCCACGGCGGTGATGCCCAGTCGTGGTTCGATGAGTACCGAGCAGATGCCGCCGAGCAGGAAACCCACCAGCAAACAGGTGAGCAAGGCAAACTCCCAGACGTCGACATATTGATGACGTATGAGCCGACCGACGGCGATGCCTAGGTCGGTGACGATGCCGGTGACGTGGGTCGTGCGAATGGTCAGGCCGTGGTAGGCGGTGGCCATGGCGTTTTGCATGCCGCAAGCAATGGCAGCGGCAGGCAATGCGAAAGCCATTTGATCATGGACCAAGGATGTGGCCAGGGCGAGCACGCAACCCTCGATCATGAGCACCACACCATAGCGTCGTCCGGGCTGGTATGAGCGTGCGCCAATGATCGCACCACTAAGACAAGCCCCGCCAAAAAACCCCAACACGATGCCCAGAATGATACGCAGGTGGCCGGGGTTTTGATGAATCAAATCGGATGATAAAGCTGACACCGCTCCCGACATGTGGCTGACCGGCACATGAAACAAACTGAGCATCATGAGATTGATGTATCCAGCCATAAATGCCAGCGCCATCCCGCCAATAACGACCCAGATCGTGCGCGAAGCTGGATGAGAATGGGTTAAATGATTGGACTTGTTCATGCATCACCTTTTCGACTAGAACCCGTCCAATCATTCGCATATCACGCGCCGCGTCAATCTGATACCAAATTCCGTTAAAAACTCGTGCGGTCAAAAACTTTTTCTCATACCGACCACCGGCCATCGGTCCCTGCCCCCCGGTATTCACCGGAGGCTAATATGGATTAACGCACGAGTATTTATCGTCATTCATATGACTTGCGGGTTGCTGTTTTTTAAATCCCCTGGCATGGATATACGCAATCGCCTTGCCGGCCCCCAACAACGCACCCGTTTCCCACACCAAAAACCCCACGGCGGATGGCCGTGGGTTTTTGATTTATGCGAATGGGTTTGTCTGGTTATTGCGCTGAGCGTGTGCAATATCGGGGGCGGGCTTGATGGTTATCGAAACTGGATTCCTCGCTGACTGCCTAAGCCTGGGATGCATTTCTTTGTCGTCGTTGGTTCAGGCATGCCGATCAGCGTGTCGCCCTTGACCCAATTCAGATCTTCGCCATACAGTTCGCGAATCATTAGCTTGACCAGCGAATTCACGACTTCCTGCATTTCAGGCAATGCGGATAAATCATGACACTCACGGGGATCAGAATCCAAATCGAATAATTGGAATCGATTTCCCGCAGGATAATAAATCAGCTTGTGACGCTCTGTACGTACCATTCGTGTTGATAGCGCCCCTTCCCACATCTCTCCATAGAGATGCTCGCGCCGATGGCTACTTAGTAGAGAGGTGCCATCGATTGCCTCTGGAATTGGCAGGCCGGCATAATCAAGCAATGTTGGCATAATGTCTTCCAGAGATGTGAGCCGATTATCCGTGTGCCCGCCAGACAAACGTTCGTCTGATACGGGAGGAACAACCAGCAAAGGAATTCCGCAGGACATGTCATACATACAAGCCTTCGCCCATCGATGATGGTCTCCCAACATATCTCCATGGTCACTGGTGAACATAATCAATGTGTTATCAAGTTGCTGTTCTTCTCGAAGAGTCCCAATGACAACAGCAATTTGTTGATCGATATGACTAAGTGTTGCATAGAAACAACGACGAGCCCATTCTATTTCGTGATCCGTAACGCCTTCGGCGAGTTGCATCGCGTCACCACCATCGGAATAACACCGAAGCGCATAGGGACATTTATCATCATCCTTTGCCCACTCACCTATGACGGGCCTGTCAATGGGAACGTTACGATATTTTTCAAGATATGTTTGCAACGGCCAAACCGGTGGGTGTGGGCCACTGTAAGACAAGTACCAAAAAGCAGGTTTGTTTGGATCGCGACGGCAAATTTGGCGACACATTTCTCGAGTTGCCCAGTTTGTTGGATGGCAATACTCCGGTAGATGCCAAGTTCTCGCGGTATAATCACCTGTCGCGTGACCGGCCTCGAAAACTCGGCCCCCATATCCTTGCTCGTCAAGAAACATTTCATAGTCATCCGCGTGGCCTCCAAATTGATGGCGGCCTTCTTCTTCGAGTATCACATCATCAAATCCGATCCGATCTCGCTGTGGGTGAACATGCAGTTTGCCCACGGCATTAGCTTGGTACCCGCCATTACGAAAAGATTGCGCCAATGTTATCGCATCTGGCATTGGTTCATATTGTTTAAAAATGCGATCGCCATGACTACTCGGAGACAGGCCTGTCATTAATGAACGTCTTGCAGGGATACACGCAGGACACGTGGAGTATGCATTGGAAAACCATGTCCCCAGTCGCGATAACTGCCCAAGGGTAGGCGTCGATACAATGGGATGGCCCGCTGGCTGAGTAAGTAGACGTGGCCAATGGTCTGTACAAATTAACAACACGTTGGGGGACGGTTTGTTTGTCATAATTATATTGTCAAATCAAGTTTGGTTATCAGTAACTACAATCATAATCGCTTAGTCATCGTACATAGATAACCGGCTCGGTTTCACTTGTTTAAGCGTCATCGCCAATTCTCGCGATAAAAAATGAGCCACATTTTCAACATACCAAATTATCGCCATCATCGGCATCTTTTTTACAAGAAAATACCTGCGGGGTGAGTTGGGGCATTCGCAGCGGGCCCCAAAAAACGACCTTGCCTTCAAATGCCACACATGGCGGATTCGCCCTCACCCCATCCACTTGATCGCTTGGCCCGACCTGGCTTTGGTCATTTATGCCTATCGCCACAAAAAAACCCACGACGAACGGCCGTGGGTTTTTGATTTATGCGAATGGGTTTGCATGGTTATTTCGCCGAGCGTGAGCGTTGTCGGCGGACGGTTAGCAGGCTCATGGTGAGCAGCATCACGCCAGCGGCAGGTTCGGGCAGGGGTTCCAAACGCGAATCGTCGCCTTCGAAGCCCGAGCCAAAAACGTCAGGTGCGTCCCATGGCAATGTTTCAGCAAAGGTGCCCACATAGCCTTCGGCATAGAGTTCAATGCTAAAGGTTTCTGACGCATGAACGCGAAACTCAATGTCGAAATAATTGTCGTAGTCGTAGAAGCCGGCCGGGTCTATACCATCAAGTTCGAAGCTGTCGTAGTAATAAAAATTAATCGGGTTGCCGGACACAGGGAGGATGCTAATGGCCGTTTCCACATAGGTGTATGCAAAATCATCATCGATCAACGATGGTTCGGAAACCACGATGAGCGTATAGGGAACGACCAGCCGAATCCATCGGCCACTATCAGGGATAGCCGCGCTGGCCTGATCGTAGGTATAACGATAGGCGGTGGCGCGACTGGTGTTGTATTCGCCGGAAAAAGCGGGCACGCCCATGCTGGCGTGGGCAACCATGTCCGTGGCGCCTGCGGTGGCTTCGGCATTGGCTTCGGCAAAATCCGGCGAGCCACTATTTACGCCAGCGTATGCATCACGTAATGAAGTCCAGTTATTGCCTAAGTCAACGTCATCATCGAACGTATTGCTGGGCGAGCTGTACGCCCCGGCATACAGATCCGTCTCCTGAGCGTACGAGCCGGGATAAGGATCGTAGGTCTCGAGCGGGGTAGTGCTGTCGGCATCGGCATAAACCTCGACAAAGACATCGTCCATGTAAATCTGGGCTTGGGCTAATGCGTCAATAATCGGACCAATGGCCAACAATCGGCCTGTACCGAACACAAAAACAACGGCTACGAAAATTACGATGTGTTTGAAATGAAACAACTGGTTCTCCTCTTCAACGTTTTGACGCTTTGACGCTTTGACGCTTTAAACTCTGGGCCACCAAGCAGGATTATTCACTGAATCATGCAACCAACCCGGTCGGAAACGAACGAGCATTCTAGAGACCACGAGGAATACACACAAGCAAAAATCTACAAATAATCATCTCGCACAGCAGGTTCGCAAGTCTTTTTTTGCGCCAGATGTGATGGGGGGAGCCCACATTCGGTGAACGTAGGCTTCTGGGGGTGGGTGGTGTGGATGTGTATGGGGAATGTGATACGGATTACGATAAATACTCGCGTGTAGATTTTTATTAGCTCCCGGTGAATACCGGGAGTTTGTGTGGAGGGAAAATTGAGGCCGCGCGAGTTTTTAATGGGATGGGTATGAGAGGGGGAATGTGTCATTATAAAAAAAGCCCACGACGCATGGCCGTGGGCTTTTGTTGTGTTTGATAAATCGTGACGGCCTGGCTTTGCCGTTGGCACGTCTGCTTCTTCTTTTACATCACTTGGTCGCGGCGGCGAGGGCCTGATCGAGGTCGGCGATGATGTCGTCGGCGTCTTCGATGCCAACCGACAAGCGGATGTATTCCGGGTTGACGCCGGTGTCAGCCTGTTCCTTTTCGCTCAGTTGCGAATGGGTGGTCGACGCAGGGTGAATGATCAAGGTTTTGGCGTCGCCGATGTTGGCCAGGTGCGACAGGAACTTGACGCTTTCAATGCAGCGTTTTCCTGCTTCTGCGCCACCCTTGATGCCGAAGCCCAAAATCGCGCCGCAGCCAGCGGTGAGATATTTCTTGGCCGAAGCATGATCGGGGTGCGAGGCCAGGCCGGGGTAGTTGACCCATTCGACCGAAGGATGTTTCTCGAGGAATTCCGCGACTTTTTGTGCGTTTTCGCAATGGCGTGGCATCCGCAAGTGCAGCGTTTCCAAACCTTGCAAGAACAGGAACGCGGCGAACGGACTCATGCAAGCCCCGGTGTCGCGCAGCCAGTGGGTGCGGACGTGGAGCAGGTAAGCAATGTTGCCCATGGGTCGCAGGTGCTCTTCGAAAACCGCACCGTGATAGCTGGGCGAAGGTCCGCAGAACTCTGGCCATTTTTCAGGTTGGTCAGCCCATTTGAAATTGGCGCTGTCGACGATGGCTCCGCCGACGTGTGTGCCGTGCCCGCCGATGAATTTGGTGGTGGAGTAGACGACGATGTCGATGCCATGCTCAA
>JAUHYI010000026.1 GCA_030426385.1 Phycisphaerae bacterium
GACATGACCGCCACGGATATCGGTTCATAATCCATGCGGAAACTGAGCGGCGATTTGCAGAGCACGAATTTCATATCGCATGGTTCGATACCATGGCTACGATACATCTCCGGGTCAGTCGTCGGCATCGAACGTTCAGCGATCAACAAGTTCACTTGGTTCACAGTCAATACCACCGCACGCCCCATCTGTACCAGCCTGCCTGTGTAACATCCACCTTTGTATCGAAACTCTCCGTTACTGATTAACTTGACAACGCCTGTGATGGTGAGTGTGTTGGCGTAAGTGGGATTCAACGTGCCGCCGACATTGAGTGTCACCACTTGTCCAACACCCGCAGCGATCGCTTGTGCCACAGCCTGCGGATCAGCGACCACCGCCGCAGTCGGTAGGTGATCGAGATTTTTTTCAAAGATACCCGCAAGGATATGTAGACTGTCGCCAGGCGATCCGCCCATCGTGCCATCAGCACCTTCACCCAGTGTGACGGGCCCACCTTCTATCCGCATGGCCTCATCAAGGGCATCATTAACCGAAGGAATATCCACTACAAAATCATGGCGATGCTGCCAAAGCACATCAGCCAACTCATCGGCCAGTGTCTCGGCTTGTTGATCATTGTGATCGGTGACGACGACCGAAGACCAACCCATCTCCTCCACGTCAAGCCAAGGTTGGCATGGAAATATCGATGCACTAATAACACCTTCGCGTTCCTCCATCGCTTGGGTATATTGCAGAATCTTCTTGAAAACGCCTCGGTCACTGATCATCTCTTCCGCTTGAGTAATCAGTGGCAACTTGCGTACCGCCATGGTGGGATGAACATTCTGTTTGAGCATCGACACCATTATTTTTGCAGCGCGCTGGCCGGTTTCACAAGTATCCACATGTGGGCACGTACGATAGCCCACGAGCGCATCGGCGCTCGTCCACATGGATCGTGCTAGACTCGCGTGCAAATCAAGACTGACCACTATCGGCACGTTTTGCCCAACGAGTTGCCGCACTTTCTGCAACACATAGCCATCAGCACTGTCAATACCCTGAGCCGCCCACGCCCCATGCAGTGCTAGAAGCACACCATCGACTTTACCTGATTCCCGCAATGCCTCAAGTAGATCATCAACCAATGATTGGAAGTGGTCCTGCTCAATGCGCCCGTAACTAACTGCCCATCCACCAATCAAAGGGACGGCATCAATGCCCTCCTTTTTCAATACATCAAGAAAACCATGCACCTCTGTTTTTTCATGTCGCGCTGCTTCAAGTAGCGCCTCGCCTCGTGTGATTTGAAAATGCTCACGCCGCGTCGCCTGCGGTGAAAACGTATTGGTTTCCTGAAGTAATGATCCGATTGCTACACGCAAGATACACCGCCTTTCTGGTCACGATGGGCGTACAAGGGCATGCCAGGCGTCTTCAAATCCATCACAGCCAAGCATCGCGCACCGAGTAACCCAACATAAAGTTGATCGAAATGTTCTCCGCCAAACGCAACGTTGGTAGGCGTGCAAAGGCGGTAATTCTCCAAATCTTCACAGAATAATGTCGCATTCCCATTGGAATTGACGAAGTAAATTCGGTTGAGTCCATAACACGCCACGTAAAGGTTGCCTTCTGCATCGAACGCCATACCATCAGGCACATGTGCCAGCCCATCGCAATAGATCGTGCGTTCGCCGGCCGTGCCGTCACGTTTGATCTCGATGCGTGTAATACGGTCGCAGTTGCTCTCGATGACAAACAAGGCGTCCTCTTGAGCGTTCAACGCCAACCCGTTAGCAAACGCAAACGGCCCCGAATGGAACACCGTGGCCTTACCGTTCGCACGAATGCAACAGACGCGACCATTGTTACCTTTGAATACTCCAGAATCACTTACATAGAGATTGCCTTGCGAGTCGAACACACTGAAATTCGGCGTAAGCAGTGGGCCTGCATTGGTTTGGTCAGCATACCGATCAACTCTACCGTTGACATCGATTCGTAGCACCGCGTGAAGTTGGGTGTTACAAACATAGATGTTGTTTTTATGGTCCAACGTAATGCCTAGATTGAAGCCCCCTGTACAAGCGATTTCATCAATATCCTGCCCGTCTGGCGAAATTCGATAGACCTGACCTAGTTCGCCGCCAGCATAGATAGAACCATCCACCCCGACAGCGACACCTTCGGAATGATCGAGGTCACGGCCAAAAGCGTGCACTGATTCAATCGGGAAAGCAGCAGGAAAATTTGCGACAGGTTTTACAGTGGGGTCTGATTTATTCATATCAAATGACTGCCTATGCGCAGACTTCAATGGCAACTTCACAGGCATTTATAAATTGATCGATGTGTTGTGGGGTATGAGCAGTGGAGACAAACCCAGCGATGCGGCCGGCCGGCCAGAGCACACCTTGAGCCATCAGTGCTGTTGAAAAATCCGCGCGTAATTGATTGTTCTGTACGACCCGACCGCTTCGCGGCGGCGTGTCGGTGAAATGAATGCCAAAGATCGAATGTTCGCCGGTGACCTGTACCGCCACACCCGTTCGATTGGCTAGTTCACGCAACCTTTGGCGGACCTGCTCGCCCAACTCATTGAGTTGAGCATTGACCTCACCCGATTCAAGCGCTTCAAGTACCGCACAACAAGCCGCGAGCACCATCGGATTGCCTGAGAAAGTTCCACTGCTTAGCGCCTTCGTTCGCCGATCATACGGCGGGCTTAATAATGGCTCCATGATGTCACGTCGTCCGCCATACAACCCGACGGGTAATCCGCCAGCCAGTGCCTTACCCGTGATGAACATGTCAGGTTTGACACCGTGGCAAGCGATCGCCCCACCGCGACCGACGCGTACACCAGCGGGCACTTCGTCAACGACAAAAAGAATCTCGTGCTGCTGTGTAATGCGGCGCAGAGTTGCAACAAATTCTTTTTCGGCCGGGATCGCACCACCAAAAATTGTCATCGGCTCGAGGAAAACCGCCGCTAGCCGGTCGGCGTGCTGCTCGATGATTTGTGCTGAGGCTTGCGCATCGTTAAACGGTAACATGATCACGCCATGCTCGATGCCTTCGATCATACCCATAGAATCGCACACGGTAGCTGGCGCATTGTCCTGACCAGCAGGCGGTCCGTAGTGGCTAAACAGCAGCGTGTCGAGCTGACCGTGGTGGTGTCCCTCGCACATCGCGATAAGAGGTCGACCCGTAAAGGCACGCGCTATACGAGCCGTGATCGCGCATGCCTCCGAACCGGAATTCACAAAGCGCACCATTTCCAGTGATTCGATAAAGTCCGTAACGCGCATCGCCACTTCCACTTCGAGCGTCGATGCGATCGATTGAACTTCACTTAGGTCGAGCTGCGCTTTGACCCGATCTGTGACTATCGGGCTGCAATGGCCGAACAAGCAGCTACCACCTTCGAGGTTAAAATCGATGTAGTCGTTACCATCGACGTCGGTTAGGATGGCGCCATTGGATCGTTGACCATAAAGCGGATGCGGCATGAAAGCCGTCGCCCCTCGGGCCGCGCCACCAGGCAAGACCTGTCGCGCACGCTCAAAAAGCTGACGAGACTGAGCGGTCTGTTCGTGATATTTTTTTTGCAATTCTTTAAGGGTTGGCATGGAGTTGTGTCTTTCAAAAAAATTCTGTATTACGCCAACGGCAAACGGCACATCATGCCGCCGTCAACGTTGATGGTTTGTCCGGTGATGTAACTGGACATTGGGCTAATCAGAAATAGAACAAGGTTGGCAAAATCGCGAGCGTCACCCACACGTCGCAACGGTAAGGTTTGGGCTAAGGTCGAGAGGCCACGTTCCCGAGCCTCGGGGCTTTCGTAAGATCGGTTGAGCATCGGCGAATGAATGCATCCCGGACAGATCGTGTTGACCCGGATATTCATTGGGCCAAAATCACCGGCCAAGTCGCGTGACATCGCAACAATCCCACCTTTGGCCGCTGCGTACGGCGCGGTGCGACCGGTTGTCGCAAATGCTTGCACGGATGCCGTGTTGACAATACTGCCGCCGCCTTGCTTTTGCATGACGGGAACCACGCCTTGACAGGTTAAAAAAACACTTTTGAGATTCACCGCAATCTGGCGATCCCAGTCGCTTTCACTAATATCAAGGTAGTCCTTATAGAATTCCACCCCCACAACATTTACCAGGCTGTCGACCCGACCAAACGATTGTTTGATACGTCCTAAAACGCTACCGATATCGGCCGAATTAGCCACGTCTGCCTGATATGCTTCGGCAAACCCACCAGCTTTTTTAATGTGTGTAACGGTGTCGTTGATGTTGTCGCAATCGATATCGATTGCAGCCACTGTCGCGCCGCATTCAGCCAGAGCGATTGCAGTGCCACGACCAAGACCAGCGCCAGCACCGGTGACAATTGCGATGTGATTTTTTAGATCGATCATGATTATAACCGCGGTAAATTTAGGGGATGGTATTGATCATCTTGAATAGGATGCACGGTCAAATATTTACAACAATCGTCGCGGACCGAATTCAATAGGTACTGCTACCACGCAACACCCGGCTCGATCCCGCATCGCTCGTCGACAACTAGCCGAGCAGCAGTAGGCCCCGCGTACACCCAAACCATCGCCATCGGCTCGTCAGTGTCGTTGGTAAAATAATGCACCCGGCCTCGGGGTTGCAATGCGGTTGCGTAATCGCCCATGGTGTATCGTCTGCCCTCCACCCAACACGTTGCCGACCCTTGGACAATGCAGATAGATTCATCGAAATCATGCAAGTGTGCGGGCAAACGACCGCCCGGCGCAAAGAGTCCATAACCACCACACATTGGAATATTCGGCACGAGCGAGTCGCTGAAATAGTTAATAAATGACGCGTTTGCCGATGCTTCATAACGTGACGCGGTGGCGTGGCGAGTCATGTAGACCTTAGGCCTCGCAAATGCCGCATTCATTGACGTGTCCTGATTCCACCGAGATGTGATGGGCGTTGCCACCGGATATGCCACATGAAAAACGGCAGTTGCATGCGAGGAATTATTGACCAGCGCATGTGTGACGCCGGGTAAAATCACCGCATTATCCAAGGGCTGCAAATCGTACTCTTGCGATTCGGCGCGTAGTGTTGCGGCGCCTTGCAGCAATGTCACAGACGCAAAATGAGGATGCCGATGATCCAGCCAGGCTGCGCTAGGCGCACAGGTCAGGATGCCCGTTGCCAAGTTTCGTGCGCCGATCTGATGACCGACCAGCCATTCAACCGTCGTGCCCGGATCAAGCGATTGGTTAATGCCTTGCCCGATCGCGACCATAACCTCGTTTCGAAATGGACGCATCGATTCAGGCGGACGAGCACGATAGGTCTCACCCGCATCGATTGCTGCTTGGTTAATTTTATCGATGGCCAGTGTCATGAGTGAGTCGGCTCAAGAAAATAGTGCTTGCGTGTTCGTGAACTTGAAATGTTTTATGACGTGGCCTTGTGAATTCATCAAGCAAGGCAGTACAGCATCAGCAGCAACATGCCCCAACGCCATTAGATGAGTCACATCAAACCTTAGAATCACAAAGTTTTTAAATTGTCACGGGTGTGTTAGAGGCTGCAATTGTCCATGCCCTACCATTGCAGGTCATACAAAACACCCTCTTTCAACGGGTCAGAAAAGATCTTGTTATTCCGCCCCAGCCATATATCTTTAACATCACATTCAACCTTGATCAGAGCACTCAACGCATAAGAAGTTACGCGGTTGTTAACGCATACGTCTCCACCACCTGGGAATCCTGCGGGTCCTTCGTATCGACCTTTGAAAGCGCCATCAATCTTCACGTCACCAGTTTCGTGATATTGCATATCCAAAAGTTTATTAAGCGTAATATCTCGTGCAGCAAGCAATGTTTCGTCATTGTAATACTGGCCCAAATCGTGGAAATACATTAACGCGACAGCCACAGCCGAGGGATGAGACCCGCCAGCGAAACCACCGTCCTCGTCTTGATTACTTGCTAACCACTGTGCATAGGAAAATGCTGCTTGACGAAACTTTTCGTCTTTAAAAATGTCAGACGCGGTTTGCAGCATCGCCGCGCCGAAGTCGTCGTTGTACATATGCATGCAAGGTGTGACTGTTGGCTGCTTCGTTTCCTCCTGCAGGCGCCATGTAAATATTTCACGCTCTTGAACTAGGCTTCCATCATCATTGACGAAGTACTTCACATAATTTTCAGCAATCGGACGCATGCCACCTGTGATGTAGCGTGCATCATCAGAGGCCATAAACAAATCGTGATAAAACAAGCCCGTGCCGGATTGGAACGATCCCCTGGCATAGAAGTTGCCAAACCTTCGTTCCATGTAAAACGAATATTGAGGCCATCCCTCATGCATACAGTATTTCAGATGGAAATCACCAAATAGGATTGCCCGACGGAGGTACTCTTCTTTACCCGTAAAATTGTAAAGCCAGACCAATGCCCAGGCGGCCGTTGTTGCATCACGAGGATCCATTTCCATCGATTGCGGGGTTAGCTCACGGATCGCGCCATAAAATCGGGTGTTGCGCTGATCGAGAATTTGTAGAGACATCAAGTAATGGCCTGCGTATTCCGCGGCTTCGAGATATTTTTCATCATTCGTTTGCCGATACATTGAAAGCAACGACATCAACGCAGCACCAGTCTGCCAGTTGCCAGTGTAGATCAGGCTTCCGGAAGCCTGATCATACGAACGTATAAAGCGACCGCGGTTGGCGTCCTGGCGATCCATCACCTGATTACGAACCTGCCATTCGGCAC
Organism: Phycisphaerae bacterium; assembly: GCA_030426385.1. GTDB lineage: Bacteria > Planctomycetota > Phycisphaerae > Phycisphaerales > Phycisphaeraceae > JAUHYI01. The sequence continues at coordinate 6,788 of JAUHYI010000026.1, forward strand.
ATGCTATGGCAGAATCCAAAACCGTTCGTTCCTTAATCATTTTTTATAATTCCTAAAGGTGTAAAACATTCCTCGGATGGGCTGATTGGTTAGCCCAAGTCGTTTAAAAAATCGTTCCGTGTTCCAAAAATTTTCGCTACCATCGCCAACTACTCACAGATGCCGCGAGACCAACCGTCCAGACACCCCTCAGCACCAAAAGCCAGACTTACTTTCAATAACGTCGGCCTCTAACTTGCAGCAACCCACGATACGACAGGTGTCTGCACCTATTCCCAGAGCGAACGGCATCGCACCACCGCAGGCACTCTGCCTGGCAAACTCGGGACTGTTGATCACGCCCACACGTGAGCTGTACGAGACCGAACCATGCACCGCCTTAGCCACCCGTCCTAACACCATTTTTTCCAACCATTCTCTGCATTCACCTCTAAATGAAACCGGTGAAATGCACACCGACGCCACACACAATGTAAAGCAAAACTTGCGTAAATGCAATGCGTATTTTAGCAATAATTTTCGCTTTGTCGTGCCGCATTCCTAGCCACCCGTCATAACAGCCGTTTTTTAGGGTAAATTACCTGAATTTTTAAAACCCCACTCGCTGGCGCGAGCTAACAATCACGCTTTGAGTATCCATAAAACACCAAAAAAAGCATTTTATTGCGTATATTTTCCGTTGACATGACGAATAATTTGCGTATCATTGGGCCGAGCCCGACCTGGATCGTGCTTAAAATCGCTTGGATGCGTCATAACTTATGTGGCATGGGTTTTGCGTCTTTGTTAGTAGCGCGGGTCGCTGACCTGCGATCTTTATCGATAAACGTGTGACATGTCTTAGCAAACGCTCAAATGACTCAAGCCTATTTTTGCAGACGGCATGGCATAATCCTACGGCTAAAAATGGATATGCCATTTAAAACAATCACCCACTACCACGACGAACAAGCCGTCACCATGGAGATCAGCATGGCGACGGCTTGCAGCATGACTGATTTAACGAAACCTTTGTAATACTTGATATGGAATCCTTGTAATGAAACTAAAAGATGCTGGCGTTGTATGGACACACCCCAACGTGTGTACTCCACTTGAGCAGGTGCGCGTTGAGTTTGAATGGACTGGCCTCACCGGGCAAGAGGTCCATCTCGAAGTCTCTGATGCCAATCACAAGGTTTACCTTGAAAAAGTATTCCATTCGGAACAAAACAAAGCCGAAACAACCATCGCTGCTGGCGGCGCACCCGGCGTACACCATATCCGTGTGTGGGCGACAGGACCAGATGGCCAGGCGTATGTGCGCCACGGCGGTTTCCGAATGCATACTGAAACCACACTGCGAACCAGTGGCGGAGAGATAGACCAATTGCTGAACATGGTCGCCGAGGCGATCAGACAAACGATCGACACCACGCTCATCGACGGTAAACCAATCACACATTTAAAGCACGGCGATAACACCAGACAGAACCTCGCATACCCCTTGTATGCCTATGCGGGTTATCGTTATTTCACCAGCGATATGAAGTCGGCATTCGAGGCGCTCTTTTCATATCAATACCCCGACGGTAGCCTGCCCGATCATATTTACGGCGACGATTATCCGTGCCCGATTACCACGCGCAGACTGCGTAGTTGTATGGCTGACATGGAATTCGGAGCGGTGATGACGGTTTATAAAGGCTGGGAAGCGCACGGGGATGACGCCTGGGTTGCAGGGCTTATGCCCCAAATCGAAGCGGCGATGGAACACACCATGACTGACCCGATGAAGTTCGATGTGAAACATGGCGTCGTTAAGCGGACTCACACACTTGATGAATGGGATATCCAATTCTCCCCAACAGGCCCTGGCGGCGATGAGGTCACGCAAAACTCCGTGTTTGTCATGATGCAGGGAGACACGTCGGGCATGTATGACGCTTGCCGAGCACTGGCAACCCTCTATACCGCGCTTAACAATGAAGACCGCGCCAACCATTGGCGGATGATGCGGGACCATATCGGCAAAATCGGCAACGATCTTTTTTGGGACGGGGTTAAATATGTTCACCATATCCATCTCGATCCTTTTGATCACGGTGATTTTGATGAATCAGAACAGCTTGCGATGAGTAACGCGTTTGCGATCAACCGCGGTTTTGCAGATCACGAAAAATCTGTATCGATCATCAAGGAATACCTGCGGCGATGGGAAGAGACGGGCGACCGATTTCCGTGGTGGAGCTTGCAGCCAGGCTATCCTGATGAGCTTGGGTATTTCAAGGGCCAAGATAAATGGAAGCGGGGACAAGGCAATTACGCCAACGGCGGATTGTTCCCCACTGTAGGCGGCGAATTATGCCTCGGCGCATTTCGGCATGGCCTCGAAGACGTGGCCATGCGGTTGTTGCGCGATTACCACGAGGTCATCAAACGCGATAACGGGTCGATTTTTACGTGGTACACCTTGGAAGGTGATGCTGTAATCAGCGCCCCACACAACCAGACGAACTACGATTCGTGGGGCTTATTCCCCTGGGCACAATCACTGATCGAAGGCCTTGCGGGTGTGCGGTCGGAAGGCAAGTGTTTTCAGAACGTGTCATGCAGCCCGAGATGGCCGGCAACAGATAATGACGAAGCGTTTGTGGTCGCGCATTTCCCGGCCTCTGACTCCTACTTTTCCTATAACTATCGCTTGTCCGAAAAACAAATCGCCATGACTTTCGCTGGAACCGGGAAACAGGCACAATTCCGCTTGTTACTTCCTGATGGAAAAAATTGCACCGATGTCATGCTTGATGGGGATTCGGTGCCATACACAAACGAGAAAGTAGAGCAGTCCCGTTATATTGTTTTCGAAGCACCGATTAAAGGCGTTCGTTCGTTGACATGTCAATTTGAATAGCACCGCTACTGATTCAAACTATCTACCATAAAACAAACCGAAGTTGCATACCCAACGAGACAGCATGTTAAGGATATCGTGATGACCGCAGTTGATTTCAGTGACCTTTTGAACATACGCCGGGGCGGCGCTGACATGACCAGCGGTGGCGGTGATACACGAGTTGAAACTATTTCATCCATTGGCGAATGGGAATGCAAATCCAGCGCGTTGCGAGAAATATTGCTTCAGACCATGGGGGCGCCGGGGGGGACGCCGGGGGGGGCGTCTTGTGAAGCGGCGGTCGACCTGAATGTCGAAGTGGTCGATGAGGTGGACTGTGGTCACTACATCAAACGACGATTGCGTTACAACACCGGACCGCATGAACGCATTAGCGCGTACATGCTCATCCCCTCGTCATTGGCCGAACCCTCCCCCGGCTTGCTATGCATTCACCAAACCATTGACATAGGCAAAGAACAAATCATCGGCAACGATCCTAGCCCGGAAGGCAAAGATCTGGCCATCGCGTTACATCTGGTAGAGCGCGGATTCGTCACATTCAGCCACGACCTGATCAGCGCGGGCGATCGACGTTATCCCGGGCTCGATGCGTTCGACACCGCTCCATTCTATGAACAGTTTCCGCAGTGGTCCGTGCGTGGCAAAGATCTATATGATATTTCCCGCGCTATTGATGTGATGCAACAGATGCCTGAAATCGATTCGCAACGCATCGGAAGCATCGGACATTCCCTGGGCGGCGGCTACACCATCTATGCAATGGCGCTCGATCCCCGAATCAAAGCCGGGGTATCAAATTGCGGAATCTGGCCCGCGCGTATGGCTAAAAATCCCTTTGGTGAAGCGCGTACCGAATGGTGGACCGGCCGCCCCATGCTCCGTCCCTATTGCATGACGGGCAAACCGTTTCCTATTGACATCCATGAAGTCATCGCGCTGGCAGCACCACGCGCAATCATGAATATTTCCGCACTCAATGATTGCCAGCATTCTATAGAAGAAGGGATATTCACCAAACCGAGTTTTGACAATATGGAAAACCATATTCGAAAGGTTTACAAAATATATGGCAGAGAGACTCGCTTCATTTGCACAACGCATTATGAAGGCCATTCCTTCAAAGAGAGTCGCCGAGAGGAAGCCTATACATTCCTCTACCATCAACTCAATACCTAATAAAGTGTATGTAAATCTGATATTGGGTTGACATGGTTGGGGTGATCAATGGGTTTTGTATCCTCCCTGTAAACCTGCAACATGCAAAAGTAGATTCATTTCTATAATTTCATTTGGTGGAACCTGACCTTGCGGCGTTTTATAAATGTCCATCGAACAGTGGTGGAGGCGGGGGGTGGGGGGGGGGGGGGTATTCATTGAATTCATACGTGGACTACTTATCAAAAATCAGTGTTCCGAAATTCGCCAAGTCTTTAAAACCGTCATTTTGTAACGGCGCCCATACAATCACTTCTGTGTTGAAGTCATCGCCTCCGGGTCGGTAGCGACAGAGGCTGATGCGCCAAGTGTCACCTGGTTTGGGCGTGTCGATACCCAACGATGAAAACGGAATGGCCATTTCCACCATCCACGCATCACCTTCGGCCACGTACGTTGCGGAGGTCGCGTTGATCGTGTGGGGTCCTTTTTCGTTGTATTCTTCTTTCGTGTTTGCGCTGTTGATGAGGATTTGCGTATAGGTCTTGCTGTCGCGGTTGATGTCGAGCCAGACTTCCACCTCGTCGTCGTCCCATATCTGGCTGCTTTGAGTCAGCGGTTTATGACGGCTCGGCTCCTTGCAAACGAATGCGATAAAAAGGTTGTCATCGTCGTACAGCAGTTTGGTAATGGTGTTGGCTTTCGGAAGCCCTTCTCCGTTATGGAGAAAAAACTGGTCCGTGATGGCCGCGCCACGCCACCACTCTTCATCCGAAGGCCCGTCGATGATAATCCCACCCGGGGAACGTGGCACATGGAGTGTTTTAGGTTTCATGAACGCTTCCATGATCATGCGTGGATCGGCTACCACGCGTGGTTCGTTGGTAGCGGCATCGTTCGCAGCGAGTATCCGCATCGTCAAGCGTCGATCGGACGCAACCCAATCGCTTCCAACACTGATCCAAACCTGACCATCCCAGCCATCCGGAGCGAACCGTTCAAGATCGATCGTAAAAGTTTGTTCTGGCGATTCGATTAACGCCTTACCCATGTCGTAATATTCGTCAGCTTTTTCAGCTTTGCCATAGTCCGGATAGACCGACGAGCAATCCGAATGTATCACACCCGTGGCCAAGCTCACACGCTTGGTATAACCAGCGGGGGTGTGGTAATCCACGACGATACCTGCGAACGGCCGTGTGCTTGTGTTCCATGGCGGAAGATGGAGGTCTTTTCCAAACATGTTAAAAGCATTGTAGAACGTGTTGCTTAAGGACACTTCGATCTTGCGAAGATTCGCAATTTCCAATCCTGCAAACGCCGCTCCGCGCGTTGTCGTTTCGATTTTTCGTGTCGTGCCAGCCTCAAGCAGCAACTGATCCGGATCCACGCGTGCCATCAGCGCGTCAAGGTTTGGTTGGAATGTGCCTTGCACCGTGTTCGTGGTCATGACGGCAGACCGCAACACGCGCACGCCATCTATTTCGCGATTGACATCATTAATCTGCCGTGTACCCGGCATAATCGGCTGCCGTTTTGCGATAAGGCGTGCGTCGGCTGCCACTGGAGGAAGTGTGATCGCGATAGGCGCAGATGTCGCCAAGCGCACTTGTCCGTCGTTACCGATCGTCGCTCTTAGGGTAACGGTGTAATCTCCATCGTTGCTGCGTGTGGTTGCAAGTGGGAGATAAAAGTTGTCTTCGCTGCGTTGCGTAACGCGCTTATAAATAACATGTCCGTTTCGTTCGATGGTTATCAGGGCTTCCTCGCTACCAGGAAGCGTCACATACACACCATCCGAAGTTACTTGCACGCTGGTGGGATTTACCTGGGTCGATTTCACCATCGTTGTTTCTTCAAAGTCCAGGTGGATGGTATGGCTCCCATGCCCGACTCTCACGACGGGATATACGTCATCACCTTCAAATACCAATTCTGTTTCAGCGGGTTGTCCATCGACGGTTATTTCATGCATGCGATAACGAGATAAGGGAAGGAATGCAATGATTTGGGCCTCGTCCCGTTCGGATTCGACCTGAATTTCAATGGTTCCATTGTTCCAATCGGTTGTGTCTTGCAGCGATACACGCGGTTTCTGGTTGAACAGATAGTTGCCAGCCAGGTTGTTCTCCGCATAAATCGCCGCAGGCTGAGAAGTGATGTAAAGCTGATTCAGCAACAGTGGGTCCGTGGACATATCAATCGAAATCGTATCAACGTATGGTCCGCAATAAACAAGTTTACGTTGAGTAACATGGTCGAGAATCCAGCCGGCATTGGTGTATGCTTCACGCGCCATACCCTCAGTAACAGTGCCTTTATATTCGTTAGCGTTTTCGATGGCATATTGCCACACGTATATTTGCCCATCACGCGGCAGTGACAAACTAGTGAGATCAACTTCCACAGGGACCACACGAGATGCATCGTTGTGATCAATAAAAGAAAGCAGATAACCGACATCACCACGACGCTGTACTGCATATGATTCAACCGCTGTTTCCTTGTCACGCTTCCAGTCCGGACTGTAGCGTGCAGGCACAGCGGCGCTGTTGCCCATTTCATATATTGCCTGCACGAAAGCGCGTCGTTCCAGGAGCTGATCGGTGCTACTGTTTCCGACTTCCGGAATCCACCCCAGCGCCAGTACGCGGTTAATATAATCGCGGTCGTGCGGCGGAATGTAATACAAAGGAACAATCCGCGCATCGGGCCGTGTGGAGGAGATAAACTCTTGAATGACAGCGGCGATACCTGTAAACTGCCGCCAATAATTGGCGTCGAGTGTCGATCTCGCTTCGATATAGTTCACGTCGGCGTATGGATTCCCTCGATTATTGAAGAATACCATTTTGTCCGGACCATGCGATGCGGCGATGCGTTTGATGTCCAGCATAAACTGGAAAGATAGATCGTCACGCGTATATTCACCGGAAGACCAGTCAACGGGATTGATGGCTTTGGGATCGTCGAGATAAATAAAGTCTGTGTCGAGATAGTCCAGAACCAAATCAAACTGCGACAACAGTTCGTTGTAGCTTTCAGGTATTGACAACAAGTGAGCATAGTTGGTCATAACGCCTGGAAATGTATTAATTTTCTCGCCTTCTTTGTTTGTAATACGGAAGTATTCGGGGTGATCACGAAAAATACGCGTGTCTTCAGTCGTAGAAAGGACCCACATATATATTCCGACTTTGATGCGAGGCGACAACCCTTTGATGCGCTGGATCAGATCCCGAATCTCCTCCGCTTCAATGCTACCACCGCCCCAACCACCTTCGAGGCCCTGATCGACATAGTAGTCTGCCCACGATCCGCCAAGATCAACGAGGACCATGATGTTGCCTTCATCGGTAACTTCCAGAAGGCGTTCAAGCCGTGTGAGATCGCTTAACGTGTCTGCAATGACGTTTGAAACCCATTTGGGCGTCGGAGGAATTTCGTTGAGAGCTTCTTGAACCTCGGGCAGTTGCGAGTATTCGGCTTGTAGAAATTGTTGCCAGTCACCCTCAAAGATTGTCAGGTATTGCTCGTAGGATGTTTCATTTTTGCGAAAAAGCTTCGATGTACCCAATGAGATATCCCACCCGTCAGGTGTGTAATGCATGATATTGACGGGCTCGCAATATGAAGCAATCGCACCGGTGAACCATGGCCAAACGAAGTTATTGTCCAATCGTGTTCTGACGTGAGCGAAACTATATCCAAGGTCTGGCTGTGAAAGAACCATGCCCTTGGGTGTGTTTTGGTGTTGAGTGACCTTCCGCCACACGGAAACTTGTGGCGCAGGGATTAGGGGTCCCCCACCATCCGCGCCGCCCATGTAGTAACCACTATTACGATACGATGACTCAAAATGCGTTTGTGCGTTGTAGGTGATGAATTGAAGTTCGTCACTTGTGGTGGAAAAGGCGATGCGATGAAACAGTTTATTGTTCCTGATCCAGTATTGTTTTTTGATGATCAGATTCGGTACGGTTTGATTGGAACAAGTGATCTCAATTCGTTGTTCGTCCGCATCAAACGTTGCGGATTTTACGACGTCTTCGTTTTCGATTGCTGTGGTTTTTGAGCGTCGGTCTTCGACCTGGTATCGCCCGACAAGTGACAGCAGATAGGGTGTTTTAGTGCGTACGTTCCACCCGCCGGTCACTTGGCCGGTTGTTTTAGAAATTTCCCATGCTGCCTCTTGCGTGCCAATGCGCCACCCCGTGGTTGTTTCTTGCGGGAACTTCCATGAAGTGATTGTTTCTGTCATTGCAGGTGATACACGCTGGCCGCGGGCAGTGATGGTCATGCCATCAAGAATCATATAGTGTCGCTCGTCATTAAATCCTTTTTCATAAAACTGTATGCGCGTGATAACGCCCCAACGCGCTGCTTGTGGGTTCTCCCAATGATTGATGTCCAAATCTAATTCAACCCGCGTCCAACCGCCATGCTTTACAGTAAACGAACGATTAACCGGTCCGTCTTCTGTCCACATCTGCACGCGCAGGCCGGTGCCATAGTTTTGTTTGACGAAGAATACGAGCTTGTCTTTCGGCCCCGCACCAGTAAGGTCTAACATACAATCTAGGTCAGCACCGCTGTACTCTTTGACGCCGGGCTTCGCCTGAATGCGAAGAGCACCGCGTCCAACTTTACGCTCTTTGGTGATGGTTAAATTGGTATTTTGTGCGGGTTTCCAACCAAACGCCTCCGCATCAGAGGTCGTTTTGAACTCGGTGAGATCCTTGCCGCGCGGTGAAGTTGCGCCATGGGCAATCGTGCTGATACATAATGCAACAAGAATCGTCATGATGGATATAAAGCGGTGTGACATATAAATCCCTTCAATGGTTTTGTTATTTACAGAGACAGGTTCACTCGAGATGGACAAGAGCTCGCCGCCTCAGATGCGTTTGTTGTAAAGATAAAAATTATTAATGGATCATCGTCTAGTGTCATTAAAAACGATGAAGTTGCCTCAACTCTATGAAGCTGCCGTGACCAATTTATGAATAGTTATGTATTGATGAGCGGATTTGATTGCGCCGTCATGGGCGCTTGATTTTGTTCCAGGACTGTGACGTCTGGATCGATCCGGCATTGGCATTAACTTGCCAATCGCCCGATTCTTGGGACTTGCTATCAATCGGAATCGATCCATTCGCTAGACATTTCCTTTGCCAACAACCTCCCGAGGAGAAGGGGACGGATGCCACCACAGGTTGCTGTCTAGAATAATTGAGGAAGCAACGATCACCCTCACCGTGATATATCTGAAGCATCACAAGCTACGATCAAGTCAAGGGCAAATTTTTACACAAACTTCAAACCAGCTTGCCAGGTGCGGCAGTCGAACCACGCACGATCAGTGTGGGTTCCAGCAGCACGGTCTTGGTATTCTGCCCGGACGACTCGGCTTGTTCGATAATTAACTCGACAGCCAGCGTTGCGCATTCACTGAATCCGCAGTCGACGACAGTCAGCGGTGGGTTTAGCAATTCGGCGGCGTGCGCGTCGTCAATTGCCACGATACTGAAATCGTTGGGCACGTGAATTGAACGCTCGTACGTTACCTTGAGGAATTGAATCGCGTAGGTGAGTGGTGAAATAATTGCGGTAGGTTTTGAGGGCATTGCTTGAAAGTGATCCATGGCTTTGGCGACGGCCCGAGGGTGTTCATTCACACCAAATTTCGGAAGAACGCAAAGCCCAGGATTGTCGTCCAGTTGAAAATGTGCAACTGCTTGACGATACGCGTCCAGTCGCTCGCGGCAATGGACATTGATCTCGCTGTCGTCTGTATCGAAATAACCGATACGTCGATGCCCAAGCTCTACGAGATGCTCAATACCCTTGAATAGCACGAGGCGGTTGTTGCTCATCACGCATGTGCGCGGCGGCCAGATGGAGTCGCTGTTAATGACAACAATGGGAGCCAATTTAGCGAAGTAGCCGAGCAAATCCACCCATTTATTACGTTGATTATCCGCCATCCAGATGATGCCGTCGATATTTTCGGTAGCTATCTTGACCACACTGTTTTGATCATTTTCGTTGTAGGATGACAGGGACAGTCGAAACCCATTGTCGGATGCGGCCTGGTAGATCGTGGGGATGATGTCACGAAAAATCCAGTCCTGGGAGCCCAAGCTACCGTATAGAGATTGGGGCGCGAGTAGCAACAAATTTTTGAGAGCGCTATCATCATGTTGATAACCCGAGGCTGCAAAGGCCGGGTTCATTCGATCGGAGCGCCGGACATGCACATAGCCGGTGCGAAGCGCCGCGTTGATGACTGATTCACGAGTTTCTTTCTTAGCGAAGTCGGTGCTATTCAGGACGCGAGACGCGGTAGATACAGAAACCCCTGCGATTTCAGCGACATTTTGAAGCGTTGTGGATTTGCGTTTATTCATCATGTTTGGTCAATGCTCCTGATTGGGCTGCAAAATATCATGTGACGGGGGTTGTGTCAAGCAATATTTGCGTATGGTGTGACGCTAATTTTCCTATCCTGCTATCAGGCGCGATCGACGCGTGTAACCCTGTTATTTAGGGTATACGGCCAATCAATTCTCATGTTTCAGCCCCTGCCGGCATAATATCACAGCCTATAAGCCCTGCTGTTAGGTAATCTAATATTGGCGATTTGGAAAATTTAGGCTAGTAATCGACCTGTAATTTTCTTAAAATACGCAAAATGTTTTTCCTTTCGCGTTGAAACGATTCGTGTTCGCCACTTCGACTTCATTGAGAAAGAGCCCGGCGTGGACTCTGCCCTTTAATACACGGAATGCTTGCCTGCGATGTATACATTTATGCGGCTTGGGATCGCGGACAATCATCTTATTGTTGCTAGGCGCGTATGTACCGATGGTTAGTTTCGCTTCCGCTGCTTTTACGGTGCCATATTCTGGCACGGGAGACCCTGCAATGCCAACTGTCTTGCCACGACACTTTTTCGGAACCGGAACCCTTGGGTTTTCCGAGGTTAACCAAGCAACAGGGTTATCCGTCGCGGATTGCGACCGTGTTTTTCATATGGAAACCGATGGAGGAAACCGTTTCGCGTCCGGCCAGCATCATATGCGCCGACCGGGAAGACGCATTGACGGCTTTACGTTGGTCGAATTACTCGTCGTGATCTCGATCATCGCGTTGATCATCAGCATCCTCCTTCCTTCATTGAGTTCCGCGCGGAAGGCTGCGCAAAACACTGCCTGCATGAGCAACGAAAGGCAAGGCGGTCAAGCGATGATTATGTTTGCCGCGGATGACTCTGACCATCGTATACCCCCGCTATGGGACAGTAGTCGGGCCAAGTTCTGGAGCGGCCTGCTGGGCAATTATCTCGAACAAAACGGCAGCACGGTCTTCGGCGAGGACTATCTACGATGCCCATCTCAGCTGGAAGATTGTTTTCGAACTTACGGCATCAACTACGGAAACATCTCGAATATTGCTTCGGGTGTTGTTTATCTTGACCCAGGCGGCGAATACATCGGCATTCGTCTTGATGATATTAGCCCCAATCAGTATGTCTTCGGCGACCACCACGGACGCAACTGGGGTTTGGGCGATCCCACTTGGGGCGGGATCATTTATAGCCCCTATGGCTGGAATTTAGCTGATGATTGGGATGGCGATGGCGCGCCTGATACCTACCCAGGTTTTGCGAACGGGCCTGGGCCTTACAACGGTTTCGGGCCGTGGCATTTAGGAAACACCGGCAACGTGCTGTTTGCCGACAGTCACGTCGAAACTATTACTATCGAACAGTTTATAACCAGTAACTACAACAGCGGGCTATGGGAAGGTGAAAAACTGTGGCCGAACCAAGCTCAGTAATTCTGGCGTGTGCGAAGGGGCACATGCCAGAGGTGATTCTTAGGGTTTACCGCTATCAATCCCCACTGATCAACAGGCAGGCAAGCCGCTCTGATTGATGGCTATGAAATGCGTTTGGCATTCTGATCGGTCGTGTTGTGATGCTGTGGTCTAAAAAAGCACGAGTCTAAATTGATTGCCTGCGAGCCTTGTTTTATCTGAAACGGGGCCCCTGGAGTGCGGATCGCAAACAAATCGATCTAATACGCATTCCATAAAATTCTCGTGCGTGATTTCCCGTTAGCCGCCGCCTTTATGGCGGCGCGATGGCGTGCGTTTTCACCAATGTTCGCGCCGCCTGAAGGCGGCGGCTAACGCACGAGTTCTAAACGGGATTGGTATAAGTCATGGACATATCGCGTCTTCTAAACCGAATTGGTGGAAACAGGGCTCCTCGCAGTCACCTGCAGAATACGGCGGCCATTCACGCCGCATAGGCCCAACGCAAGCAAACTGAGGTCATTCGAGCCGCATGCAAGAGGGCTCTGGCGAGATAACGGCAGGATTGCCAATATTGCGTTAACGCAAGAAATTTACTTTGCGTATCTTTGATCTGAGCCAGGGGTTGAATTCGCCAAACAAGCCTTTTTTGAGCAAATAAGCCGGTTTCTTTGGGATTTTTTAATTAAAAACCATTTTTTTAGCAAATTAATCTTGACTAAAATTCCCGAAAAGGGTAGTGTTACGAGAAATTAATTTCCAATAATAACGCAATTTTTGTTATTTTGCCTTGTCAAGGCGGCGTGCTTCTTATTGGATAATTACAAATTGACTTGCAGATCCACTTCAACCCCTTTGATAGGAAAAGAGAAATGAAAAGTAACACCACAATGTCCGCGATTTGCATCACTGGCCTACTTGCGTTGGCTGCCACACCCGGCTTGGCGGCGGTAAGCGATGATTTTGAGAGCTACACCGTGGGGCAAACGGCCGATGTAGCGAACGCGAACTACACTGCAAGCGTTTTTCCTGCTGTTGGTTCGATCGCCAACGGGGCTGGTACGACTAACGTGACAGCTTCGCAGGTGCTTGAGCATTTGACCGCGTCTGACGCCATGGGGACCCGTCTTAATGGCTCTGATATTACCGGCGAAGAAACAATTTCCTTCGATTTCAGGGCTAGCACTGGCGACCATTACGTGAGTATTCGGGATTCTACCAACGGGCTGGATGGTGTCATTATTGGTTTGACGAACAGTTTTTCGGCTGGCGGCTTGCGGATTCAGGTCAACGGCGCTTTTGACACCTGGCTTGCCGGCATTTCAGACGACTGGATTCGCGCCACCATCGACCTGCATATTGACAGCGGCAATCCGTCCGCGAGTTCGTTTGATGTCGAAATCTATAACCTCACGCAAGATGTTGTAATTACCACACTTGGTTCATATACAAATAGCGCACTAACGTCTAATGCAGTACCCCTCATCAACCAGGTGCAAATCGACACGATTGCGGGCGGCGGCGGACTGCAACTCGACAACTTTACGATCGCATCCATTCCCGAGCCATGCTCGCTCGCCTTGTTAGGCTTAGGCGGAATGGCGACGCTTGTTCGCCGACGCAACTAAATCTGACGGCAAATACGTATGCATAATGGTGCGTGCCGGCATGTACAGGCCCCGTGAACAATCGTTATGACGGTTGGGTTCGGGGCCTGTTTAAATTCTACGCCACCTCAAGCATGAATGCCGCTTCAAATTCATGCCGCCCCACGTGCAACGCGTGCGAAATGCCAGGCGATTGCGGCCGTGACCTGTACGCCGATGAATGTCGAATAACGCAATTTTACGCAATCTGACGTTTATTGAAATATCTTTTTTCGTAGATATCGCGTGCATGCCAATCCCGACAGTGAACTCTTTTTTTTTAGTACAGACATATTATTCTATAAATCCAGGTAAATACACAAATAAATGAAGCGATTCCACCAAGAAATCATATATTGCGTTAATTTAATCGCGTCTTTTGACGCAAATTTTGCTTGACGTATTGCGGAGTGGCGGTTAATGTCTCACTGTTATTGGCGGGCAAATGAAAACCACGAGGACGAGGCGGCCGAGCCGGGCGGGTGTTTAAGTCTCACACGTGATCAACAACAGCCCCAAGTTCGCCGCACAGAAGCCCTATAGCCGTGCCCCCCACCCCACCCCCACCCCCCTCCCACACACACACACAGGTAGACATCACCCCACAGACAGACCCAATCCAACGATTACGGATCACAGGAAAAACACATGAACATCCACACCTACAAATATTTGCTGGTCGCCGCCACGACATTTCTAGTCATGATGATCACTATTCGTTCAGCCCATGCGGACCTGCGCGTCATGGCCACGGGCGACTCGCATACGACCGTATACGCCCAACAAGATTTCGGCCATGGCAACCTGATCAGTCGGGTGTACGAGCAGCGGCGTGACGATGCCACCCAACTGCGAGTCAACTTCGGCGGCATAACCACACAGACCTACATCAACGATGGCCGCATCGCTGACGTGCTGGCCCAGGACCCCGATGTGATTCAGCTCCTGCTGGGCACCAATGATTCTGCCAACCAATTTGATCTGGCTACCTATAGCAATAACATGACCGCGATCATCAACGCGTTCACCGGCTACACCAATGGTCGGGGCCAGCATCCAGTTGTCGTTGTTGCCACCGTCATGCCCCTCATTGCCCCGGACCCGTCAGCGACGGTGGCTACGCCGTTTATCGAGTCGTACAACACCTGGTTACGCGGCCAGTCACAGGTCCGCGACGATTTTGTGTTGATCGATTTCTACAATACGCTGACCAGCCAAAGCGGATGGGAGAGCTATTATTCCGATGGTGCTCATCTCGGTAGCGCCATGACGCCTTATTATTCGTTTGGCGAATACCCCGCGGGTTACATTCTTCTCGCAGAACAATTTCGCGATGCCGCACTCAACGCCATACCCGAGCCGGCCAGCCTAATAGTCACGGCAACACTTTTAGGATTGCCACTTTTTTCAAGGCCTAAACGGAACTGACTCATGCCGCGATGGTGATTCGTGAATCGATAAAAAGCGCTATATACGTTCACGACCAATACCAGGTAAGGCCTGATCCCAACATTACGACTTGGCGACATGGTGGTCATGAATATATTTCTTCGCACAAAACAATCGGTGTGCGTGAACTGATCGAAAAAGCCGATGCGGATTTGTGTAGCTATATCAATGAAAGGCTATGGCGATGAAAACTTCTTGCAATATAAAAAACCTTTTATTTGAACTGCCCCCACAAAGCCAACATGGCCGCCAGGAAAAAGCCTTTACACTGATAGAATTACTTGTGGTAATTTCGATCATTGCCTTGTTAATCGCGATCCTTTTACCAGTACTCAAATCCGCAAAGGCTGCTGCCTTGCAATCGGTTTGTTTGAGCAATATTCGAGGCGTGGGGATAAGTTTGTCGGTCTATGCAGACGACTATGGCCGGGCCTTACCAATTACGTATATCGCGAGTGACGGCGAGCACTGGGTATACCCGCTAGTCGGTGGTAAATACATGGACATCGCCGGCATGTCATGCCCTTCACTGCCAGTGGGAGATGGAGGAGCAGCACTTACCGATGAAAAACTGCTTTGGTATCTGACTTACGGGATGGGGGCTCAGTACAACCCCAATTGGTCGATTAACCTCAACGATAGCTGGAACCCGGCAAAATCAGAATTATTGTTAGACAGCATTCACCTCGCACCGCCAGTATGGGTTGAAGCATTAGTGGGCCTTGCAGGTCCTACCCAGTACTTCCTCTTATCAAAAAGATTTGACCCCACCTTTGATCTGCGGGTCGACATGCGCCACCATGGCGCAGCCAACATATTGTTTATGGACATGCACGCCAGCGCCGGAAAAGAAGAAACTCAAGTAACCCAGTTCTTCCAGTACCCGGAGTACGGACTGGGAAGTCTACGAGATTTTTATGCCATCAATCAATATCAGAACTGATTAAAAATCTAGGCTACACACTCGATTGTTGGAACTCATATCGCGAAATATTTGCCGTTATAAAACAGAGTATTTAAGTGGTAGGCGATTAAACACCTCGGGTATTTCTAATTATAAGTCACGACATCAATCGCTCGAACACAGCCGATTGACGACTCGTGAATTATTCCCAGCATCGATTTGTATATTCAATCATATTCGGATTCACCATGCGTATTTATGCGCAGAACATGGAATACAAGAATGGGCAATGCGCCATCGAAAACATCTACCAAGCGTATCAATACCTCGCCAGTTTCCGGTGAAAAAAACAGTTTGCACGCAGGTGTGGCCAAGCGTGACATCACGACGGAGAATCCTGGTGTCAATATTCACGATCGTTTATATGCCAAGGCATTTGTGATCAGTGACGGAACGACAACGATGGCGATTATCGCCATGGATGCGGTGGCGATCGGCGGCATCTGCGATGTGCGTGATGACTTTTTGGTGAGGTTACGCATGCGCATTGAAAATGAATTGCACATTCCAGGTTCGCATGTGTTGGTCCATGCCACGCATACGCATCCACCAGGACGATTGCTATGCGATGATGATCAACAGATAGAGCGGGCATTCGACGCGGTTCGTCAAGCCCATGCCGCGCTGGTGCCGGTCAAGGTGGGAACCGGGTGTGGCCAGGAAGATCGCATCATCATTAACCGCACATTGCGTTTAAAAAACGGCCAACACTGGACGATTCGTCAAACCAATCCTTGTCCGCCTGACGACGAGGTGGAGTCCCTGGGCCCGATTGATCCATCCATCGGCGTGTTACGTGTTGATCGTTTGGATGGCACGCCGCTGGCGGTGGTTTACAACTATGCTTGCCATCCATTGATTGGTGTGGCGCGTGGTCAAGTCACCGCCAACTATCCCGGGTTTGCCTCGCAAGTGATTGAGGAAAACCTGGGCCATGACGTCATGGCGATATTTCTGCAAGGCGCCGCTGGCGATGTTACTGAAGTGGCATACAAGGATGTTCATGAGCCCAGCGACAGCGAACCTGTCGGCAGGATACTCGGATTAAGTACATTAAAAACATGGCAAACGATTCAGACAAACGACGCTCCGATCAAGATGGTTTTTGAAACCGTGATGTTACCGCGAAAAAATGATTTCTCGCAGTGTATTGATGCGTTGGTTGTTGAACAGAAAGATTTGCTGGCATCATTACGTTTTACCAGTTTAAATATCAAAACATTTATTCCCTTGTATGTGCAATATATGTTGAGTCCCGAACATCCATCTAACTATTCCTATCGATACCTGCACGCGCAAGCGGTTGGATCGGAAGATCTATCTGCCACCGATGAACGTAATCGCCAAAATCTCGATAAGTACCTTGGCAATATTCGAGCGATGGAAAAACTGGCTCGTATAGAGGATAAAATTGCCACACTCAAACGCCACGAAACTATTAATGACCTAGCTAACTACGCGCCGATCGAAGCGGAGATCCAAGGTATTCGCATTGGTGAATTCGTATTGGTGAGTTCGCCGATCGAGGTGTTAACGCAAGTGAGTTTAAATATTAAAAAAATGTCGCCACACAAGCATACTTACCTGGCAGCATTTTCAAATGGCTACATGCACTATGGACCACCTGCGTCGGATTATGGAAAAGGTGGATACGAAGTTACTGAATGTTTTCTGGCGCCACAATGGCAATCGCTATACGAAGCCAAAACGCAAAAGGTCCTAAATAGATTGTGATTTTCTCTGATTTCCGCATTATCGCGCTGTTCCAAATTGTTGGTCACGACAGCAATCGCTAGATAACGACCAATCAACAACTCACGATTACAAACAATCGTGTCGACTTGCAACTTCGATTTGAACGCGATAGTCCAAACCCTCGCAAACTCATAAGACCAGTATTTGCTAGGGGCCTACAATTCGGAGCCCCTCTTAAAATCCGACAAATATCCCCGAAACCACGCCAGACTGGAAAGGCAAACCATGGGGCCAAAATGGAACCGAAATGCTGCCTTCAAGAGAATCGCTTCACGGCTCAAACCCATGCCAGGGGCCAGCGATCCTGACACAAGTCAACTCTTTGCATAGCAATGATTCGCCACATGTAAGCCGGGGCTGTTACCTGGCAAAACAGACAACATTAAGCCTGAATTCTCAGGATGTAACCCAAATTTACGCGAACTTATAGCTACCAAATCAGAGGCGGCTTGATGTATCCAAGAAAACACACCGCAGTAGTTGGTAACTCAGCCCTTACATCACTGCCGAGGTCAATCCATTTTTCTTCGGCGTAATAATGCGAACGATGCGCCGCTAGTCAGTAGCAGGATTGTTGTGGGTTCGGGTATTGTCAGAGCCACGACTGCGATTGATGTTGGGTTCACCGTGCGGTGTGCGGTGTAATACCATTCGGTGGCACCGATGCTTTGGGTTCCTGGCTCGAATGCGCGGATGCGGCCATCCACAGCGACGAGGATGTCAGGCACACCGTCGCCGTCAAGGTCGGTGATGTCCATGTCTGTGGCGTCTTCCGGGAAGGAACGGCTGTACCAATATTCGGAACTGCCGATCGCTTGCGTATCCGGTTCGAAAAGGCGAAGACGGTTATTCGCAAAAACCGCAAACTCGTCGTTGCCATCCCCATCAAAATCGCCGGACGTCATCGCATCGACTTCCCCATAGCCGAAGTTGCTGTACCAGAACTGCGCGTCACCATTGGCCTGGGTCCCCGGCTCGAACAGACGAACTCGATCGGTGGCAGAGACGGCCAAATCTAAATTGCCATCACCGTCATAATCACCGGCAGTCAATGCACCAGACGCGCCGACCGAAGCGCTGAACCACAATGGTGCGCTGTTGTTTGACTGGGTGAACGGCTGGAATGTACGGGCGCGCCCATCCATATTGACTGCGACTTCGAGCGTACCGTCGCCGTTAAAATCGCCGGTGGTCATTCCGAAGGTCCCGCCAGTCTTGGATTCGCTAAACCACGTTTCGGTCGCGTTGGAGGCTTGTGTGTTCGGCTCCCAGGTACGAATACGATTGGCCTGAAGGGCGGCGATCTCCATATTGCCGTCACCGTCAAAGTCACCAACGGTCATGTCCACACTGGCTCCAGTTAAAACTCGGCTGAACCAGATCGGCGTTTCGTTGTTTGCCATACCGTCATAGACTCGAATGCGATCACTGCCAAGCGAGGCGTAATCCATATCCCCATCATTGTCGAAGTCAGCGACGACGATCGCTGCCCCGGTCGGCTTGGGTTCGGCGAAATAGGATTCGGTTTCATTGCTGGCCAAGGTCTCATACCCGCGAACGCGCCCGTCCCAGTTTGCGACCACGGTGATCGCAGCCTGTGCGGAGCCGCACATGATCGCCGTCGTGGCGAGTCCAGCTAATATTCGGGTTGATATTGTGATGGTATTTTTCATTTCTCTTTCCGTTCTTAGTAAGTACATATAGAAAATCGCATTGCCTCATGACACGCATGTGGAAACTACTCGGTTGTTGCTATCAGTAAGATTCTTTCATCGTTTAGCTCTTTCTCCTTCGGGTTCGTCGCGTTAGTGTGCAAGCGATGCAACTGGTTCATCGATAGTTGGTTGACCCAGCAATACGTCTGACGGTTTATCTAGCGGCTTTAGTGTTGCTATGCGTAGAGAGCCGAGGGTGGCCTGGCCCTGTTCGACATAGAAGCGGATGTCCCCCTGCAACGCGACATCATTGGATGTAAACGAAAAACACCACGCATCATCGACATACACTTCGTAGACCTCAGCCCGCGCATAAATACAGATGCGATAGGTTTGGCCGTGGTGCAACGGGTGGCGAAGGGTGTCGAGCGGTGCAAAGTTAATTCCAAAAACAGACCATGCCCCACCATAGTCGCCTGGAATTTCGGTGGTGGCCAAATGCAATTGCCCCTGCCGGTAATCCAGAATCAAGGCGATTCCTTTTCCATCATGTTCGCGGAATATGACTCCGGCACATGAGGTGGTGGCCGCGGCGGGCGTGTTGGTCGCTGTGATATCGCAGGACAGATGCAGGTCGCCGACCACTTCGGCAAGCAAGCAAGACGTGCCAGCAATTTTACTACCGCCGGTAATTTGGTTCTGGTTTACGCGCCATTCTCCAAGTCCGAGGGTGCTGAGTTTGTGTAGTGGCGCGTCGCGCTCGATCAACACTTCGGACTCGAGCACTTCGATGCCTGGCAAGCGCATCAATTTAAGCGTGCCATCATCCTGCGTGATCATTCGCTTGGGCGGTCCCCATGTCGGATAAGCACATTCGCTTCCGCCGGTATGGTGATACAGAATGCGCTCGTCGCCATACGCAATACTGCGAGCGGAATATGCGCCTTCGAATCGGCTGTTGCTGCAACCAATGAGCAACGGATCATCGGGTAATTCGTAAGGTCCCTCAAGAGTACGCGACATCATGTAGTACGTGCCACGTGTGCTATCGCGAGTGGGTGTATGCAGACGAAGACCGGTCAATGAATTCGTGGAAAACACAAGGTAATACATGCCATTGAATTCAAATGCTTGCGGCACTTCCATGTTTGAAAACTGATCGCTGATTGCAATCGGAGGACGATACGCCCATGACATGAGGTCGCGCGATTGTAAGTGGGCGACCGCGGCGCGCGTCGCATTATGATCTGAGCCTGGCATTTTTGCGCAGAGAAATGCGTGATACTGTTGATCGTCCTCGTGCCATACCACGTGCATGTCACGCCAGTCTACGGTCTGAAAACAATCATCACGCGGGTCGTTAACATATGGCGGCTTGGGATACAGCAGTGCATGATCCTGGCTTACTTCCCAGTGGGTCAGGTCATGCGAAACCATGGTGCCGACGACCTGCAAATACCCGTCGGTGGTGGCGGGATCGTATCCGCCGACATGCATGTAAAACACGCCGTCATGTTCAATGACCATGCCGGTGGCTGTACGTCCATGGTTCCATTCGCCGGGCTTGCCTTGGGTCGGGATCGCTGGGCAAGCCTCCCAGTGAAACAGATCACGACTGACCGCGTGCCCGATATGATCGTTGTGCACGTTGTTCGATTGCAGAAAATAAAGGTGATAGTACCCCTCCCACTCGAACATCCATGTGTCCCACAAGCGTCTTGGTTTTTTAGGTCGATATAGCATTCAAAATCTCTATAGGGGGCGGTATTGCGTGCGTAAAAATTCCAGCTTAGCGCAAACGCCATTGGAAATCAGAAGGCGTCACAGCAACATCCGACTGCTCTGCCAGAATTTTGATTCGCACCACAATGTTTTCAATATCAAGCGATCGAACGACACTGATATCCGTTTCTGAATGGCAGTCAGCCATCACGACTTTCAGATCAGGTCCAGCCAGTACGTCGTAGCGATATTGAAAAATGCCTGCCGGTGAGTTTTTCAGTTCCAGCATCACCTCGTCTGCTTGAGGTAGCGTGATGTTGTCGGTGATAAATTCGGTGGTGTAGAGTCGCTGTAACGGACCTGGGTTTACCATCAGTGACGCGTCACCATTGCGAACACCGACGCGTACCCAATAGTTCTCGCCCCATTTTTCGGTAGGCGTGAATGTGTAGCGATGCGTCGCGGTCTCGCCTGGATGGATGAGTATGTTGCGATCATAAAAAATCGGGAACGGCGGCTTACGTGAATAACCGAGATTGATCCATCGCCCTTGGCTGTCGCTATGGTTTGTCACTGTCGCGGCAAAACCATAGGTGGCTCCGATCTCTAAATTGTTGGGGAATGCGGCCATCAATTGCGTGCTGCGTTTGCCCTGGATCGCTTGGTCCGCAGGGAATTCCCACATGTTGCTCGACTTGATGACAGACACGCCATTGCTTTCCCATTGCGTTGCCTCGGCAGGCAGGGACGCGAGCGATACGGTGTCATCAGCTTTATCAACAACACGTAGCTCAGTGTCGAATGCTTGCGTGCGATCGCTGGTCGGTTCGGTGGTTGCATGTTTTTTTGTGGCACGTTGATCATACGCTTGGTTGATCTGGCCGATGGCATCCCAAAATGCTGAGGGCTGACCCTTGAGATAGTATTGATTGCGGTTGACAGGATTCTTCGTGACTACTTTTTTCGCAGGTTGCAGCATCACTGATCCGTCATAAATCCAATAGCCATCGGTGTATTTCTGGATGAGCGCCAACTCCGCAGCATACTGCTCGGGCCAGTATGGCCCGGTGATCAGGCCGCAAAGAAATCGCACGTTGATATTCATCGCATCGAGTTCAGACTGGAAATCACGCGACCGGGCTACGTTAGAAAAGCCTCGGATTTCTGTGCGATCGTAACCGTAGAAATATTCCGCCGATGAAAACATCATGGCAGGCAGCCGGTCGGTCGCAGTTCCCTTGGCGAACCCATCACTATTGGGATCAACCCCGAGTTGATAGAGCGCTGCCAAAGTATCGGGATAAATCTCGCGGATTTCTTCGTAGAGCGTGCGGTAGGTCTTGGCATATACGCCGACCATATATTCTTGTTGATACCAACCATCAAGATTGTTATTGCAAAGCCATTCGTAGCGGTCTTGTTTTTGTGGCAATGGGTCGGTACTGTCCACCTCTTGCATCGCACCCGCGAAGCAAGCGTCACAAAAACAGAACTGGGTTTTTTGACTGCCATAGCCAGGATAAAACTTGCGTGCCAAATAGGCTTCGGTTTCAAACAATACGCCGCCAACCGCTTGCTCATCTCGCAAAAGTTCTGCGACGAGTTTCATGCGTGGCAATTCAATCCCGCGCCAAAACGAAAGGTCCGAAGGACAAGCCAGGACCTCAGCGGTACTGCCATACATGTCCTTGGCTTTGCGATAGGTTTTTCCTTCGATCACTTCGACGTAAGGCTCTTTATAGGTTTGCAAAAGGATCATGATCGCCATGTCGTTTTCGCCAGCGGTACGAACGATACGACGGAGATGGTCGATGCGTTTTTGTTCGGTTTTTTCATAGTACGCGCCGTCTTCTTGTGTTTGGGACGCGTCAACATTGCGCAGTAATTCATAGCCTACGCCGACCATGTTGATCCCCTTGGATTTGAGCATTTTAAAATGCTGTTCGATGTTGGGGACTTTGCGAGGGCTGATCGCCTCATCGCCCGGAGGAAATCCGTACGCCCAGACAAAGCGCACGCCATCAGTGCTCGATTGCTCCACCCATTGATCCGTTTTGTTGGGCTCGCCTGCGGTGGCCCGGGCTGTTGCCGCAAACAGGGCGACACCGGCAAACAAAGTAAGCATCAGGAGCATTTGGTAATTCCGATTTAACATGAACGAATCCAATACAAAAAAATTGAGCGTAATAAAAGTACGGCGCTAAAAGCGATTACTTGCCGATCCAAAATAGAATGTTCGACACGACCGGGATATCAAGTTCCTTGCGGGTTTCGCCGTGTCCATCGCTCATGACGAAGTTGGTGTTTGCGTTGCCGTGGTGTCGCAATACCAGCGTGTCGAACACGCTGATTTTCGGCGAATGGGATGCGTATAATCCGCCGCGGTCACTGCTCTCCGCATCGCCGAACAAAAATGTTTTGGAGGGCGCGACCATTTCTATTCGACGGTGCGCGGTATCCAGCGGGTAGTGGCCGATCTGCGAGTTGTAGCCGATACTAATTTTTAGGACGGTGGTCCCAACAGTGGCATATTCGCCTTCGAAGGTTGGGCAATCAGCGACGACAGCACTGACGTATGGCTCGAGATATTGCCACCAATAGCCGCGCGACACTGGTATGGCAAAGGGCCACGAACCGTTGCCTGCGCCTGCGACATAATCGTTAATGCTGGCCGCGTTGCGAGGTGGATACCATTCGTTCTGATCCTCAGCAAACATGTTCATGCCCGCGCCAAGTTGGCGAATATTGCTCAGGCACAGCACGGCCCGCCCGGATTCGCGTGCGGATTGCAGAGCGGGCAACAGAATCGCTATCAACAGCGCGATGATACTAATGACGACCAATAGCTCGATCAATGTAAACCCTGCGTGCGCAGCACGACGACGGCTCATTGGCGAGACGCAAAACCCGCGGAACTCCTGTAATTGATGGTTCATTTTCGACTCCTACGAATTGGCTGACGTGGACAATTTCAGGATTAAGAAAAGTTATTTAATAGCATCACTGTCGACGTTTGCAGGGCCAGTGGTAGGCGGCAAGATTGGTTCTCGCAGTTGAGTACACGTGTCGATTGGCTCGCCATTCAATTGTGCAATCAGCGTCTGAGCAGTCTTGCGCATCAATATCTCAGCGGACATCGGGGCGAAATGAGTCATCTGTCGTTGCCGTTCGGTGAGTACACGGGGATTGCCGAACGTCATGATCGGATTTGTTTCGTTGGTTAGTCCGAACTCTTGATAGGCCTTGAGCACACCGCCGAGCATGCGGTCCACGGTGAACAATGAGAATCGCCCATCGCTTTCGTTCAGAAAATATTTGATGCCGCGATAGCCATCGTCGTTGCAGGTGTGCAGCAAAGGAACGCCGCCCACGCGTTTGCGGATCGCATCAACATAGCCGGCATAGATTTCTTTGGTGTAATGCAGGCGGAACGGTTCGACGAGCAAAACGATCGGCTGATCCGCGAGTCGGCCGAGATATTCGACAATCTCCTGGGCGATGCTGTAACAGTCATAACGAACTTGAACCGTTTCCTGTGGCAACGGGCAGTTGCCCATGACCACATAGGGAATGCCCAACCGTTCAGCGAGACGAACATGGCCTTCCTGAACGGGACCATCAAAAATGACACCGTCAACGCGGTCAGGCCGAAACCATGTGGGTATCACGCCCGCCATCAGATCAACGGAATTGAGGTTGGCGATCGAGAGCATGATGTCATGGTCAGACATGACTTGCTGGGCAGCGTGTAGCTTGGGGGCATAGTTACTCTCATCAAGCAAGCGATCGATCATGACGTAGGCCACGTTTTGAGGCGGGGCTGCTTTGTCGATTTTGGGTGGCATTTTTTGGGTTGGGGCTTCGGGGATGGATTGCACGAATGAGCCAGCCCCCTGCCGTCGTATGACAAGGCCTTCATTTTTCAGCGCTTCCATGGCCTGGCGTGCGGTGACTCGGGAAACGGAGAATTGATCAGCCAATGCCACTTCGCCCGGCAGTCGATCGCCTTTGACGTACACGCCATCGCGAATGCGTGCCTTGAGCGCGTCTTGTAGTTTGACATATTTGTATGGCTGCTGCTTTAAATCGCTAAGATTTTCCATACATCAACAATACAACCATACCTTTATATTGTCAACCCCAGACAAAACAATACGTGAAATAAAGGTTTCCACCCACCCCCCACCAGCAAAGACTTTCAGCCCCACCACCACCACACCCCCCGCCACCCCACCTCAACTCAACCACTAGGAATCCGTACAAAAAACGCCCAAAACACGTGCAAAAACCATTTGAATCAATCAAATACAAACACTGCCTCCACAAGCCCACACCCACCAAATGAGCCCGCCCCCCCACCCACACAACCCACCAGAACCCGTCCAGCCACGACTACGACTTGACTGCAGCTATGACCAGTTGTATTGTTGTAGTGTGTTTTAGCCAGAAAAAGACAAGTTGACCATACAAATAAGTCGGGCCGCAAAATACGCCCAACGGCCAGAAATCAGCGATGTGAAATTCGCGGCGCCAATGGGCCTTAAACCGTGACCCTAGCCCGAAATTACGATCGAATCATTTTGGCAGAATTGCCGTAAGGACGTTGTATTGAAATCGCAGCCGCACATTATTCTTTTGATGGCCGACCAGTTACGAATCGACTGCCTTGGCGCGTACGGCTCATTGCCAGTTGCCACGCCAAACCTCGATGAATTAGCCAAACAATCAGTGGTCATGGAATACGCATACTGCGCCACCCCACTGTGCGGACCAACCCGCACGTCTATGTACACCGGGAAACACGCACACCAACATGGTGCGATTGTGAATCAGCCATCCGCACACAACCGTGCGGGTGCCGATCACAAAACGCTGTACGAATCGCTCGATGCAGGCGGGTACGGCATTACCCACGTCGGCGTGCAACACTGTCGCACCCGGCCGAGCCTGGAAGAGCGCGTGCCCAATGCGTTGATTGAGGACGAGCGCGCGTGGCAAGCTGCCTGTCCGGTCGAGTCGGATAGAAGTCACACGTTGCCCTACGTCCCGTACAAAGTTGGGCATGATGCTGAGGGCCGAGCGGTCATCGGCGAATACGCCCCACCGCGTCGCATCCTGAATCCGCATCCCTTGGACAAGTTTCGCGATGTATGGTGGGCTGACAGGATCGAGGGCTATATCCAAGACATGGACTTCGATAGTCCGCAATATATTGAAGCCTCGTTTTGGGCGCCACATGTACCGCTCGACCTACCCGAGCCGTACTACAGCATGTACCCACCGGACGCGATCGAACTAACCGAGACCGTGGGCAGGTGGTACCCCGGCCAACCCGACGTTTTGCTCGACAGGATCTGCGGGCAGATCGGGCGGTCTGCCCTACGCGATGAGTATCGCCAGGTGTGGAGCGCGTACTACGGCCTGGTCACCATGGTGGACGAGTGTATCGGGCGAGTGATCCGTGCCTTGAAAGCCAAGGGCATCTGGGAAAGTTCAGTCGTCCTCTTTACAACCGATCACGGCGAGATGCTCGGCGAACATCACCTGTTCGGCAAAAGTTGTTTCTATGAATCCGCATGCCGCATCCCGGTATTCATCAAGTCGCCTGATAGCCAACCCTCTCGGCGTAGCGACCTCGTTTCTGCCATCGACTATTGCGCGACCGTGTGTGACTATGCCGGTGTCATCCCCCCCAACGGCCAGCGAGGACTTTCGCTCAAGCCACTCGTTGAAGACCACCAAAGCACGCAGCGCGACGCGATCTTCATGGAATACAACGGCGACCTGTGCGGGCCCGATGCCGTTAGCCGATCCATCGTTGCATGGGTCGATGGCGAACGTTGGAAATATGTTTACAACCAGGATCATATCGACGAGCTTTACAATCTGTCCGAGGATCCAAACGAAACGCGATCGCTTACGAACAGCGAATCGATACCGGAGCTGTGCATTTACCGCGAATCCATGAAAGACATTCCTCCAGTCACCGCTGATGAGTGCGCGGCGTGTCGTCCTCTGCGTGACCAGCTTCGCCAACAACTGTTCGACTGGATGCGCGAAACGGGTGACGCAGGATCACTGCCGCTAACTTCTGCGTGATCTCAAGAAAACCGCCTATTGCTTGAAACCTATGGCTTGAAAGTAATCGCCATGGGGAGATGTATCTATGAAAACACCCCGGTGCGTGGCGCGAGCAAATCACGGAGTGATACACGAGGCGATGGAGGTATCCTGATCCGCGTGATCCTCGGGTTCGTCTATCTTCGGCGCAGTGAGCAGTAGTTGTCGCCGCTTTTCGAGTGCGTCCATGGCGAAGACCGCATCGGCTCCATCGAGCACCCAATTCATCCCGCGTGCGATCAAGTGCTGCACACGCTCGACCTTGTGCAGGCGCGGATGCAGGTGCAAGCCGACGCCGATGTTGGCAACACGGCAACGCACGACGATGTCCTCGATCACCTTCCAGCACTTGGGATTGTCCCACTCCTCGGGTAGCTCCATCGAGCAACTGAGGTCGTGGAATCCGATGAAGACGCCGTCCACGCCGGGCTGACTGATGATGGCGTCGAGATTCTCATAGGCGGGCATGCTCTCGATGCCGATGATCGCATAGCTGTGGCGGTTGAATCGCTTGAAAAACGCCCGAGTTTTGTCAGTCGGCTCGCGTGTGCCGGTGGCGAACTCTTGCAACATCTGACCTTTGATCGGACGAAAGTGTACCGTCGTGCCGATCGCGCGGGCCTGCTCCGCTGTTTCGACATAGGGCGCGACGATTCCCTGCGCTCCGGCGTCGAGTGCCATCGCCGCAGCGTCGACACATGGTGACGGGATGCGCACCGCTGGCGAGATACCCCACGCCGCGTACATCTGGCACATCAGTGCCACCTGCGCCCGATCCAATGCCATGTGCTCTGTGCAAATGAATGCAAAGTCAAGGGGCGCCATCGCCATGATCTGCATCGCGGTCGTGTTGCTCAATCCGCACACGTGTGTGCCGTAAACTTGTTCACCCGAATGGAGCTTCGCTCGAATCAATTCACCTTGCATAACGATATTCCATCTAGAAGTAACGACGATCAATACGATTCGATTAATCGCTGGGAAATCTTCACCTGTGGCGTAATCGGCGGGAAGCTCGACGACAATCTTGCCTTAGGCGTCACAATGCCCTTCACCAGCCGCTGGGCATTCTGGTGATAGATTTTTTCGACGACGGTTTGTGGCACTTCGCGCGATTGCAGGAAATCGTGCAGTTCCTGTCCGTAGCAATCGCGGCCGAACAACAGACGGTCCTGGAAGCGCTCGAGAAACCGATCGGCGTGACCCGGATCGCGCTGCAGCGCACCGAGCCCGGATCCCGCGGAGAGGTCGGCATAGAGATTCGAATGGCGATCGAAGAGTTCATAAAGCCTGCCGCCTTCAGCGACGGACCCGTCGGGAAAGACATCGGGCTCAACATCAGCCTCACCGCAGATTTCGCGCCAGAAGCCCGGCGCGTGTCCGATGAAATGCGTCTCCGGACACGCAAGCAGTGCCCGTTCGAGGTTTTCAACCGTCCCGCCGAACCAATTCTTCTGGTACTCCGACTCTCCTGCCTTGCCCGGCAGGTACGGCACATCCAGATGTAGCACCACCGGCAAATCGAGCTCGCCAGCCACGCGGAACAACTCCAGACATCGTGGATCATCCAGCAACATGCGGTACTTCCACTCGCCACACACCTTGACGTCATACATCGACACTGCGGCCCGCAGTAGGTCCGGCGCGTTGCCGACGCGCGGGTCGGGGCAGTACCCGAGCACGAACCGATCGGGATAGCGATCACGCGCACGAATCAGATCGGCCAGAATCACGCCGCGATTGGTGCCGTCAAGCCGAGTGTTCGCCGGGTTCAGCGCGATCGTCTCGCTCATATTCATCTCGTCGGGCGTAATCTCCCACGTCAGCAACCAGGCGTACGCGATGCCGTGGTCGTCCATGTCTGCGACCAGTCCCGCGTCATCGCGAAGAGTCCAGAATGCGTGTTGATGCGTATCGACAATTTGACTGGGCTTGCTCATGAACAACCTACCGGTAAAGACTTTCCACGTCGATTGACGCCAATTTCAGATGCATGCGCGAACGGCCGAGTCGCCCGGGCGGCGTCA
This sequence comes from Phycisphaerae bacterium, assembly GCA_030426385.1. Lineage (GTDB taxonomy): Bacteria > Planctomycetota > Phycisphaerae > Phycisphaerales > Phycisphaeraceae > JAUHYI01. Next base: position 36,001 of record JAUHYI010000026.1, read on the forward strand.
GTAATTTGTATTTCGAGGCTTCGTATGCGACCAGCAGTTTGCCATCGCCGGTCACCAGTGCGGCGGGATTGGTGAACTCCCATGCCGGGTCGTCCTCGATGTGATACGGCTCGCCCCAGGTCCGTCCATCGTCCTGCGAGATCGCAACACTCAACGGCGTTCGCTTGCCATAATGATCAAACTTCGGATCGTACAGACTGTTGTTCCAAATCAGCGCGAGGTGTCCACTGTCGGGCAGTCGAACGAGTCCGGGGCACGACTCGGGCGCGGTCACACCGGTCGTCTGCGCTTTCGACCACGATTGGCCTTGATCCGTCGAGTACGCGTGATACACGCTGCCGAGTTGCGTGCGCACCATCATGATCAGCCGTCCGTCGCTCACCGGTTCGATCTGCGGCTCCATCGCGCCGCGCATCGGCAGTTCCACGTAATTGTCGCTGACCCGCCACGTCGCGCCATCGTCATCGCTGTAATAACAACCCGCCTTGACAATATCGGTCGGCGCTAGTCCTTCGCCGTCGTTCTCCAACACATTGCCCGCCGCGTGCATGATGGGAATGATGAGCCGACCGCTCGTGAGTTGTCGCATGTTATTGGATGAGCCCATGTGACTCGATGAGCGTTCAAAGATCGGCATCGGCTCGCTGAATGTTTTGCATTCGTCGGTGCTCTTGCATAGGTACGCCGAAATGCATCGCGGTTGATCCTTGACAAAAGTGTGGTACCGCTCATAACGAAACAGCACCGAGCCGTCCTGCGCCCGAAGCAACGAGGGCGTATAGACCGAGGTGTCACCGTCGGGCAGTTCGACGAGCGTGCGGTGATTCTGCCATGTTGCGCCGCCGTCATAAGACGTGGCACACGCGAGGTCCGCCGGAGCGTCATCGTTGCCGGGAAACTCCGGGTCGTCGTTGGGTGACATACGGATCCACGCGATGAAGATGCCGCCATCACACAAATGTAGCAGCGCCGCACCGGAATGGCGTGGATACTCGGCAGTCGCTTCCATTACCGTGGTAATCGTGTGAATTGGTGCGGTCATGGTCATGAATCATCACTCTTTCCGACTGCAAAATCCAACAGTCGTGGACCGGCCGCGCAACAACCGATGCGCACAAGCCACACGACTCTGATCATCATTAGAGCACACCCGATCGCATTCACCCACCCTTTCGGGGGCGGCAAAAAATTTAACCATGGTCAATTCTATAGCCAGTTTCGCCGACTCTGGTAAAGTGAGTTGACCGATGGCACGCCGTAAGAAAAAATCTGAATTCTCGGGTCTTTCTCAGGTTAAAAGCCGACTCGCTGATCGCGTATACGAGGCGCTGCGCAATGAAATCATCAACGGTCGCTGGGGCGAAACGCTGCCTTCGGAGCGCCGGCTAAGTGCCGAGCTCGAAGTCAGCCGTCCGACGCTACACACCGCCCTGTGCGCGCTCGAACGGGAAGGGATTCTGCGTGGTGCCTCGGGACAGCGCTGGCGTGTCATCAAGTTGCATCTCGAGACGGTAACCAGAACCGACCGCAACCCGGTCGTCGTGTACCTCCGCAATGCGAACACCAAGCCAGACCTGACCTCGCTGATCTCGGTCATCGATGACCTGCGGTACAAACTGCATGCCTGTGGCCTGCGCATGGTGATCGAGAATGCGTTCGCGCAAGGGACCAAGCTGTTGAACGACACGCTCACACGCATTGACGAGGCCCACCGCCCGTCATTTTATTTGCTGGCTTCCACACCGCCCGAGGTGCACCGGTGGTATCAAGAGCTCGGCGTGCCCACCGCCATCCTCGGCTCGCGCACGCAAGATGTGCACCTGCCCGCGATCGACTTCAGTCCCGAGTCGCTCATGCGCCACGCGGTCAACCACTTGTTCAATCGTGGCCACCGCCGCATCACACTGCTTCAAGCCAATGTGGGAGGTGTCGGCGATATGATCTCCATCGACACGTTTCGGCAGACCTGCGCCAAACTGGCCGACCGCGGGCTGCGTTGGACCGTCGGCAAGCCCATCCTCACGCCACCCGCGGTCCGCAACGCAACGATGAAATACCTTTCACGGCCCACCCGTTCGAGCGCATTCATCCTCACCGAGCTCGAACTGGTCATGTGCATGTACACAACGATCGGCGAATTGGGACTTCACATCCCAGACGACGTTTCGATCCTCTCAACTTGCTATTGGCCTATCCTGGACTATCTGACGCCGACGCCGACGAGCTATGAATCCCCATGGGATCGCCTATCGACGCGCATCGTGCGCATCATTGCAAGCTATCAACGCCTGGGGGACTGGCCCGACACTTCGTATAACCTGTTGCCGAAACTTCGAGAACGCGACAGCATCGCCAACCTATCACCCTGACGGCTCATCAGGATTCTCGAGTTGGGGCGGCTGCTGATCCTCCGACTTCTCCAGCGCAAACGCCAGGTCTTCGGCGTTCGTGTGATTGACGACGCGCCCGTCGTCGAGCAGGTTGCGCTGCAGCGTGGACAGCCGGCGAAACATCTTGCGCAGGTCGAGGATACCGCCGATGGTGAACCACACGCTCGTTACCGCTCCGACGACCAGCGCGAGCACAACATTCATGATCCAGAAGTAGGTCGCCCAACCCTCATCACTGAACGGACTGATGCAGGTGTTCCACAACACCACCGCAATGAAGATGGTAAACAACGTCATGCTGTAGGCGAAGACCGAGCCGGACATGATCTTGTCGCCGCGCGAGTATTGCTCGTCGAAACCGAGCAACACGTGTTTCCAATTGCGTAAAGGTTTACGGAGTGTCGCCAGGTCCTTGTCGATCTCGTCTTTGCGACGATACTCACCACGGTGCAACATCTTTTCGAGGTTGAATGGCTCGCGGCATGTGAGCAACGACGCGGTAACATAGCTGACGATCGAGACCACCATGGTCAGAAAATAGATCTCCTGTCCGGTGATCGGGAATTTCTCCGGCGTCACCTCCCAATCGGTAAAGGGCAGTTTTTCGCCGAGCCATTCGAGATTTTCCTTGAACGACACCAAGCCTTGCGGATGATGCTCGCTCAGATAGGGATAGATTGGCTGAGCCCAGTATTGCGTGAAGATGAAACCGAGGACCGCGAACGTAGCACCGGCGAGTAACCCAGCCCAGGCACCGCTAGTGGTGCCTCGTCGCCAGTAGAGTCCACCGAGAATCACCGAGCCAGCCCCGCCGAGCCAGATGCTACCGGTCAACGCCATGAACATCAGGATGTGCGAGACCTGGTTGAAGAAGAGTGAAAACACAAACGCAAACACCGCCACCGACAGAATCGACAGACGCAGCCACCACATCTGTCGCCGCGGCGTCAATGGTTTTTTACGATACGGCAGCATTACGTCCTGAACGAAGATGCTTCCCCAACTGTGCAGGTACGTGGTGTCCGTGCTGATCAGCAGAAAAACCATCACCGCAAAGAAGGCGCCGGTCACACCAACCGGCAGAAAATGCTTGATCGCAATCGGCACCGTCATCTGATCGCGAATCGTTTGGGTGGTGACCTCATTGGACAGGTTGATCTGGTCGACCAGTTCGTGCTGCACATCGCTAGCACCTGCGGCGAAGTCCGGGTGGTGCATAAAGGTGTAAGCCGCCATCGCCAACAGCACGACCATCAGCGTGCTCAAGCCGGCGCGCCAGACGCCGAGTACGGAACCCATCTTCTGCTCGTGGGGTGAGGAGGCTGCCGCGTTGTACCCCGCCGAACCCTGCCACGCCATCAGGCCGTACACCGAGTGAATGATCCCGACCACGATGTAGAACACGTTGAATCCCTTGAGATTCGCCGTGTCGAATGGGTTGAGCATGCTCTGGCCAGGCGGCCGGTCCAGCAGCGCGTCGCGCATCTGACTCCAGGAAAACAACCAGAGCACAGCGACCACTACGATCGCGTACATGGCATAACTGAACAGACCCGCGACACAGTCGGTCACCATCGCGGTGAGTTGCCCGCCGAAGAACACGATCGCGATCGCAATGCTCAGAAAGATCGCCATCACTAGCGCGAAGGTCGGAACCTGCAATCCAAGCAGTGACACGGCTGGTGGCAATCCGCCGTAGTACACGATGAAGCGTGCCCCCACTGCGGGAAACACCGCATAGTTGATCACGCCCGCCAACCACGAAAGTGCTCCAGCGAAAACCCGGAACGATCGCGAGTAACGAACCTCCAGAAACTGCGCCAGCGTCATCGCCCGTGTCTCACGATATCGATACACCGCCAGCCCCGTCAGTGCGATGATCAATCCGATGGGCATCAGGAACCCGTTCCAGAATCCGATCGCGAATCCGGAGTTGTAGTACATCTCGAACATCGCGACGACACTGATCAGTCCCAGGCTCGCTTCCCCCGAGGCCACAGCGACCACGTACCGTCCCGCCACACGCCCGCCGGCAAGGAAGTCGCTCACCCCATGCACATGCCGTCGGGTATAGAATCCGATCCATCCCACCAGACCCAGTGGTACCAACACAATCATCCAGTCAATCCAGGTCATGTACTACCCTTTATCTGTTTCTGTAATACCAGTCCCGTTTAGAACTCGTGCGTTAGCCGCCGCCTTCAGGCGGCGCGATGGCGTGTTTTTTCACCAGGGTTCGCGCCGCCTGAAGGCGGCGGCTAACGGGAAATCACGCCTGAGAATTTAATGGCATGCGTATAAGTCGTCCCGGATTGTTGTTCTCATGCCTTTACGGGATAGGGCCAGGTCGCATATTCATGGAGAAAGGCAGCAATATCTTTCACCACGGTTTCGATCATGGACCGACCTTTGTCGGCAGTTGCTTCCAGCGGATTTCCTAAGTTGCCCGTAGGTGTCATCGCACGGAAACTGCGGAACTCCTGCACCTGTTTCGGACCGTCCAGCCACGGACTTTCCAATGCCACCTTCGGCTCCACAGCCTGACGCTGATCGACGAGGTCGTCGCACAGATAAAGCATCAATGAGGTCTCATACTCGCAGGCATGTGAGATAGCCGAGGTCGCCATGCCATGCGCGCGCGGATCGGGCTTGCCGACGTGCCACCAGCTCGAGTAAGTGAGCAGAGCTTGTCGCGCCTCTTCATCGATGGATGACAACTCACCAAGCGCCTGCGCGACGGGGACTTCATTGCCACCGTGACCGTTAAGAATGAAAATCCTGCGAAAGCCCGCTTTGAGCACAGACCGGACGAGATCCTGGATCACTTGTGTGTAGAGTGATGGCCGTAACGACAGCGTGCCCGGGAAGTCCAGGTGGTGATGTGACGATCCGAGCCATAGCACAGGCAACGTCACGATATCTTCGCCCATCTGAGCATCAAGACGGTCCGCGATGGCCGAGACTTGACATGTATCCGTGACCAGAGGCAAGTGCGGGCCGTGCTGCTCAACCGCACCAAGCGGAAGCACAACCGGCAGATCTTTCGACAGCTCATTAATCTGTGGCCATGACATTTCTTCCCATTTCATGGTGCATCCACCTTCCGTGACGCCCCGCCGGCTCCGCGCATCGCGATGGCGTCGATCTCGATAGAGATGTCGCCAAGCACCGACTGCACGGTCGTGCGTGCCGGGTATGGCTTGGTGAAATAGCTTTGATAGATCGCGTTGAATCGGCCGATGTCGTTGATGTTCTGAAGATGGACTTGAACCTTCACCAAGTCATCGAACCCAACATCGGCCGCGTCGAGCACAGCCCGTACGTTCTCCAGCGTGAGTCGTACCTCGTGTTCAAAATCCGGCGTCTCAAACTCACCGGTGTCCAGATTCATGGGGCCTTGCCCGGCGACAAAAACGAAGTCCCCAAACGCAATCCCCGGCGAGTACGCGCCGGTCGCGGTGTCCTTCCCCTTAGGGTTAACAGCTTGCTTGCTCGATTCCGTCATATGTTTCCTTTCGTTTCTCGACGAGACACGCGAACATACTCACAGCAATTCACGGCCGTGCCCGAGCAGCCTTGAGCATCAGCTTGACTCGCGTGTGATGAATTCAATCCATGGTGAATGAGAACTTGCGTTGCGTGTACTGGTCCAACGCATCGCGATCGAGTGACACCCCGAGGCCTGGACCGGTGGGTACAGCCATTTCGCCGTCATGCACATCGAAGGCGCGGTCGATGAGGTTGTGTTGTCGGATACTGCGGCCGAAGATGTCGGACGGTCGCGTCATCGATTTTGTCGCTGCGCACACGTGCAGCATCAGCGCCTCGTGTACGCCCAGGTCGACCCCCGAGCCGTACCATGTCGCAACGTTCGCCAACCAGCAAAGGCCGCCCGCCAGGTGGACGCGCCACGGCAGGTCGCAGAGATTGGCGATGTCGCACGCACCCATCTTGATCGCGGGAATCAGTTCGTGGCTTTGCCTGATGTGCAATGCGACGGCGAAGAGCCCGAGGCTGCGCAGCAGTTTGAATTCATCAATGTGCATCTGCGGAAACGGATCTTCGACGCAACCGATATTGCCGACCGCGGCCAGACGCCTGAGCATCCCGATCGATTCACCAAAACGATAGAAGCGGCCGTTGGGGTCGAACGTCATCTCGAAGTCTACGCCGCACGCTTCTTTCACCGCTTCAGCACGTTCGACGTTATCGTCTTCCAGGGCGCACTTGCACTTAACGCCGCGATAGCCGATCTCCTTGGCTCGCTTGCAGGCACGAGCGGATTCCTCCGGCGTCATGCGGCCCATCCAGTAATCCACGCGAACGCGATCTCGAACCCTCCCGCCCATCAGGTCGCTGGCACTCGCGCCGCGGTGCTTGCCGATCAGATCGAAAAGCACCGCGTGTACACCGATCTCACGGTAAGCGCCGAAGTATTGCTCACTGAGCCGATGAGGTCGGCCCGGAGGCGTATGGGCGAAGGTGTCGTTCTGACTCAGATCGTAAAGCGGCGGTTCCTGCAATGGAATCGACAACAGGTCCACGCCACGCAAGTGATTAAGCATTCCCTTGAGTCCATTTTCATCGACACCGCGCGGCATTTCACCCAGACCGACGTGGCCCGCATCAGTGTGCGCTTCGAAGATGATCTTGGATCGTCGATCAAAGCGCAGCGGTCCATATTCGCTGCTGGTTGCAATGTCCTCGTGTGCGGGAACAACGACCTCGTAACAATCAACACGTGTGATCTTCATGACGCCACCTCCGCGCGTGTCGTTTTGACGGCATCCGATTCACCTTCGCCCGGGGCACGCCATCCAAGCTCGCGCAGCAGCAATTCGAAGGTGTGCGTGGGCTTCCAACCGAGCATGAGTTTAGCTTTGTTAATGCGTGCGACGGGCCAGTAGTCCCTCGGCGAGGGTTGACCGAACTTGGGCTCGAGCACGGCGCGACAGCCGGGCCAGTGGCGTTCAAGCATGGGCCAAACATCGCCGTTGAGCACATCGTTGATGTCCGGTTGCCCGAGTGGCGTGTCAGGTCCAATCAGGAAAACCTCATTGCGCAAACCGTCCACTTGCACTGCGGCCAGCGCCGCCGCCGCGGCGTCCTCTTTCGAGATGTAGTGCACGACGAGGCTGTAACCAAGATCGCGCCACGGCTTTTCGCCGAAGACGTAGTAACGCAGGTGCGCGATATTGATGCCATACTTATCGACGTAGTATTGGCCGAGCGTTTCGACCTGCAGTTTCGTCACGGGATAAATCCAATCGTGCTTGGGCGGCGACTGTTCGTCGAGGACGGTCATGCCGGACGCGGTGCCGTCGCGCCCGATATGCACTTCCATGGTGCTGGCGGTTACGACGTGACGGATGTTGTGGCCAACCGCAGCTTGAAACACATGATCGCCGCCGACCACGTTAGTGGCGATGTACTTGGCAGTGGTGTGTGTGTGGCGGTTGCTGCCGTGCAATGCCGCAGCGTGGATGATTGCATCGCAACCGGAGGCGGCGTCGAGCAACGCCTCGGCATCAGTGATGTCGCCCTGCACACCGCCGAGCGCCACGGCCTCGGGCGTCCGATCAAATGCGACGGCCTCGTGCACGCCCTCACACGCGGCAACCACCGCGCGCCCCAGCGTGCCACAACCACCTGTCACCAAAATCTTCATCATTGATTTCCACGAACGGGCCAAACCGACCCGCGTTGCCATATCCGTCCAGCATAAACCAGAATCAACGCGGCTTCAGCCAGACGTAAAGCCATTCCTCACTGCCCAACGTGACGGTGATCTTCCCGTCGGCGGTCATCTCTACCGGCTCATCGGTTAACGGGTTGAGCACTTCCAACTGCGACGACGTGAGACCAAGCTTGTCGAGGCTCAGGTGCACGGTCACGTCCTGCTGTTCACGCGACAGGTTGGAGATGAACGCAAGCGTGCCTCGGCGTTTACTCTGGATCAGCGTCGAGTAACAATCGGCAGGCGTGACTTGCACGTAGTCCTGATTGTTCCAGTAGAAGTGCTTGTCCACGTCGTACCCGAGTTTCTCACGCACCTTCCATAGCTTGGTGAACATGGCCAGATACTCGGGCTCCTGCGTGCGAACACGGACGGGGATGTCGTGCAGCAGCGAGGTCGCGCACACCTTCATGCGTGGTCCGAGTCGATAGGACAAGGTTTCGGCGGCGATGCCGAGGGGATAACCCATGAACTCAGTGCGGAACAGGTCGAGATGCATTTCGCCGGCGATGTAGCCGTCGGGCGCACCGGTTTCGCGGAGGTGCCACCAGTGTTCGCCGGTCCAGAGCATGTCGCCCCAGGCAAGAGACGCAGTGTTCTGACCCTGTGACTGGTGCTGATCAATGACGGCATCGGGACGGCGTTGCTTGATGGTGGTGTAGATGCGTTTGCAGAAGTCATAGCTGCCAAACGCGGGGTAAGTTGGATGCACTTTACCGTCCTCGCCGACGTAGCCGCAACCGTGCAGCGTGTTGGAACATGGGTCGTTGAAGCCGGTGCCGTCGAGGTAGACACCGTCTTCGCCGAACTCATCGAAGCGTTTTCCGAGGCCGTGGATATAGGCATCAGTCGCGGACTTGCTGTTGTTGCAGAACATGACAACGCCCTGCGCCTTGGCGCCAAACTCGGTGAAGATATCGCTATGGTAACCCTGATAGTTCGGAGGTGAACGCACGCCGCCCCATGCCCACGGAACCAGCGGCAGTTGCAACATCTCCTTGCCGTTGAGGTCGAACTCTGGTGCCGTCACGGGGAAACGCTGGTGGAACAAATAGGGATAGAGCTTGAGGCCGGCGGCATGCGTGGATTCAACGAGGTTACGCAACGCGTCGGAGAAGCCTTCGGTCACGGGCAGCGGATAGGGACACAGATCGTGGGCCTGGTAAAACAGATGGCCGATGCCTGCTTCCTTGTAATATTCGAGCGTGGGCTTGTGCTCAGTCTTTCGGATCGGCAGGTTAAGGTCTTCGCCGTAGGGATCGCTGCGAACGGTGCGGATCTCCCATGTGTCCCGCACCACCGGCTTCATCGGCGTGCCGAGCAGCGCGAATTTGTAGTGCAGCTTGTCACCCGCAGCGAGCTTCTTCGGAGCATCGATAAACTTCGCACGCAACGTGGTGGTCGCGCCACGCGGCTCGACATCGATCACGTCCAACTTGTCGGTGTTGTGCCAGTACTGGTCCGACTCCGCCTGCCAGCACAGTCCCCGCTCTTCGTTACCGAGCCAGACATTCGGGCTGAATTTGAACGACAAGTCGCCTTTGACCGCACCGCTGTAGTTCTGTGCCATCGGGATATCGCGATCCTTAGGATAGACGTACATGCCCAGACACAGCGCGGCGTACTCGCTGTCCATCGGGATTGAAAGCGTCAGTTCATCGAGCGACACCGCGCCGCGCGCCTCAAGGACGCAGTCGAAAATCATGTACCCGCCGTACTCGATGCTCGTATCGACGTTCAACGTCAGTGGGCCAGCGGTGCCCTTCTGCGTGAGCTTTGCGTCGACCTGTGACGACTCGACCAACTGCGTGGGCTGATTCCGCCAGGTGATGGCCTTACCGTTGGCGCGGCCTGTGAGCGCGATGGGGGCGGTCAACAATTTTTCACCCGTCGCGACGATCTGCTGAGGGAACGGCGTATCACCGAAGGTGATGGTGCGACCCCACACGTCGACCTGTACGCCGCCGGTTACCGTCTTGGCTTCGAGCGGCGTGTACGGGCCGACCGGCTTATCGCTGTAACCCTCGTCGCTCTCCACCCACTCGGGCTTACGCAGCGTGTCGTGGCGGCGCAGCGTCTTCACGAGCTTGCCTCTCCGATCCAGGATGTTCACGCGCACGTCCACCGAGGTCCGGTTGAGCCCCCGCAATGGGAAATCGGCGTTGGCAACGTAGCGGCCGCAACCTTCAACATATTCTTTCAATTCGATCGTCTGCGGCTTAGCGATCTTTGTGACGTAGTCCCCGTCGAGGAGCATCACCTCTGCCTTGTAACCCGCGTAGTCCGAGCCTTTGGACGACAGCCGCACTGCCAGCCGATCTTCGTACCAGTATGGCTCGATCGCCAGTTCATCGACCACCGGCGTTTCGATTTCAATATCTTTTGCGTGGGCGGCGATCTCCTCAGCGCTCAGCGCGCGACGGTATGCACGCACCTCATCGATATCCACGGGGCAGCCGCCGGACCCAGGCCGACCGGCGATCCACGTGGTGGCATTGCGGACTTGCTGCAGTCCTTCCTCGGGCATGTATCCATCACGAACAAGCTTGCCGTCCTTATAGAAACGGCAACGCGGATATTCGACGACCACCGCGATGTGCGACCAACGGTCGGTGATGAAGTCGTTCTCGATCGGCTCGATCATGCCGCCGAAGTCGCCGCTGTACCAGAAGCGCAGGTTCTGCCCGCTGTGGTAACCGAATGTGAAGTTGTAGTCATCGCCGAACAGCAGCGCCCATTCCGCCTGAATCAGGCCATGCCGCTTGACCCACATCTCGAAGGTCGCGTCACCGTTGAAGAACAGTGATTCGTCGGTGCCGCACTCGATGAGGGTCTTAACGCCACCGAAGCGCATGACACCTTCGCGGCCATCAACGTTGCGGAGCGACTCGGGAAAATGATGGAGCTTGCCATGGTTGTTATGGCCACTCTTGTCGATGACCGTTTTGCCGGAGTTGTCGAAAGACGGCGGGTAATCGAAAGTGTAGTGCAGGACCAGCGAGGGATCATCTGCGGGTTCCATGGCATCTGCGCGATCGGGGGTCGCGGCAAAAAACATCGAAACCGTGAGCAATGCTGTAGTGGCAAGTGATCGCACACTGATTGAGTTTATCATCGTTATGACTCCAATATGAACTGGACTGGTTCGAACTGAACCGAAGCCGCTTTTATCGGAAAATCCCGAGTCAACGGCGGAAAACTAGATTTCTGAAACTGGGATTCATTATTCTGATTCGCAAAGCGATGACAATAGGATCGAGGGTGGCAGAAAAGATAACCGCGCGGCAGATAACGAAAATCAACCTCGTTTGAGCCCGAGGATTGCAAGCGCGTCGCGGTGAATCAGTTGTTCAATAGCATCGGCATTGAGCCGCGGCAACAGGGTGCCCTCGAGCATGTCGTTGAGCGAACGCAATCCATTCACCGTGTCCGCAACAGTGGTAAACGGGTAATCGGTACCGAACAGCAGCTTGTCCCATACGCCGTATTGCTGCACGAGCAAGAGGCTCTGATAAAGCTGGTGCGAACGGTAGTAAAGCGCGCTGATGTCGGCGTAAAGATTCGGGTGCTTGCGAATGGTTGCGACACACTCGCCCTCGTAGGGATGGCCCAGGTGCGCCAAGATCATCTTCACTTGCGGGTGTTCGATCGCCACGTCGTCGAGCAGGCGAGGCAGGGTATATTTCAGCGGCGCCTGTGAGATAAAGGTTGTGCCAGTGTGTAGCAACACGGGCAGGTCGTGGCGGGCGGCATATCGCCAGACAGGTTCCATGCGCTTATCGCGGGGGTCGAATCCAGCGTACATCGGCATGAGCTTGATGCCCTGCAACCCGAGTTCTTCGTGACCCACACGCATTTGCTTTTCACAGCCATCCTGGGTGGGATCAAGCGAGAGAAATCCGATGAGGTGATGTGGGTCCTGCGCCACGTACTGGGCAACGGATGCATCGTCGACCCAGATGCCAGACAGCTTGGCCTTCCCGCCGAAAACGACGGTCACGACCTCTTCGTCTTGCGGCAGTGCCGCGCGGTATTCATCGTATCTCACGGTCAAGTCCACCTCGACACCTGCTCGGGCACGACGGGCCTGCACAATGAAATCATCATTGAAATGGCGCGGGTACTGCCACGCATGCGAATGGACATCAACGATCATGATTGGAATCTTTCCTGCAGTATTCGAAGCTGCCAACAAAAAGACGAGGCCGACGCAGTGCCGACCTCGTCGTGTCAATGTTTCAATTGCGCCATATTCACGAGGCGTGAGCGTGGTGTTTTCGGATGCCGATCACCAGGAAGCTACCCAGGCCCAACAATGCGAGGCTGGCCGGTTCGGGCACGGCGGCGGCCGTGTATTCGATGGACAGATCATCGATCCAGTAGCGCACGTTGTAAGCGTTGCCGGGATTGTCTTCGGTAAAGAAAAAGCCGTCGACCGCGCCGCCGGAATTTCGCAGGGCAATCGTGGAATCAACCACCGTATTGTCGATGGTCAGTACGCCAGTAGGGTCACCGACAACATAATCGAACTCGATCTTGTGAAATGCGCTGAGCGGCAGGTCCACCGTGCCGTCTCCGACGTCCACGAGGGTGCCGGTCCCGTTGGCCGACTGCAGGACACCAAGTTTATCCTGACTGCCGGTCGAGCCTTGGTAATGCAGGTAGAGCAGCGCATCGTTTTCGAGATCGCTTGAAGTCGCATCCGTGGTCAGGCCGAACGCGATGTACACGCCCTCGTAGATGTAAAGCTGGAACTCAGCATGCACGCTCGCGCCGACCTGATCGATCGTCTCAGTGCTCTGCATGACCCCGGGAGTGCGGGTATAGGTACCGGGCAGGTTGATGTATCTGCCGGACAGCGAGCCGGAAGTTTTCTGATCGCTATGGACTTCGATGTCACTGATGGGATAGACCCAATCTCCGACGTTGTCGATATTGACCGGGTTGTTTCCTACGGAGTTGCCGGTACCCTCAAAATCTTCACTGAGCACGATGGTGGCGGCGTTGGCGTTGATCACCGCAAACAACGCGGTTCCAGCAACGACAGCGGATAATAACGGGATGAACTTTCGGGACTTTCGCATTCGAATTCTCCTCATTGAAGGAATAGTAGTTCGCACGCAACCTTATGCGCGCACCGAAACACCGACACACCATCATGTACCACAAGACAGGCCGAATGCCATACTTTACAAAGTGGCGTGATCACTACGTCAACGCGAACCACACTTCAGACTTGCTCCCATCGAATCACGTACGAATTGCACGTTTTTCGACGAAGTTGACAATGCATTAAACAACGAATTCGTGTTCCTTACAACCCCTCCATGCGCGGCAGTTTTATTTACCATATGCGACTGCCCGCACTTTGGTGATCCAGACATTAATCCTCGATCACGAACAGTTCGTTCAACACCTCCAGGCCGCGTACGTCGTCGTACCTCGCCGCCGCCGCGCCGTCTGCGGAAGACCGCTGAACAGCCAGTTCCGCATAGTTCCAGTCGTTGTAAACGATGTATGCGGGCGCCAGTCTGCTGAACAACCCATCACCTTCACGCGCGACAGACGACAGCGCGAGAATCCGCCCCGTGTCCACCTGCCAGCGCCCGCTCGAGCCCGAAACATTGCAGCAACGCACCTGGTAATCCAGCACGACCTTCACGCCGTCAGGTTCGACGTAGCTTGTTCGCGCGTTGATCACACGGTTGGCCATCATCGCCTCACACACTTGCGCGTGCGTCGTGATCGGCTTGAGTCGAGGATGATCGATCAACTCCACGCTGATATCCAACAGCATGACGCCCCTGCCATCATACGTCGGCAGCCGTTCGCCGATCACTTGCGATGCGCGAATGTCGGGGCACGCGCCGCCAGCGTCCTTGAGATATGTGAACCGCTCGTCCGAAACGATTTGAAGAAACTCCGTACCCGGCTCCTGCACGAGACCCCGGGACGCGTACATGTTCTCGCCGATACAGGCATTGCCCAGCACGTAGCGATGAATGTCGCCTTTCGGCGTGATCAAGGTACAACCCGCGTCGATGGTCGTGCGCGGCGTGTTGTCCCAACTGTCAACGGTGAATTGGATGAAGCTGCGGGTGTAGTCCGTCGCGTTCATCGTGGCCAATAATTCAGGGCTCATGGCAATTGATTCTCCAGATATCTGTGTGTTACTTCTTCCTGTGCGATCGATCATTCCGAGGTCGGACGCAGCCAGACATAGACCCATTCCTCAGACCCCAGCGGTACCGTCACCGTGCCCGACTCGCCAGCCTTAACCTCTTTCATGCCGAGGGGATCGACCACTTCAAATGTTCGGTCGCTCAGCCCAAGCATGTCGAGGTTGAAGCTCACGGTCACGTCCTGGGCCTCGGGTGATAGATTGGAGACCAACGCAAGAACGCCGTTGGCCGGGTGCTTGAACAGTGTGGCGTGGCACTTGTCCGGCGAAAGCGTGACATAGTCACTATTCTCAAAATAGAAGAGTTTTTCAGCTTCCTTGATGCCGAATGCATCGCGCAGCTTCCACATCTCGGGGACAAGGCTGTAGTACGAATCCGTGCGTTTGGTCAGCGTGTTGTAACCGTTGGTGCTGATGCGCGGCGAGATGTCGTGCAACAGGCCGGTCGCAGCGACGTTCATCGGGCTGCCGAGACGATAGCACAAGGTTTCCGCTGGGACACCGAGGGTCCAGCCGGTGAACTCGGTGCGGAACATGTCAAGCGTAAGCGTTCCGGCAATATAATCGACGCCGGTGTGACGGTATTCGTACCACTGTTCGCCGGTCCAGATGACATCGGCGTAAGCGATGCCACTGACATTAAAGAAGAACGAGCTGTGCAGGTCGACGATGCCTTCGGGATTGGCCTCATGTACAACGGTGTAGATGCGCTTCATGAACTGACGCGCGGCGAACACAGGGTAGGTTGGATGAACATTACCGCTCTCATCCGTGTACCCGCATCCGTGTTCGTGATTGATGCAGGGCTCGGTGACGTAGCTGCCGTCGAGATAGACGCCGTCGTCGCCGAAGGTGGTGACGCGTTCGTTGAGTGCATGGATGTAGGCATCCTGCAGCGCATCACTGTTCTGGCAGAAGTCCGCCGACCCTTGCGGCAGCGGCATCCAGTCCGGCTGCCAGCACAATGTACCGGGGCGTTCGGGTGGCCCCGCAGGTGTCATGTACTGTCGCGCCGGACGAAGCAGCATGTCCGAGCCGTAGATATCAAACTCCGGTCGAACCACGGGCACACGGGCGTGTATTGAATAGCCATAAAGTGAGACGCCCGCCTCGTGCGCGGTATCGCACAACCGCTTGTACTTGTCCCTGAAGCTCTGTCGTTTGAACATCGGCCAGGGAAACTCGTCGTTGACGTTGATGAACAGGTTGCGGATGCCAAGGTCCGCGATGTATTGCAGCGCGGGTTTGCCGTCGATCGTTTTGTCAGGCAACACGAGGTCAGCACCATAAGGCTCGCTGCGGGCAATGCGCATGTCCCATGCGTCACGGTAGATCGGTTTCAACGGCGTTGCCTGCAGCGCGAACTTGTAGCGCAGCTTCTGGCCCGCGGCAAGCTTCGTCGGCACGTCAACGAAATGCGCGAGGAAGCTTGTCGTCTCGCCACGCGGCAGAATCTCGATCGCCTTCTGGGTATCGGCGTAATGCCAGTCCTGATCGGACTCGGCCTGCCAACTCAAGCCGCCCTTTTCATCGCCCAGCCAGACCGTCGGTCCAAAGCGGAACGACAGATCGTCTTTGACCGCGCCACGATACATAGCGGACATCGCGATGTTGGGGTCCTTGGGCAATACGTAGTCGCCACCGCAGAACTTGGCGAACTCGCGAAGCATCTGGATTTCAAGGGTGAGTTCGTCGAGTGAGACATCCCTGGTCGCTTCAAGCTCGCACTCAATCGTAGTGAAACCGTCGTACTCGAGCGTGGAATGGACGCGTAACTGGACCCCGGCACTGGTCAGTTTCTGTTCAAGCGTCGCGGCGGTATCAGATGCCGACGTGAGCTTCTTTGCTTCTCCCTGCCAGTTGATGGCTTCACCATCGACACGTCCGGTCAATGCGATAGGTGAGGCAAGGATCGGCTTGTCGTGTACCTCAATCTGTTCGACAAACGGCGTCGCGTCGAAGTGGTAGTCTCGTCCCCACACGCCCACCTCGATCGCCCCACCGTTCTCCTGCTTCGTCGTCACCGGCGTCCACGGCGCGAGCACCTTGTCACTAATGCCAGCTTGCGAATGGATCCATGCCGACTTGTCCAACTCAAATGTAGTCGTTGTGCCGAGGTTCGTGCCCAGGATCTGGGCGCTAACGCGATATTTGCCGAGTACCAGGTCCGTGATCGGCACCTCCACGCTGGCGACATATCGGCGACTGCCGGGTAGCGTTTCGGCAATGTCCGCCTGTTCCAAGACCGCCGTACCGCCAGCGATCGGCTGCATGGAAA
>JAUHYI010000027.1 GCA_030426385.1 Phycisphaerae bacterium
TAGCAGAACCCAGCGTGCAAGAAATTGCTACAGCATTGGCATCAATTCGGGCGCGTGTGCCAGATCAGGCGTGGGAGGTGGTGTATCGCGCGGATGATCGGCCTGGCTATGGTGATGAAAAACATGTATGGGCATTGCCGACAAGTACGTTGGTGATGGCGATGTTGTATCGCAAAGATTTGTTTTATGAGGCGGGTTTGGATCCTGAACATCCGCCGGAGAACTGGGATCAAATGATGACGATGGCACAGCGTTTGACGGTGCCTGCGTTGCAACAGTCGGGTCTGATGATTCCGGGTGGGCAGGGTATCAGTTGGGGAACGTATTCATTTCTAGTGTCGAACGGTGCGCGGGCGGTGGCGGTTGATGAGAATGGTACATGGCATGCGGCGTATGGTAATCGCGCGGCGGCTGAAGCGATTGAATATGTGTGGCGATTGGTTAAGGAGCCGTTTGAGCGTGATGGCGAAATGGTGTCGGGGGCGGCGAAGGTGGTGACGAGTGAGGGTGAAACGATGTGGCAACGGGGGCAGATTGCCATGCGATTCAGTTACCTGGAAGAGGAATTACTGGGTGATATCAATCCGCAACTGGTGGGTATTGCGCCGGTGCCTGCGGCACCGAGTGGTGCGCGTGGTAGT
This sequence comes from Phycisphaerae bacterium, assembly GCA_030426385.1. GTDB lineage: Bacteria > Planctomycetota > Phycisphaerae > Phycisphaerales > Phycisphaeraceae > JAUHYI01. Next base: position 642 of record JAUHYI010000027.1, read on the forward strand.
GAATTGAACTGTCGGATGATGGGGGTGTTTCGTGGTTCGACGCCAGCACAGCAACTAGCGGTCATGGAATACATCTGGTTCATCACCGGCGAGCGAGCACAGCGCATTCGCACGCAGGTGTATGTGGATGGTGGGTTTGGTTTATTTGTGAGCCCGGACCTGCTTAAAAAGTTTGGTTATGATCGATTGTTAGCGCGTGTGCCTGATGGGTGGAAAAAAACATTTGATACTGCATTGGCGCATGGTGTCCCCGAACCCTACGGGCGCAATACGCAACATATCTATCGCTATATGTCGGATCCCATTCATGCAGCGTTAGAACTTGATCTGAGTAATGCCACGCATGAACAAGCGATTAATCAGATCCTTGGTTTGTTAGAAACATCCGTTGAAAAGGCAAATACCAAATTACTTGGGAATGTGCCTGCTGATGTGATGGCACGGCGGCGTGTGGTGACTGGGATTGTGGTGGTGTTGATTGCGGTAGTGTTTGCAGTGGGCGCGTTGATGCTATGGCGATTCTTCACAGTGGCGGCGCCGGTTTCGACCGAGGGTGGGCGCTCGAGGCACTGGGTGGCGTGGGCAATGTTGTTTCCCGCGTTGGGTTTCACCTTGGCGTGGCTGTATGTGCCTTTGTCTGGTGGTTTGGTTTTAGCGTTTACCGACTATCGATTGGTGTCGAAGACAACGTTTGTCGGCTTGGATAATTTTGCAGAGGTTTTATACGACGGGGCATTCTGGATGGGTTTGGGGCGGACTTTTTACTTTGTAACGTTGATGATTGGTTTAGGGTTTTGGCCACCAATATTGCTGGCGATTTTATTGGATGAGGTGCCAACGGCGGTGCTTAAATATTTGTTTCGCACCTTGTTTTATCTGCCTGCGATCATCAGTGGTGTGATCATCATGTTTCTATGGAAGCAGCTATATGATCCGAGCGAATATGGTGTGCTGAACCAATTGTTATTGAGTGCCAATCATTTGCATCCGGTTGTGGCCACGGTGATTAAATGGGTGATTGCAGGATTATGGCTGAGTTTGATCGGCGTATTGGTTTGGTTGCCGATCAAAATGGATGAGATGAGTCGCGTGATGAAAGGGGTCCTGTGGTTTAGTGCGACGGCGTTTATTGGTGTGACGCTGTGGATGATTGGCTCAGGTTCGATCGGAGTGACCGATGCGGTGGGGCGTTTTGAGATGGAGCCATTGCGGTGGGTGAAATCCCCGGTATTAGCGATGTTTTGTGTGGTGTTGCCGACCGTTTGGGCTGGGTCAGGGCCTGGTTGTTTGTTATATCTCGCCGCGTTGAAGACGATCCCAACTGATTTGTATGAGGCGGCAGATATCGATGGCGCTGGGTTATGGCACAAGGTGTGTTACATCATGCTCCCCCGGCTGAAGTTTTTGATAGGGATTCAATTCATTGCCGCACTCGTGGGCGCATTCAAAGGCGGCACAGATTTTATTCTGGCATTGACCGGCGGTGGTCCAAATGGAGCAACGATGATTCTGGCGTTGGAAATTTTTGTGCGGACGTTTATGGATTTACGTTTTGGGGTGGGCACAGCCATGGCGTGGTTATTAGGTGTATTACTCGTTGGATTTACCGCCTATCAGATGAAAATGTTGACGCGGGCGGAATTCACAGCCGCCGGATCGTCGGAAGGAGATAATTAAGCCATGCCGATGCTCGGATCTGTGGAAGTAAAAAGTTGGCGAGGACGATTCATACATGCGGCGATCATCACTGTGTTAGTGATCGGCGGTTTGTCAATGGTGCATCCGTTCGTGGTGATGTTGTCGGGATCAGTGCGTAGCGAATTGGATGAGGCTGATGTGGAATTGATGCCGAGTTTCTGGGGCAATGATGAATTGTTGTACCGGAAATTTTTGGAAACCAAATATAACCAGGATGTGACAACACTAAATCGTGCGCATGGAAAGCGGTATTTCAGTTTCAAAAGTCCTGTGGTACAGGATCGTGAAAGCAGGGGCGATGGTTTGTCAGGTGTTGAGGCATTACAGAAATATCTTGTACCATCGGAATTGCCGTATCACTGGCAGGTGCTCGGCGGCATTTATGGTATCAACACGGTGCCGGAAAATTTGCGGGAAATGCGGACGCGTTTGGCCGATCATTTTGATCGCGATCTGGATGCGGCTTCGCGTGATTTTGGTTCGCCTGTGTCGTCGTGGCAGGCGGTTTCGTTGGGTGTGCCGGATTGGACAAATCAACGTTACGATCATGTGCGTAATGAATTGTTTCGTGTTTACCGGGCGATGTTGCGCGAGGCGCCACCGGCCAACGTGCGATTGGTTTCATTGACTGGCCATTTCCTGGAATCGATTGTGTATCCCAAGTATGGCCAGACGCGCGTGAATGCCTACAACGACAAGCATGCGATCGATATCGGGGATTATTCGGAATTTTATTTGCCGGCGCGTGTGCCCGGGATAGATCAGCCGCAGTTGCGAGCTGAATGGATTGAGTATGTGACCGAGGAGTTGAATCCCTCGTTTGTGGTGGTTGATGGTGTAACGAAGGATGCGTATGGCAATTTTGTAAGCGCTTTGGCGGAAGCTGGTCACGATACTGATGGTGATAAAGGAGCCGAGCAAACGTTGCAATTGCCCGATGGACGAACCTGGTTGAGTGGAAGGGCGCGTGAAAGTTATGAAGCATTCCTGGCGACACAATCCATCGAAAAATTCCGATTGGTTGGGCCTGAATATGAATTTGGTCAAGCGGAACTTCCCATTGCGATGGCGGCACTGGAATACGACTATGTCATGAATCACACGAAGGCGTTACGTTGGCAATACACGTGGCGAAACTATATCAATGTGGTAGACGAGTTGGTTTTTCAGGGCAGAGCGCTGATTAACACGGTGATTTTCTGCACAATGGCTATTGTGTTGGCCATGTTGGTAAACCCTTTGGCCGCGTATGCTATGTCGCGATACAAATTGGGAAGCACTTACAAAATTCTATTGTTTCTCATGGCGACGATGGCGTTCCCACCGATGGTGACATTGATCCCGCAATTTATTCTGTTGCGAAAATTGGGATTGCTTAACACTCACATCGGACTTGTGTTGCCGTTGATTGCTAACGGATACATGATTTTTTTACTCAAAGGTTTTTTCGACAGTTTGCCAACCGAGTTATACGAAGCCGCTAGGATTGATGGTGCTTCCGAAATGCACATGTTCTTCCACATCACCATGGCATTGAGTAAGCCGATTCTTGCTGTGTTGGCATTGGGCACTTTCACGGGTGCGTACACCATGTTTTTGTATCCATTGCTGGTGGCGCCTGACCCCGATATGTGGCTGATCAGTGTCTGGCTGTTTCAATATCAACAGCGGGTTTCGAGTTCCGGCGTGTACGCGTCGGTGGTATTGGCAAGCATACCTACCTTGGTGATATTTCTCTTTGCACAACGAACCATCATGCGTGGAATTGTTGTGCCCACGGAAAAATAAGTGGCAAATCACTTATTTAGAGAGGCGTGAATCATGCGATAACGTCTCGTGATGGATCATACGGTGCATGATTATCACGTAGTTTTATTGTTGCTGCGTTCAACCAATAGAATGTGTTCGCATGCCATCACTACTTGGTCGTGTTGGTTGATGACTTCGCATGCTTCAAAGACGCGGCCGAATGTTTCGCGTTTTTGGTCAGGTTCTTTGCGAGCGATTGTCACGCATGTGTGGATGGTATCGCCGATGAACACAGGCTTAACGAATCGTATGCGGTCATAACCATAGGTAAATGCAACAGGATTGATTTCGACGGCAGTCAGTCCGATGCCAATAGTCAGGATCATGGTGCCGTGTGCGATACGTTGGCCGAAGGGCGTGGTCTTACAGAATTCTGCATCAACATGATGCGGAAAAAAATCCCCACTGTGCCCAGCATGAAGCACAATGTCAGTCTCGGTGATGGTTCTGCCAAAGATTTGGCGTGTGGCACCGATTTCAATGTCTTCAAAATACAAGCGATTGTTCATCGATGACATCATTAGAAGTTTATTTGTTGAGTTTGGCAGGTGGTTTGCCTGCGCGATTGTTATTGATCGTTGGCGATCCAGCCCAAGGTTGCCGAGATGGTTTGGCTGGTTGTGATCAGTTCGGCAAGTGATTTTTTCTGGTTTTGGGGGCTGTCGGTTTGTGTCAGAAATGGCACGGTCAATGCCGCGATCGCGGTGTTGGTCATGTCAAAGATCGGCACACTGATATCAGTAACGCCTGTGATCCGTTCGGATGGCTTGAGCTCGTAGCCGCGTTTGCGAATTAATGCCAGATGCGTCTGCATTTGTTTGCCAGCTTTGGTGCGGGTTGATAGTTCGGGGCAAACCTGCCTAAAACGATCAAGTCCGAATGTGTCTTGGTAAGCCATCAACACGCGGCCCGAGGCGGTGGTGGTGATTGGTAATTGAGCGCCAAGTCGCACAGTGAGGCCCAGCATGGTGGGGCTGTCAGCATTGGCAACGACCATGATGTTTTTATTATAGAGCACGGCCAGATGGATTGATTGGCATACGGTTGTGGCGAATTCCTGCATCGGTCCGAGCGCTGCCTGGATGAGTCGACGCGATGGCGGGTGACGGTGTGATAGTTCGAACAAACGCAGCGTTAACTCATAATTGTCGTCGTCGCGTTTGTTGACATAGCCGCGCCGTTCGAGCGATACGAGCATGCGAAAGATTTCACCAACCGATCGCTCGAGTCGATCGGCAATCACTTTTTGAGACAGGCCGGTCGGTTCGTCGGCCAGGAGTTCCAGAATATCGAGTCCTTTTTCCAAGGCCGGAGCTTGGTAGCTGGTGCTTTGCGGTTTGGGCATGGCGAATGGTTTCCGGGTTGATGTCGTAGCGGTCTATATCGCGAAGATCTTGACATTGCAATACTGTAATTGTATAAATAAAATTAAGTTTTATCAATGCAATTTAATTTCATGCGCGATATTGCAGGTTGTGGGCCAACGATGTCACAAGTCTTGCCAGAGTATTACGAGCCAGAAAAAGCAAACCACAGTAAACATAAACGTACCGCAGGGTGACTATTAAAAGGCGATGGTGCAATCGATGAAAAAAATTCGTGGCATAACATGGGATCATGCGCGGGGTTTCGATCCCATGGTGGCAACCGCGCGCGCATTCAATGAGTCGCATCCGGGCGTTGAAATCATGTGGGAAAAACGTTCGCTACAGGCGTTCGCAGATCAGCCGATTGATGAGTTGGCTCGTGAATACGATTTGTTGGTCATCGATCATCCGCACGTGGGTGAGGTCGCAGGTAATGGTTGTTTGGTGGCATTGAATACGGTAGATAGAAATGCGGAATTGGCGGTGCTCGCAAGTGAGTCGTTGGGGCAATCGCATGCGAGTTATGAGTATGGCGGGCATCAGTGGGCGCTGGCGATTGATGCGGCGGCGCTGGTTGCGGCATATCGACCTGATCTGTTAGACACGCCGCCTACGAAGTGGGAAGAAGTGGTGGAGTTAGCCAAGGCCGGCCGTGTACTCTGGCCGATCAAGCCTGTGGATGCCATCAGTAGTTATTTTACATTGGCGGCCAATCTCGGTTCGCCGTGTGGCTCGAGTGGCGAGCAACTGATCGAACGCGATGCGGGATTGGTTGTGTTGCAGGCAATGCGTGCATTGGCGGACCATGTACCGGCGCAATGTCTGGCTATGAATCCCATTCTTACCCTTGAGCAATTGGCAACCGATGATACCTTTTTGTATTGCCCGCTTTTGTATGGCTACAACAATTACGCGCGGCCAGGTTATCACGATCATGTGATCCGTTTCGCGAATATTCCTTCGCTTGGCCATGACGGACCTTGTGGTGCCAATCTCGGCGGTACAGGCATTGCCGTGTCATCGCACTGCGCTGAGCGCGATCTGGCAGTCGAATACGCTTTTTGGATTGCCAGTGCCGTGTGTCAACGCGGGTTGTATTTTGAATCGGGTGGTCAACCCGGCAATGCTGTGGCCTGGTCGGATTCTTCGGTAAATCAAGCGGCAAATGGGTTTTTTAATGATACGCGTGAAACGATGGATCGTTCCTATCTGCGTCCCCGGCATCATGGTTACATGGTTTTTCAGGATCGCGGAGGCGATATCGTGAATGATTTTTTAGCCAAACGTATCGACGAGCTCGAAGCGCAAAGCCGGCTCGATGCGGCATACCGCGAGTCGTTTAATTCCTCTGCATCACATTGATAGTGCTATGCCCATGATTAAACTTTTTCGAACACGTCACGGGTTGGTTGTACTGGTTGACGATATTGCGCATTACCTGTTGTCCAATACGCAATTGGTTGATCTCTTGCAAGAGGATTCACCAGCCGTCGTGATCCGCCGGATGATTGGTGCTGGCGATGTCATGCGATCTGACAAGCCAGACGAGGACTCGCTTTTGCCGCCGATTGATCATCAGGAGGTTTGGGCTTCGGGTGTTACATATCGTCGCAGTTGTAACGCTCGTCTGGAAGAATCAGCGCACGGTGGTGGTCTGTTATTCAACACGGACACTCGACGTATGTTTACTTCGTGCCCAACGCGCAGCGACAGCTGCATTCGAGTGGAACTATTGGATGAGCATGGTGTGGCTATGCCAAGTTGGAGCGACAAAAAAGAGGTTCACGAATATGTCGGCAGCACTATTGCCGTGGCGTCATTGGCAACGGACGCGTGCGTTTCGCATCGTTGTGTGTTTTGAAACGCACGGGTTCGGCTTCGTGCGTCATTGGGCAAGTCCGAGTAATGGCAAGGTGTCGCGATAGATCATCGCTTTGATGGCTGCTTCATCAAGGCGGGGCAGTTGCGTGCCTTCGAGCATGCGGTTGAGTGAGTGGAGGCCATCGATTGATGCGTTGACCGTGGTGAATGGATAATCGCTGCCGAATAAAACTTTATCCCACACGCCGTATTCCTGAACCAGCATCAAGCTGTGATAGAGTTGGAAAGGGCGATAGTGCAGTGCGCTGATATCAGCAAAGACGTTGGGGTGTTTGCGGATAGTCGCGACGCATTCGCCTTCGTAGGGATGTCCGAGATGGGCCATGATGATGCGTGCTTCGGGAAATCGAATCGCGACAGCATCAAGGTGGCGCGGAAGCGTACATTCCAACGGTGCTTGACGAATGAATGTGGTGCCGGTGTGGAGTAGCACAGGCAAGTGGTGGTCACTGACATATTGCCACAAGGGATCAAGGCGAGCGTCGTCCGGCTTAAACCCCGCATACATCGGCATGAGTTTGATGCCGCGTAGGCCGAGGTTGCGATGGCCTTCGTGCATTTCGTCGACCCAGTGATCTTGCGTAGGGTCAATCGACATAAAGCCAATCAGTCGATCGGGATGTTCCGCCACACAGTTAGCCACGTAGGCATCATCGACCCATAGGCCAGCGAGTCGTGCTTTGCCGCCGAATACCACCGCGTGGGTGTCAGGCGATGCGCTATCGAAATAGGCTTGCGTATCCGTTTGGATATCGAGCGGGGCACCTTTGCGTGCAGCTTGTGCTTGTTGCTGGAAATCTTCGTTGAAATGTTTCGGGAATAGCCAACGGTGCGTATGGACATCAATGATCATGACGAAAATTCTCTGTGGATCTGTGTGCCGGGCATGTGTTTTACTGATAGTGTGCGACAAGGTTGACGCTCGCGCAACAAGCCGGCAGTGGGATACGTGCGAACGTGCCTTCGTCTCGCTTTTGCAAAGCATACTGTATCGAATCGCCATTGCCAGTGACAGATACCAATTTAACATCATGCCATCGTTGCGGCAGTAAAACGCACAGGTCATCGCGCGTGGCATGGCCATCGAGGACGACATCCAATTGTGAGTCATGCCACGACATGTCGTGGATTTTCCAGGTATCGCGGGCTTCCCAAAAATCCAACCATTGGTCGAGTGACCATAGCGCGATGCCTTTTTCCCGTGCCATTCGCATCAGATTGATGGCGATATCGCCCGCAAAATCCCAGTTGCCGGGATGAAAATTGGTGGTAATCGGAACTTCAAACCGTTGGCTGGTTTCGTCGAGCAAGCGGTTGAGTATTGTTTCTGCCACGGCCGGAGAAAACTTATAGCTGTAAGCTCGATCCGGTGCGAACCAGACATCATCGTTAACTTGCGTGTGCTGTTGAAAGACCTGCGTCATGCGCCCGTCGGGGTGAACGAATCGCATAGGCAAGGCTCCGCCAAATGGCGAAAATGCTTGGTGCACACGTTCGCGAAAAATGTTGCACGAAAAATAATTGGCATCCATGCGAATGCCGCATCGCTCCTGCACATCCACCAAATCCAGATAGCCCACCCATCCGGCCGCATGATTGCGAACGGAACGCGGCGTGACATTAAACATGTTTTGAAACTGTTTGATTTGTCGTTCATATTCAGCAACGCGCGTTTCGACGGATTCGTCACAGAGGGGCACGAGATTCGGATGCGGCCCCAGGTTATGCGCCTTTTGATAACGATCCGTATCATCGCGTGTCGATTGCGTGAGGTTGGGAATCATATATAGATTCATCCGGCCGCCGCCTTCGGTGATGCGTTGCATCTCCAGGTTGTTGGCTTCTATCGATGCGTTGTCCTCGTCGCCTGAGAGTAACACCATGCCGGTGGTGTTGGCTGGTAGTGTTGATAGCATCGGGATGGGCATTGGCAGATGATTCGTCGTCAGGTCAACAAGCAAACGGCCGAGCAGGTCTGCGTATGGAATCGTGCCACTATCGAACGGGCCGATGTCGGTGGCCAGGTTCGTAGGCTTGCAGCTTCGGTGTGTTTGTAACTCGGAAGGAAATTTTTGATCTGCCAATGCGGGATCGCCTTGCCGCAACATCATGATGCACCGGGGCAAATCAAACATCATGGCAATCACTCGGCCTTGTCCATGGGATTTGATGGTGATGCCCGGGGTCTCGGATGATTCGCCTTCGAATTCATTGGGCACATACAGCGAAGCGATCACGCGCGTCTCGTCATCGTTCTGACAGGACATCACAGGTCCCGCGATCGGCAGCGCTTCGCCCAACAGGCCTCGCACGACGCAACCGTGCACACGCAGGCGCAACGGCCCATGACGTTTGCCTAGAATATCCACGCCAGCCAAGCCTGCCAGTTCACCGCGTGGGCACAGGCATATTGCCGTACCGCCAGCCGCCACGTAGCGCTCGATATCGTTCGTCGGTAAATCACTGGTCGCTGGGCATATGATGGTCGGCGTGATGGTCGGATCGAGTAGGCCGATCGCGCCTGGCTTGATTGTTTCGGTCCAGATCAATCCCCATGTGTGGCAAATTTCTTGCAGATAATCGCTCAGGCCCGCGCGATGATCAACGATAGCAATGGACATCAGGTGATTCCTTGTGCGCTTGAGTGCGCCTGGTGTTGGGTTTTATCTGGGTCGTTCTGGGTAGCTTGCGGTGCATCGAATCGTGCTGGTGGTTGCCCGCGAGGCATGTTGATCTTTGGGTAGCGCAATGGATTCACTGGTTATGACGAACCAATTTCCAGGCATCGCTTTCCATGTTGTTGCCTGCGACAATCCAAAGCGCATCTTCATGCACAAACACGCTGGCTGCGTGACGCGCTTTCCAGGGCGTGTTCGGCAACTGGTGCCAATGCTCGCCATCAGACGACCACCACACGTCGCGACGGTTGCCGTCTTTGCCATCGTAACCTTCGAGTACCCATAGCTTGTCATCGAACACGGCGACTTCGTGATATTGTCGTGGATGCCAAGGCGCGTTGTCGGTATGGCATTGCCATTGCACGCCGTCGGCCGAACTCCACACATCGTTATAAAACAAACGTTCGGGCACTTCGGGGGTATCGTAGGTGCCGCCGCCCATGATCCAGATGCGATCGTTGAATACCGCGCATCCGCCGATCATGCCGCGCGCTGGCCAATAGGGTTCTTTGGGTTCAATGCGTTGCCAGTTCGCGCCGTCCGCCGATCGCCAGATATCGCGATAGTACGCCTGTCGGGCTGGCGCATAGTGAGGCACGGTTTGCCCACCCATGACCCAGATGTGATTGTTGAATGCGACGGTGTGGTGCAGCGCACGCGGGCTCCATGGGGCATAGGAACACACGCATTCCCAAGTCTGGCCGTCGGATGATCGCCACACGTTGTCCTGATAGTGGCCTTGAATAATATCACCGCCGACGATCCACATGTAGTCTTGATGCACGACATAACCTGCGGTGTGTCGGCCTTCCCAATCGGTTTTAGGATTAAATGCAGCGGTGCCAAACGTGTTGGGTTTTTCGAGTTGCCATTCACAACCATCGGTTGAACTCCAGACATCATTGACGCAGGCCTTGGGGAAATTTTTCAAATCCGCATTGTTCCAGCCACCCAACAGCCACATCTTGCCGTGATAGGACAGTCCGCCTGCGCCGTCGCGTGCGGCAAAAGGTGCGGACATGGTGGCGTTGATCCACTGATACGCAGGCTCGACATACGGGGCATGCTTATTTCGAATGATAGTTGTGGTAGGCAAAACAAACTCCAGGATGAACGTCACAAGCGTTACATATAAAAACACAAGGCATGCAGATGCTATCGACATACAACAATAAAAAATTCAAACCGCAGATAGGTTTGTCGTTTGCGTGGCAGTTTCGGTTTGCGTCTGCAATTCAGGTAACGCCGCGTGGGTCCGATTGGGGCCGGGTCTAAAATCAGGCACATCGACAGGTTCGCCATGACGTGCCAACGATTCGGCGGCAGCCAATGCCGGCGCTGTGATTTCCACCGCTTTGTAAACGTCGAACGTCAACGGCTGGTCACGCAACACGGCATCGGCAAAGGCGGCGAACACGTAATAATCGCAATCGCCATGGCCGCTACCCACTGCCGCTTCCGGGGCATCAACACGCTGCAAACCCCACGGCATTTCGATCGCTTTGGGCATTTGCCAACCATCGACCCACAGCAGGTACGGCCCATCGGCTGTGCGTGGTAGCTCGACGTAGCCGCGCGTTCCCTTGATGTGTTGCCAGTGCCGCTCGGGTGATGCCGTGCTGAACGTGACGGCCATGCGCATCACCGTATCCTTAGCCGTATGCATCAGTGCCGCCTGCATCGCGGGATATTGTTTGCCTGCCGTTTCAGTGGGAACTGACGATTGCATGGCCGTCACGCGCACGACCCGATCGTCGAGTGCATACAAAATCGGCGACAGGTCATGCGGTAGATAGACGATTTGTGGTTGCAAGGCTCGCCAGGTGGGTTGGATGTCGAGCGATTTTTTTTCTGCCTGCGCGTTGTAGTAAATCCCGTTGGAATCCTGATGCATACGCAGGGGCAGGTTGTGAAAATACTCGCCTTCGGCCCACGCGATCGGCCCGAGCACACCCGAGGCCACGATCTCCCGCCACGCTTGCACGTAACCGCCGTAGCGCAGTTGTTCCATGAGTAAAAACTGTTTGCCGGTTCGTTCCACAGTCGTCACGATGCGCCAGCAATCCTCCATCGTGTAACACATCGGCACTTCGGCCATCACGTGCAAATCGGATTCCAGGCAATCGCAAATCACAGCCGCCTGTTTGTCGGCATCGATCAGGATCAACACGGCATCCAGTTTTTCCTTCTGGATCATGTCGCGGTAATCGGTGTAGGTGTTCAGCGTCACGTCGTATTCGTGAGTCACCGCTTGGCCCACGCGTTCGACGAGGTTCGGACGAATGTCGCACAGGCTCACCAGATCATACTCGGCGTATTGACGCAGCTTGGGGATCCCGTTGTACCACGCACGCGGTCCGCAGCCGATGATGCCGATGCGCATCGGTGTGATGGATGTGTCAGATGTCGGCAGGAAATCCCACCGCGAATTATTGAGCAATGTCGCTGAAGTGCGCATGAATTTACAGCCTGTCAAAAAAGAAAAAATGAAACAGGAACCCGATTAATCAATCTCAGGAATTTGAACTTCGTAAGCGTAAGCCGGATAGAAATCGTCCCCGGCTGGCAGCGAGATGCGCAGCGTGCGCAAGTGGCCATCGGCATACAGCGTGTTGCGTCGCGACTCGCCATGCCAACTTTCGTAGGTTAACGAACTGATGTCGGGGGGGAACGGATAGATCTGCCACTGTTCGCTGGCGTAGGGCATGTCGGAAGTCGCGCTGTGTAAGTCGAAGCCGACAAAGTTGTCCTTGTTGTTGTCTTGATCGTCGCGAAAATGATAGGAAGAGTAAATATCGGTGGTGTGCGTCAATCCATTGGGGTCGACCGCTTGCACGCGATTGTCCGGGCAGTTGAACAGTGAAATCGAATCAACGTATCCACGATAGAACAGAAACCCTTGCCCACCATAGACAGGCACATTGGTTCCAACGGGAAACATATACAACGGCCCGCCCATATAGATCCCGCCGCCATGGTTGTACTGGTCCCTGGTCATCCCCGGCGTAAAACCACCGTATTCCTCGGCATAAGCAGCGGTGACGATGCCAAGTTGTCGCAAGTTGGACGCGCACATGGTGATGCGTGCCGTGGCCCGCGCCGATTGCAGTGCGGGTAGCAGTATCGAAATCAGCATCGCAATAATCGAGATGACCACCAGCAATTCGATCAGCGTGAAGCCGCGAAGATTGGCTTGGCCGTTGATCTGGCGATGGGTGTATCGATAGGTTTGGGTGTGACTCATTAAATGACGACGCATTGATAAATTCCTGTATGAAAAGTTGCAACAGGTAGGCCGATAAACCCCGAAATTTGTGAGACGGTTACGAGCTGCTGCGACGCAACAGCGTGGGTTCAATCAAAATGCGCGGCTCAACATCGCGGCCACTGATCATGCGAAGCACCGCACGAGCGGCGAGTTTGCCATGTTTTTCCAACTGTGTATCAACGGTGGTGATGCCGCAATGCGAATGATCGCCCAGCATGTTGCCGCTGCCGATGATGGCTATCTGGTCGGGCACGCGCAGGCCGCGTTCCTGGCATGCCATCAAAGCGCCCAGGGCGGTCAGGTCATCAATCGCAATGATTGCATCAAGGTCGGGATGGCGATCGAGCAAGCGTAGCGTGGCGGCACGGGCATCGTTGATCCCGAAATCCGCAGGTTCAAATGCGTCCTCGATAATCGGCACGTCAAACTTTTTCATCGTCAGGCGAATGTTGTCGATGTGCGTGGGTGGCAGTGTCATGTAGTCGGTGATGATGCCGACGCGATCGGCACCGATTTCTTTGATGTGACGCAGTTGATAGTCATACACCGAAGATGGGCCGGTTTCGATCGTCACCATGCCGGGCAATGTTTCGTAATCGGTATGTTCAATGATGGCGACCGGGATATCCATATCAAGCAGGCGTTGGACCTGGGCTTTACGCAAACGCGGCAACGCGACGATGCCGGAGATGCGGGCATGCTTGGCGAGTTGTTCGACGGTGGTGTCGTCGTCCGATTGCAATTCCATATAAGGGCGGGCCATTAGTTCGACGCGAAACGGACGTGCGTTGGAGTTTTCGCTGTGGACGCCGTTGATGAGCATTTGTGTGTAGGGATGTTGAGGCGAGGTTTCTTCCGCGTGGATAAACAACAAGGTGGCCGCCGTGGAGAACTTGCTCGGATTCACAAAAGTACCTTTGCCACGATGGCCCACGAGTAAGCCTTCGGAGGTGAGGTCCTGCAACGCGCGGCGCACGGTGATTTTGCTCACGCCGTAGTTGGAAATCATTTCGGCTTCGGTGGGGATTTGGCTGCCAGGCTTGTATCGTCCGCCGAGGATTTCGGTGCGCAGGTTTTCGCGCAACTGCTGGTGCAGCGTTTGCGAGGAGGGCAGGGGCGACTTGGTCTCGGGGGAAGAAGTATTCATGGGTTTATTATAACAATCTTGGCAAAACACATAACATATATAAACAATACGCTATTCCTGGCATGTGTCAAGGGTAGTTTTTTGAAAAACAGACGGCTCTCGCGGTGTTCTGGGGGTTGTATTTTTATGTAAATTAATAGTAATAATTGATTTATGGTAAAAATTGAGTTGAATTTAATTGCTGCGAGAAAAGTCTTGACGGCCGAAAGATTTGTGATAACATGTTTCGTGTTGGCCGCTCGGCTGGTGGTGTGCTTGTTCTGATATCAACCATTCCGAAACCCACTCATAATCACGTCCTCATTTCTAACCAGGAGAGATACCATGCCCAACCATTCGCGTCGCCTATCCAAGCTGTTTTTGCTTGCCGGTTCTATTGCGGTGCCTTTGATGTCTCACGGCCTGTCGGGGGAATTGCATGCGGCCACCCATGATGTGGTTTTTGGCAGCACACTCGGGGGCGGGACGATCGGCGAATACACCAGTGCATCAAATTCCGTGACGTTCACCAGTCCGGGCTGGGGGACTTTCGAACAGATGAAAGTGCTGAGCAATGGTGATGTGTTTGCGGGAGTGACCTTGGCTGGCGGTTCGGTGCTTGTCTACGACGGAACCAACACGGCGCTGCCATCCACCGGCTGGGGGACCTGGCACAATATGGCGGAGCTGGGCAACGGCAATGTGGTGTCCGGCAGTTCGTTGGCCGGTGGTTCGTACAACGTCTGGCAAAATAACGGCAGCGGCTATGCGTCGCTGGCAGGAACCTATTCCACAAGTTGGGGTTCGTTCGAGCAGATGATTTCTACATCGAATGGCAATGTCGTGTCAGGCACTAATGCACTCGTCGGCGGTGCGCTGGTGCAACATAGCAATGGTGGGACAACACGCCAGGCTTTCTCTAGTGGCTGGGGCACCTTCGAGCAACTCAAAGAATTGTCGAATGGGAATGTGTTGGCTGCGACTACTAATTCCGGTGGATCGTTTGTTAAGTTTGATGGTTCGGTATTCACGGGTGTCGGGATTGCCAACGCAACAGGCTGGGGAAATTTTGAACAGATGGTCCCCATCGGTGGGGGGCGTGCGGTTGCTGGTGTTTCTCATCTTGGTGGCACGCTGGTCATGTATGATGGCAATGCCAATCAAGTCAACACCGGCTGGGGTACGTTTGAACAGATGATTGCCTTGAGCAACGGCGATGTGATTTTTGGGTCGACGGTGGCAGGGGGAACGTTGGCCAAGGTCACCAGCAATGGTACGTTGCCGCAAAATATTTCCACCGGCCAAGGCACGTTTTACGGTCTGGCTGAACTCGATGACGGCACCGTTCTGGTGGCGGACAGCCAGAGTTCGGGGGCGATCCTGACCTATGACGGGACGACGTTGGCATTGGCGGGCAACGGCACCGGATGGGGTGTGGTCGAAAAAATTCTGAGCATCGGTGATGGTGAAGCATTGATCGGCACAGCGACAGGTGATTTGCTTCGATATAACGGCACGCAAGTGAATTTTATCTCAGGCGGGTGGGGGAGTTTTGAACAAATGGTCGCGGTTGTGGCTGAATCGACTGGATCGATACCCGAGCCAGCGACGGCCGGTTTAACATTGATCGGTACGCTGGCGCTCGTCGGTCGTCGACGCAAGCAGCATCACGGGCGACATCACGGACAACATTGACCTGCCACGATTTTCACCGGCACAGTATTTAGCGATGCTGTGCCGGTTTTTTTAGCTTGTTTTGCTTGCTCGGATGTGCCGAGAATCCTATTTTGTTTTTGGAGTATGTGTGTATGAAATGTTTCTGCTCAATCAACGGCATGGCGTTGGCTATTTGTGTGATGGTGGCGAGCGCGTGCTTGGCTGAGCCATCAGTCTTGATCAACGGCGAACTGGATGAGTGGGAGAATGGTCAGCCGGTCGGTTGGAATGTTTTGGCTGGTATGGCCGCAGCGCAGGATTCGCGCATGTTAGTCAGTGGTTCGTCGTCCGCGCGTTTGCATCCGTTGCGTGAGCAGGAAGGCCCGCACCCCAACGCGATCATTGAGCAGATGGTCGACCTGCAACCCAACAGTACCTATCAATTGAATTTCTGGGCGGCCAAAGATACGTATGGTGATGTGCGTGCTTACGTGGTGGCACAAGACGGTAGCGGTATCGTGCTTGAGTACATATCGGGCTGGGCGAATTTTATGCCATGGACGCCGATCGATTGCACGTTTCGCACGAACGATGCCACGCATTACGCGGTACGTCTGGTGCAATACGGCCCACCTGCAGATGATGTGTGGTTTGATCGTGTGAAGTTGGCACGCGTGCTTGATCCCGGTGAGGCTACGCATGCAAACAACAACCCGAGCGAAGCGGTGACGCTATTCAGTCAATCGTTGATGATTCCGTTTGATCCCAGTGGCCCGGACGCGACGGCATTGATTGTTGACCAGTACAGCATTCAGAAAGCAGGCAATGAGTACGAGCCTTGCCTGGTTGCGTTGCAGACGCCGCGTGACCTGACAGGTGTTAATCTGCGGTTGTCCAGGGATTTGGTGTCGGCGCAAGGGCAAGTGATATCACGCGATGATGTGGTTATTCGTGCGGAAAAAAGCGGGGTTTTACCGTTGGCGACGCCGCGTGATGTGTCCGCGGGACAATCTACTGCATGGTGGGTCACGGTGAAGCCGACACCTGATCTGCCCGCGGGCGTCTATCAAGGTACGTTGGAAGTGGTCGAGGGTGACAAGGTGATTGCTCAGGCAGATTTATTTGTGGAGCAGTTGGATCTTTCGCTGCCGCAGCCGGACGCAAGCTTTTTTGTGTGGCATTCGAATTACTATTTCCCGCCGGAGTTTTTGACACCCGAGTTAAAAAAATCGTATTACCAGGACATGGCCGATCATGGTATGACGACGGTGACGCTGTACAACACACCGACGCCGGATGGTGAACAAGTAGATTTTTCGCGCAACCATATGTTGTCGCAGGAACGTTATCCGGAATTTTACAAGTGGGGTTTTGATCAATCGATCGAAGCTATTCTTGACGCGGGTATGTGCCAACAAGGCCAGCCCTTGCTTTTGTTGACTGCGGCACAAGAAGGGCCTGCGACAGACAATAAATACAATGAGTCCATGATGCGCGGCGTGCTTGATGAATGGGCGACGCGCGATCATTGGCCCACGCCGTATTTTTACATCAGTGACGAGCCGAGCACCCAGGAACGCATCGACAAAGTTAAGCCAGTGCTCGAACGCATCCGAAGTTGGGATTTTCCCGTGACGACCACCACGGCCGGTTTGGATATTCCGCAGCTTGGCGATCTGTATGATCTATGGATCCAGGCCGAGTCGGAAATCAGTTGGAAAAATCTGGAATCCGCCCGCGAACATGGGGCAACGCTGTGGACCTACAACTGTACGGTACCCTACACGAATGCCCCATTTAACCGGGCTTTTTACGGGTTTTGGGCCTATCGCACGGGGTTAAAAGGGTTCGGCCGATGGGCCTATCACGATCAGCGTAAGTCGGTGGTCAATGACGATGGCACGATTGCAGGCACGAGTGGCCCGCAGTTGTCGATGGTGTTTGCATCATCACAAGGGCCGGTGCCCACCGTGGCCTGGGAGGCGGCTCGCGAAGGTATTGATGACTATCGATTGATGATGTTGTTCGATCAAACGTTAGAACAGTCCGAACATGCATTGAAAAATTTGCAAGCCCAATACCAGGCAATTTTATCGACGGATGATATTACGACGTTGGAGAAATTGCATAAGCGCAAGCACACCAAGCGGTCGCCCGATGACGAACCGATAGTCTGGCAAGCGACCAGTCCTGTACAACGACAAGGCGAAAAATTATTTTATGATGCCAAGGCGCTTGAACGGGCATTGGAAGTGGCTGAGTTGGCGAAGGTAAAAGTGGTTGAGTCTATTCCTGCCGATGCGATGGCCTATCGGGCTGCGATGCCATATGCGACGGCCAATGTGACGCTGTATCCGCCGATCGGTCCGGGTGATGCGCGAACCATTACGGAAACCAAACGCCGGACGTTGATCAGTTATGTGAACCGCTTGCAGGATGCGATGAATGGAGCGGCGGATCATGAGTGAGCATGCCGATGTGTTGCGCGGGGTGTTTCCTGTTGTGCAAATGCCTTATCACGATGACGAGTCGATCGATTTCGAGACGTTAAAAATCGAAGCCGATTGGTTATGGAGTCGAGGCGTTGATGGGTTGGTATTGGCGATGGCTTCGGAAGTTTTGCGCCTCAATGACGCGGAACGACGGGAAACGGCCGAGCGATTATGTGCGTGGAGTCAGGCCTCGCGCGGTGAAAATGGGCCGGTGATTATCAGTGTTGGAGCTGAGAGCACGTATCACGCATGCGAACACGCGCGTCATGCCGAATCCGTGGGTGCGTCCGCGTTGATGGCGATTCCTCCGGTTTCGATCGCGCTGGATGATGAGCAGTTGGCTCGCTATTTTGACGGATTGTTGGAGGCGGTGGCGCTGCCGTTGATTGTGCAAGATGCCAGTGGCTATGTCGGTCGGCCGATGTCGATTGGTTTTTTTACTCGCATGCAAAAGCAGTATGGCGATCGTGTATTATTCAAGCCGGAAGCTGTACCGATTGGGCCGCGGTTGTCCGCATTGCGCGATGCGACGCAAGGCAGCGCTCGTGTTTTTGAAGGAACGGGTGGCATCGCATTGGTTGACAGTTATCGCCGAGGCATTGTGGGCACCATGCCAGGTTCGGATTTGATTGATGCGATCGTGAGTTTGTGGTCGGCCTTGCAATCGAACGATGATGCCATCGTAAGATCGATCAACCAGGCGCTCACGCCGTTGTTAGCTCTGATTCATAGTCTGGATGCGTTTCTTGCCATCGAGAAACATTTACTTGTGCGACAGGGTGTTTTTAAGAACACGATCGTGCGTGGGCCAGTGCAGTATGTGATGGATTCGGAAACGCGAGAGCTTGTGGATCGTTTGTTCGATGAGTTAGGCCATGTGTTACCAGTGAAAGTCTTGCAGACGAGCTGAAGCGATCATGGGTATGTTTCCCTGATTTGGATGCTGGGGGTGGGTGGGTGAAAAAAATAGTTGCACTGTATTTGTGTGGGCAACTTTTCGGGTATCGTGCGAGTGATATAGAACGATGTTTTTTAATTCGAATAGGATCGCGCGATGAATCGGAAACAAGTTTTACTGCCAGCATCAAACAACACCGCGATTGCGCCGTACTCGCCGGGCTTGGCCGTGGGAGATATGGTATTCGTGTCGGGGCAAGGGCCCTTGGATTTTCAAACCATGCAGTTTGAGCTTGGTGATGTGGCGGATGAAACTCGGCTGACGATTCGCAATGTAGCGGCGGTGTTGGCCGAGGCCGATTGCACGCTGAATGATGTGGTGAAGGCCACGATTCATCTGGCTCGCATTGATGATTTTGCTGTTTTTAACCGGGTTTATCAGGAGTTTTTTGAAACGCCCTATCCCGCCCGAACCACGGTGCAGTCGGTGCTGGGTAGCGGTATATCCGTCGAGATTGATGTCATCGCGATACGCGGTTGTGGCCAGTCATAAATTCCCAGGTCGATTTACGCCGTGTTCGACAGGGCGAATGCTTCCCAGCCAGCGGTCATCGTCAGGGCGCTGATGCCATCATCAACGGTAGGGCCGGTGACGTGTCCGGTATCGATCGCATGGGCAAAATGATCGAGTTGGCGATCCCATGCTTGTGATAGTGGTGGCAATGAAATTTTTTGCGTCTGGCCGGCGATGATTCCCATTCCGATTCCGGTGAACATGTCGACATCAATCCAACCCTTTGGTCCGACGACGCGTATGCCTGACGATGGAAGTTCTGCCAGCAGCCAGCCAATCGTGATGGTCAACACACTGCCGTCAGCGGAATTCATTGTGGCGTGCCAGATGTTTGGTCCAGGCAGTGAAGTGTCTGTGCACATGGCATCGGCGTGCATGTTTTCCATGGCGTCGGGTTGCCACAGCTTGACGTAGTCCACCACGTGGGAGCCTTCGTGCGTGATGGCAGAGCTATGTTGCAAAATGCTTTGAATTTTTGCCGTGTGTGATGGATCGTTTGGATTCAGTGGTTCGTCATACACGCTGACTTGAGTGAGTGTGGGCGTGCCCAATTGTTGTGCGTAATTTGCGATGCCCTGCACCCAGTCGCAATTACGCAGCACAAACCCAAGTTGATACACCGCATGGTGCTTTTCGATTTCATCACGCAAGTGGTTTGCCGCGTTGAGTGAAACCGCAATCGGCTTTTCATCGAGTACGGGCTTGCCCGCATGAATGGCATCGATAGCGATGGCCACGCTGTGTTGTGGATGCAGGGCCAGGATGACCGCATCTATGTCATCGCATGTTAAAAGCGTGCGATAATCCGTGGTGGTGTTGGGGATGTTGAAGTGTTGCGCTAATGGATCAAGGATGGCTGTTTGCCGATCGCACAGCGTGGTTAAATTAAACCGAGGGTGATCGAGTAGTGCGGGGATGTGGCCTGTGCGAGCGATATCACCGCAGCCGATTACGGCGACGCGATAGTGCTTCGATGTGGTCGTCATGATGGATCCTCTGTGGTGCCGTGGGTCGGAGATGCCGGTTGAGAATCCGGATTGTTCATGGCTTGTTGGACATCTTTGGCGAGGGCTTCAACATCCGTTTCGGTGCTGTCCCATGCACATACGAACCGTGCGCCGCCGACGCCGATAAAGGTGTAGAACAACCACCCGCGTGAGCGCAGAGTTTCGATCACAAGGGGCGGCAATTCGACAAAAACAGAATTGGCCTGGGAAGGATACAAGAGGCGGACGCCGGGAATTTGTTGGAGTTTGGTCTCGAGTATGCTGGCGCATCGGTTGGCGTTGGCTGCGTGGAGATGCCAGTGATTGTTTTCAAGCATGCTGATCCACGGTGCCGAGAGGAAGCGCATTTTTGACGCCAGTTGGCCGGCCTGTTTGCAGCGAAATTCAAAATCACGCGCGGCATCGATATTGAAAAATACGATGGCGTCTCCAACAGCCATGCCGTTTTTAGTGCCGCCGAAGCATAAAACATCAACGCCAGCTTTCCAGGTTAAATCGGCAGGCGATGTATTCAAGTGGGCCAGGGCATTGACGAAGCGGGCTCCATCGACATGCAGACTAAGTCCGAGTCGATCGCACAATTCACCAGCCTGCGATAATTCATCGGCGGTATACACCGTTCCGACTTCAGTGGCCTGGCTCAACGAAAGCATGCGCGGTTTGGGGTAATGAATGTCACTGCGGCGCTTGACGGTTTTTTCGACTTCGGCCAAATCCACTTTGCCATGGGAGCCGGGTACCAGCAAAATTTTTGTGCCATTGGAAAAGAATTCCGTGGCACCGCATTCATCGGTTTCAAGGTGCGCTGTTTCATGACAGATGACGCTGTGGTAGGGCTGGCACAGCGCGGACACGGCCAGAGAATTGGCCGCGGTGCCATTGAATACGAAAAATACTTCGCAATTGGTTTCAAAAAAATTACGGATCGTATCGGTTGCCTTGGTGGTCCAGGGGTCTTCGCCATAGGCGGGGGTGTGGCCCGTGTTGGCTTGTTGCATCGCGTCCCATGCCTGCGGACAGATGCCCGCGTAATTATCGCTGGCAAATTGGCGATTGATGCGGTGGTGTTCTGACTTAGGATTGATAGGGGTTGATTTCATTGTGAGTGAAAGGTAGGCGGTGATATATCGGTGAAAAACAATTAGATTTGCCTAGCGTTGTAATTGTTCCTCGAGAAAATCCAAAGCCCGACCCGTGGCAGAAATATGGCCTTCGCGATGCGCAATAAATTCAATGCGTTCGGGAATACCGAGTTTTTCGTAGTGGTGTTGTGCGTGTGGAAATTCCTGATCGGATTTTTCGAAGTCGACCGAGGTGTCTTGTTCTCCGGCTTCCACGGCGAACGCTCGCGGTGCGATGAGCGACACCAGGTCGGCATCGGAAAAACATGAAATCACGTCGGAAAAAAACTTGTCTTCCTCAGCCGAGTCGAGATAACACGTGGCTCGATGCGGTCCGATTAATTTTTGGTATCGCGAATTGAAATACGCGCAGCAAATACTTGCTTGTATGCGTTGGTCGAGAGCAGGCAGATACAGCGCGCTTTGGCCGCCTTGGGATTTGCCATACATGCCGATGCGTTTGGCGTCGACACTTTGATGTTGGTTGAGAAAATCAATTCCGCGTGAGGAGGCCATCATGTCGATGCCGAAAAGTGTGCTGCCAGCCAGTTGGGCTAATCGATGCAGTCGATTTTTTCCGTAGTTGTTGCCAAGGTGTTCATGGTTAGGGATTGAGCCGATGAGTTCGTCGTCTCGGCCGTGCCCGCTTGGATGGTGGACCGCGATCACATGAAACCCGCGCTGTACCGCGCGAATTCCCAGCGATCGGTAGCTGTATTCGCCAAGGTTTGCACTCGGTGTTAAACCGCATGCATTTTCCGGCGTGCCCGCATAGCCATGTTGAATCAACAGCCCCGGGCGACGGCCTGTCGCGTTCGGAATCATTTCAATCGCATAGGTGCTCAGGCCGGGAAAAATATCAAATCGAAATCGGCGTACCTCGTAATCCGAGGTGGCTAACAATGTTTCCTGATCTTTAATTTCAACAGGCGGGCGGTGTTTGGGTTCCACCCAGTGTCCGAGCATGGCTTTAAGACGATTTCGCATCGGACGCACCGATCGGCGGTACGCCGTGTGATCGGCATAATTGCGTTGCCATTGTTTATCGCGATGTTGATGCAATTCTTCGAGCTGAGCGCGCAAAAATTTTTCATACGATTCATACGTCGCTCGTCGGTGAGCGTCGATGTCCGTGGGATTAACAGGCGTGACCAGGGGTGGGCCTGGTTGCTGTTCGATGGTTGACCATTTTCTAAGTGTCATGAATTTATGCGTGGGGTTTATATGGATTTACTGCGAGCGTTGGATGTTTAGGCGCTGGGTGTTTTCCATTGCACATCGATACCCAGGCCCGGGCCGGTGGGTACCACGTAACAACCTTGATGCACCGGCCGTATGGGTGTCAGTATATTATTTTCGTAATACATGGCCGACAAAAGATCGCACGCATAACGATCAACCGGAAATGCGCTATGCGATGCTGCCAAACAACTCATGGCCGCTTGGCCGACTTCGGTTTCCAGGTTGGAGCCAATCACGCAGGGGATGCCTGCGGCTTGCGCCTGTTGGGCCATTTGCCATGATCGAGTCAGGCCGCCGTTTTTTCCGGGATATAAAGACAAAATGTCCATGGCTTGACAGGCAACGGCCTCTTCCAATTGGGCGCGATTGAAAATGGATTCGTCCGCGAGGATCGGTATGTCGACATGTTGGCGAACCTGAGCCATCATCGCCAACCGGTGGCGAGGGGTGGGTTGTTCGACGATCGACACGTCGAATGGCAAGAGCGCGTTGATGGCATCGATCGCGATCGGTGCGGTTGGCAATCCGCCGTTGTAATCAACGGTAAGGATCGGATCATTGCCCAGTGCTTCGCGCACCGCAGCGAGACGACGCGCATCCGATTCGGTATCCAAACCCGTTTTGAATTTTAAAACTCGTATGCCCATCGCCCGGAATTCCTGGGCCAGAGCCACAGTATGTTGAAGGTCATGAGCGCCGATGCTGGCGCGTGTCGGAATGTGTTTGACCGGTTCGCGATCGCCGATCAAATCGCTCACGGGGATTTGATGAGTTTTTCCCACAAGATCCCACGCCGCAGCGTCGACGGCTCCTTTTAGAAACGGGTTGTCGATCAGAATGCGATCCAACTCATCGCATAACATTTCGGGGCTTGCGAACGATTGTCCCACCAGAGCGGGCATGATGATGTCGTCGAGTAATTGGGCCGCGGTGACAGCCGTTTCGCCGCTCCAAATCGGTACGCACGCCGCTTCGCCATAACCGATGACGCCCTCGTTTGATTCCATGGCGACGATCAAATATCGAGAGCGATCATGCCGGCCAGCACACGAAAAAACCACGCGCTCAGGAATGATTGGATGTTCGATGATGCCGCAGCGCAGCGATCGAATTGTGAAAGTGGTATTGATATTTGAAACTTGGTGGATGGTGTTGGGTGGTGTGGTCACGGTCATTGCGATCGGCTCGTGCGGTATTGGATGGGGTGACGGAGGCTTCGTCGATGTGATAAAGCAAGCGTGGTGATAGTCAGGCACAGGATGCTGGTAGGTTCAGGGATAGATACGGCTGTTAATTTCCACACATCAGGTGGCACCACGTTATTGCCTGCCACCATCCATAGCGCGTCATCAAACGCATACACACTTGCCGCGTGCCGTGCTCCCCAGGGTGTGTCGGTTACTTCGGTCCAGTTTTCGCCGTCTGCCGAAAACCATACGTCGTTGAGATTGATGCCCGCATTGCCAAAGCCTTCGAGTACCCACATCTGGCCGTCAAATACAACCACGTCATGGTACTGGCGTCGGCCCCATGGTCCTTCGTTGTGATCAAGATGTTGGGTCCAATGAATGCCGTCGGCAGAACTCCACACATCGTTGCGAAAAGTGCGCGTGGCATCGAGTGATGAATTGTAAGTGCCCCCGCCAATGATCCACATGCGTCCATTGTGTACGACTGAACCGCCGATCATGCCGCGCGGTTCCCACATGGCGCCTTCGGTTTGTACCTGTGTCCAGTTGACGCCGTCGGTGCTGTTCCACACGTCGTTGTAATAGTTCACCCCGCCGCCCGCAAAGTCAGGCATCGTCTGGCCACCCATCACCCAGATTTTGCCATCGTGTACAAGCGTGTGATGCAATGCGCGATCGCCCCAGGGGAGCGCGGTGTTTTTATTGACATGTGTCCAGTTCGCACCGTCGGTCGAGTTCCACACATCGTTTTGATAGTGACCTTGCAATGGGTCGCCGCCGACGATCCACATCTTGTCGTCGTGGACCACATAGCCCGCAGTGTGTCGACCTTCCCAATCGGTTTCGGAATTGTAGGTGCCATTGATGAACGTGTTGGGTTTGACCAGGGTCCAGTCAGCACCGTTGGTTGAACTCCACGCATCATTGCCGGTGAGTTGCGAGCCATAGGTGTTAGGGCTTGGGCTCCATCCGCCGAGCAGCCACATTTGGTCCTGGTAGACCAGAGCCCCTGCGCCGTCGCGCCAGTGAAAGCCGGGGTCATCGCTGACCAGTTGCCACTGATATTGCGTGGAGGCCGCGTGGGTTTGGTTTGATATGGCCAGCGTTGACCCGCACGCAAGCAGGACACTCCATGCCCATGCCCATACCCATATTCGTAGCACATGTAGGCCCGAGATGGGCTGAGAAACGGTATTTGTCACAAGCATACGCGGGTTCCAATCTCAAAAAACCACAGGAATCGCGTGTATATGATATAACAAATTTGCAGGCCGTCAATAGTAAAATAACGGGATAAAATTGGGTTTTGGTGCGGAATACGAAAGCCACAGTGTGTTTTTGTGGTTTTTGGCGTGGATTTGTTATGTTTATTTGGGCGTGTTGGCAATGCGGGGCATGCGCATAGATGACTGCTGCCTGACATTGATCGAATGTCAGGCAGCAGTCAGCGTTTCGATTGCTGTGGCATAGTCCGTTGAATGGCCAGGTAGATGACCAATTACATGGCCGTGTAGCCGCCGTCGATGAACAGGTTGGCGCCGGTGACATAGGCCGATGCGTCGGAAGCGAGGAACACGATGGCTCCCTGCAAATCAGTTTTGTTGGCCATGCGTCCGAGCATGGTGCGCTGGACGTAGCGATCGACGAACACCGATTCCTGGCCGTCATTAAAACCGCCGGGGCTGATGATGTTAACGCGCACGCCGCTTGGACCGAGTTTGGCCGCGGCGTATCGAGTCAGGTTGAGCATGCCGCCCTTATGAAAAAAGTAATCAACCTTGCTGCCCCAGTCGAGTCCTTCGTACAGTGACAAGTCGGGTCCGACGGAGCCTTGAATGGAGCCGACGTTGATGATGCTGCCCGATTTTTGTGTGGCCATCAATTCGCCGAACGTGCGCGTCATCATGAAAATTCCGGTGGCATTGACCGTCATGCTTTTGGCAAAATCACTGGCCGGGCTCGACCAATCATCCATCGGACGCAGCACCGCATTGTTGATCAGGATGTCAACGCCACCCGCCTGTT
Organism: Phycisphaerae bacterium; assembly: GCA_030426385.1. GTDB lineage: Bacteria > Planctomycetota > Phycisphaerae > Phycisphaerales > Phycisphaeraceae > JAUHYI01. Next base: position 26,673 of record JAUHYI010000027.1, read on the forward strand.
TCAACAATGTGTTTTTCAATTGTTCGATGCTCGATTCATCAGCTTGGTCCAATGCGAGGGGCGTAACATCCAGTCCACGTTGTTGGTATTGCTCAGCCAGTTTTTGAATCTGGGGCAGATTACGGCTGGCCATGTAGGTGCGTGCCCCGGCCTGGGCGAGTGCTTCGGTGATCTGTTGGCCATAGAGACCTGCTCCGCCGGTGATCAGTGCCGTTTTGCCGTTGAGTTTAAATTGATCAAGCACGTTGGTGCTCATGGTGAGTGTCCTGCGTTTGAGGTTGCGTTTGAAATCAGTCGGGGTTGTTCGATATGTCAATGGTTTGCCATTGGCTGGCATTGTCCATGGATTGCAATGATGCCATGTTGACGCGTAAGGATTGCCGCGCTTCATGCAAGGTGCAAAGAGGTTCGGCGCTGCCTTCGAGGTAATCGAAAAAAGCGTTGGCTTGTACGAGGAACCAGTTGTCGCGATCGGTCATATCAACAGGTTCGGGTTGCCATTCTCCACTGATCGTGTCTATCCACAACCAGCGTTTATTATGCAGTTCAAGTCGCAACGCTCCGCGTTCGGCGATGACAGTGATAGTGACTTCGTTGGGATACTGGTGCTGGTTGAGGGTATACGATGCCATGACGGAGGACGATTTGTCAGGGTTTTTGTCGCATGATTCGTGTCGAGCCATGGCATTGACCGTGTCCTCGACATCGATGCCATCGAGTACGCGATGTTCGCCGTCCACGCAGATGCGGCTGATAGGACCGACGAGCCACTCGCAAGCATTGAATAGATGGGTCAATGAATCCTGGATCGCGCCGCCGCCGGTGTGGCGTTGGGTAAAGTAAGTGTCGCGATAGGCGGGACGATAAAAAGGAAAATGCTGGCCACATGCGGTGATGATTTGAATGGGGCGGCCGAACTTGCCGGATGCGAGTGCGTTGCGCATGGCCGTCAATGCTGGATGGGCGCGATACACGTAAGCGACCATGCATTTGAGTTGGTTGGCATTGATCTTTTCGACCAGTGCATCAAGGCCGTCCTCATCGATGGCCAGTGGTTTTTCAATGAACAAGTGGATGTTGCGTTCGGCGAGCCGTGAAGCAATAGGAATATGTGACGTCGCGGGAGTGGCGATGATCGCGGCGTCCCATGATTGTTTCAGTGCGTCATCCAATGAGGTATAGGAATGTTTCAGCGCATAGCGTTGGGCAATTTCATCGCAGCGTGTCTGATTGGATTCGCATAATCCAATTTCGGCGCGGCCGGTTTTTTGACCGCAGCGCACGTGCCGTTCGCCGATTGACCCACCGCCTATCACGAGAATTCGATGTTGTTGATTCATGGTTTAGTTTTTTTATGTGAGTGTGATGCACTTACGTCAACAACAATGAAGACGAGTGCGAATGTAGTAAATGCTGCTTCAACAATTCGGCAGCGCGTTCAAAATTTTCACAGGCCAAGTGTTCGTAAATTTTTTCGTGTTCGTTTAATGCTCGCTCCAAAGTGGCGAGTAATGCTTCGTGGTCTAAGGTCATTTGTAATGTGATAAGTGTGGGGGCGTGCAGGTAGGCATCCATCATACGGCGGTTGCCTGCCAGTGTGATGATCTGTTCGTGAAACTTCCGGTCGGCTTCGACGAAACCCAGGGGCATATCTGCTTGCCACATGTCACGCATGGTTTGGCAGATGGCATGCAAGGGTTTGACGTCGATAGATTGGCGACAGTGATCCATGCGATGGATGGCGGCCACTTCCAGCGTGACACGCAGTTCGAGGATTTCGTCGAGGTCGGTTTTTTCCAAGCATGGGACAAAAATGCCGCCGCGCTGGCCGGGGGCGAGCAATCCCTCGTGAACCAGTAGCCCGAATGCTTCGCGCAACGCCCCGCGATAGACGCCGAGCTTGTTGGACCATTCGACTTCTCCAAGTCGTGTGCCAGGCGGGATTTGCCCGTGTAGCAGCAGGGGTCGCAGGCGCTGGTAGGCCTCTTGTTTTTGTTGTGCGGCATGCTCGCGAATCATGTAGACATATATACCATGATTTTGTCTACAAAATAGAGCGGGCCAAGTTTTTTTGAATAATCAATCGTAAAAATGTAGCGGTTTGGTTCAGACCCAGACCTAGCCTCAGGTCTTTGGCCTTTGGTCGTGGTCTGCGACCTCACTCGGGTTATGTGAGTTTGATTTCAGTGGTGAACGGCTCGAATTCCTGATCGACCACCCAGTCCGGGCGCGGGTTGGCGACGGGCTTGGGACGATTGTCGATGTGGGCACAGGCGAAGATCAGCGATTTGCGTTGGTTCGGTGAGAGGTTGTGGCCGGAGCCGTGCAGTACTCTGCAATCAAAAAACCATACGTCGCCTGCCTTGCCGGTGACCGGCACGATCTGACTATCATCGCGCAGGTTGGCATGAAGCGCGTCGGTTGTGACGCACCACTGTTTGTAGTTGGTGGTTTTTTCATCGCTATGGTGGTCGAGCATGTCCCAGCGATGTGAGCCAGGAACCATTAACAGGCACCCTCCGTGAATCGTGGTGTCGTCAAGCATGACCAGTACCGAGCTCATGCGATCATCGACGCCATCGTGCTGCCAGTAGCCGTAGTCTTGATGCCATAGCCAGACGGCCCCTTCAAAGGCATCTTTCACATTGAGCTTGCTGTGATACACGTAACCATCGGCGGCAAAGATTTGCTTCATCGGGCCGGCGATCTTTGGACTACGCAGCAGTTGGCGATATGGCTCGACCTGTCGATGCATCGCAAACAGTGAACGGACCGCGCCGGATCGTTCGCGAATCCAGTGGACACGCTTATCGTCGTCACCGCTTAGTGCTTCGTGATCGCGATAGTGTTGGCAATATTCATCGGCAATAGAGTTTAGCGGTGCCAGTTCATCGGTATTGAACAGGCCGGGGCATGCCAGGAAACCATCGTTGTGATATTGCGCAAGTTGTTGTTGGGACCACATGGTAAGACTCCGAGAGGATGATGAACGAAAAGCGATTGCAAGCGGAGGCGCGAGACGGAAAGAAGCAATCGTGCGTAAAACCTAACGGTTGGCTCACCAATAAACAATACGCAAAACATGACCAGAATAGGTAAAATATGCGCATGAGCAGTCAAGCCACAACCCCGTACCCTTGGCGGCGTGTACCACGTTTAGCGATGCGCGTTCGTTATGCCCAGCATGATGCGGCTCACCGTGAACTCGACGTGTTGTTGGATGAGATTCAGCTTGAGCACGCGGGGCGTCGCGACTTGAGCCAGCGGAAATTACGATGTGGCATGGTGATGAGTTATTGCCTCCGCGGTGCCAGGCTCGGTGGGGCAACTAGCGATCCCATTCTGGCGAATACGATGGATGCGGTTGACGCTTTGGCACGCAAGCGTTCCTGGCCAAACGTTCGTGCGCTGATGCATGAATTCATTGAGCAAATGATGTTGCAAGTCTCACCGCGTCGGCAAAGCCCTATGGCCCGCATGGTTGGGCGTATTCAGCGTGAGTTGATAAACAATCCAGACCAAGTGGACACGTTGTCCAGCTACGCGGCGTCAGCGGGCGTGCGACCTGAAGTGTTGTCCCGTCAGTTCCGCCGCATTACGGGGCAGACATTTTGTGATGCCCGTCGGTCGGGACGGATGGCGCGTGCTAAGCACTTGTTGGTCGCGACAACAGCCTCGGTGGCGGAGGTTGCTCGGCGGGTCGGTATGCAAGATGTGTCCCAATTTATTGCATTGTTCCGGCATGAGTTTGGCCAGACGCCTGCGCGATATCGTCAAGGTGATGCGTTTGTTCAATGAGTTTTAACATGTGGGTGACGGGGCAGAATGTCATTCACGGGGTGCTTCGTCAGGCTTCGTCAATGCTTCGTTATTGCTTCGCCAAGGTTTCGGCCATGCTTTGTTGATGCTTCGAAAATATGGTGGGCGGGGCACTATGCTATGATGCTCCCTGGCAGAGACGGAAGGCGTGGGGAGAGCTAGGACGAGTGAGCAGAGGCGTGGATAGATGGGTGGTGTTGGGTGGTGTTGGGGGGCAGGTGGATGGTGATGGGGGTAAGCGGGGGGTGGGACCTGTTGATGTTATGTCGAGCATGGGAAAACTAAAATTAATAGGTCGTCGGGAGCGGATTAGCTTGCCCGAGTGGGGATTAAAGCGGGTGCGCGCCAAGATTGATACCGGTGCGCGGACCAGCGCGATCGATGTGGCGCAGATAGAACACCTGGACGATGGGCGGATTCGTTTTGAAGTGGTGTATCGAGTGAAGCCCAAGCGGGTGACTCGTTGGGTTGAGGCCATGCCGGTGCGCACCAGTATGGTTAAGCCGAGCCACGGCAAAGCGCATGAGCGGATTGTGTGTCGGACGAAAATGTGTATGGGTGCCTATGAGCAGGATGTGGAGATCAGTCTGATCTGCCGCAAGGGGATGCTGTGTCGCATGTTGATTGGTCGCACTGCGTTGGCAGGTCGTTTTGCCGTGGATGCGTCATCGAAGTATCTGTTGTCGCGTCCCGAAAAAAAACGACTCACTCAATAAAGAGAGGTTGTCCCGGTGAAATTAGGAATCCTATCGACATCACCGCGTTGCTATAGCACGCGACGCCTCAAGCAAGCCGCCGAGGAACGTGGTCACAAAGTGAAGGTGTTGAACACGCTGCGTTTTGCTATTGAATTGTCCGAGGGCGATCCGGATTTATATTTCCGTTCAAAACAACTGTCGGATTACGATGCGATATTGCCGCGCATTGGCGCGTCGATTTCCTATTTCGGCACCGCGGTGGTGCGTCAGTTTGAACAGATGGACATTTATACGCCGAACACCGCCAACGGCATTACGAATTCGCGTGACAAATTGCGATCGCTGCAGATTCTGAGTCGGCATGACATCGGCATTCCGCATACGACTTTTGTGCGTGGCCGAGCGGATGTGTTGCCGGCAATTGAGCGTATCGGCGGTGCGCCGGTCATCATAAAAATTCTGGAAGGCACGCAGGGCGTGGGTGTGATTCTGGCGGACAGTTCGAAGGTCGCTGAGGCGATTATTGAAACATTGCAAACCGCCAAGCAGAACGTATTGATTCAGAGTTTTGTCAAGGAAAGCAAAGGTCGCGACATTCGTGCGTTTGTGGTGGGCGATACCGTCGTGGCCGCGATGCGTCGCGTGGCCCAGGGTGATGAATTCCGCAGTAATGTGCATCGTGGTGGGGTCGCTGAACGTGTTGATTTGGACCCGGCGTATAAAGAGACCGCTGTGCGGGCCGCGCAGATCATGGGGTTGCGCATGGCCGGCGTGGATATGTTGGAAGCCAACGATGGGCCTGTCGTGATGGAAGTGAATTCATCGCCCGGCTTGGAAGGGATCGAAGGAGCAACGGGGTTGGACATCGCTGGGACGGTGATCGATTACATGGCGAACCAAGTGAATTTCCCAGAGATCGATGTGCGACAGCGTTTGACGGTATCCAAAGGTTACGGCGTGGTGGATGTGTCGATTCCTGTGGGTTCGCAATTGGTGGGCAAGACGATCGAAAATTCAGGGCTGCGTGATCGCGATATCGTGGTTCTGAATCTGCATCGTGGTACGAGCGTGATTTCGAATCCGAAAAACACGCGCACGATTGAAGCGGACGACAAATTGTTGTGTTATGGCAAGCTGGATTCGATGCGTGAACTGATTCCGCTGAAGAAGCGGGTTAAGAAATTGAAAGCAGGCAAATTGGATCAAGCGTTGCTCGACCAGTTGGAGAATGTTTGATGAAGGATGCAGGGCCGGTGCGTGCGAGTTGCTGGGAAGATGTTAAGGCTGGGGCGTCGGCATTGCGCACGATCGTGGTTTCAGAAAGTTATGCGGGCAACAATGTGACGATTCCGTTGCATGTATGTCGAGGCAAACGTGAAGGTCCGACAGTTTGCGTGACAGCGGCGGTGCATGGTGACGAGATCAATGGCACGGGCACAATCCGTAAGCTGGTTCGCGAAAGTAAGTTTGATCTGTTGGCTGGCACGCTGGTGTTGGTGCCGGTGGTGAACATTCTGGGATTCGAACGGCATACGCGGTACCTGCCTGATCGTCGCGATTTGAATCGAAGTTTTCCGGGATTGGCTGCGGGTAGCTTGGCCAGTCGCATGGCACGGGCGTTTTTCGATCAAGTGACGCGACACTGCCAATACGGGATTGATCTGCATACCGCGGCGCTGCGTCGGACGAACTTTCCCAACGTCCGTGCCGATATGTCAAACAAAAAATTGGCAGATTTCGCTCGGTCGTTTGGTTCCGAGTTGATCGTTGATAGCAAAGGGCCCAAGGGATCATTGCGACAAAGCGCGTGTCGGATCGGTTGCGCGACATTGATTCTCGAAGCGGGCGAAGTGTGGAAAGTCGAACGTGGCGTGGTGGAGTATGCGGTGCGCGGCATTCGCAATTGCCTGCGTTACTTGGGGATGGTGGAGGGTGAGCCACAAAAGCCTGCGTATCTGGTGGAAACCAATGTGACGCAATGGGTGCGTGCCACGCATGGAGGCTTCCTGGAATTTCATGTGGGACCCGGCGATATTGTGGCAGAGGGTGAAGCCATAGCGACCAATACCAGCTTGCTCGGCGAAGACCAGAAGATTATCTGCGCTCCGCGTAACGCGATCGTGTTGGGGATGACGACGATCCCTTCAGTGGCACCAGGCGATCCGGTGTGCCACCTGGCCTATCCACGCAAAGGCACATTGAAAAAAATCGAAGGCATCGTCGATCGCATGAGTCATGATTCATTGCATGAACGCATGCGCGATGACCTGGCCAGTAGTGTGCATGTGACCGATTCCGATGTGAATGGTGTAGATTAATCGAGCGTGGGCATGTCAGTGGTTTGAGGGTAGGTATGAGGCGGGATGGTGTCATGGTGGTGTCATGATGGGGGCATGGGGGGGGAGAGTGGGGGGGGGTGGGGGGGCAATCATTTTGCGAGTGATGGTCGTGCTCAAAGTGGTTTGTTCGTACGATTCAAAGTGGGCTATTCCGGTTTGTGACGGTTAACCCGTCTGTTGCAGTTTTCAACTTGAGTGACCCAAAAATTTAGTATTAACCAGCGGGCAAATCGGGCCGAATAATGTCGGTCAGGACTGTGCTGGGTTACGCCTATTGCGTTCGACCTTATGGGTGGTGATTTAAGGGGGCGAGCAAGAGCTGAATCTCGTGAGAAAGGGAAAAATGGGCCCGAAGGCCGTATCAACAAATTCGAATTGCCATGCATTGTTACGTATGGGCAAAGCATGTTCGTCGCATCGCCGGTTAGTTCTGGCGGGGTGCGTGTGGTTGATCCTGTTAGGGGTTGGCTTTGGTATGTTAATGGTCTACAGCCAGACGCCTGGGGATGTGGAGGCGCCACCCGTCTTGTCGGTGGTCGATGTGAAATATGATTCGTCCGCGCCGACACAATCGCACACACTGGTCATGGCAGTGCATCCGCGCTGTCCATGCACCAAGGCCACAATGAGCGAATTGGAACGACTCAAGCGTCACTGCGGTGATCAGCTTTCATGTGTGTTGTTGGTTTATCATCCAGCGGATGCGGCCGATGATTGGATGGACACCGCGGTGATTGCTGCGGCCAAACGTGTGCCGAATATTGTTTTTGTCAAGGATGTTGAAGGGAAGCAAGCCGCGCGGATGGGCGCATTTACTTCAGGGTCTTCGGTGTTGTATGACCGCAAGGGTGAACCACAATTTTGGGGTGGCATTACAGCGGCACGTAACCATGCGGGCGACAATATGGGATTTGATGCGATCAAAGCCCTGGTGAACGCATTTGAAACTAGACGAACCGAAGCGCCGGTGTATGGGTGTGCGCTAGGTAATGGTATGAATTGATGACGCTATTGTTGGTCGGATTAAAAAAACTGTACAGGGATTACGCCATGATTGCGAACTCCAATTCGATACGATTCGATGCCCCATTGAACAAGGCGGATGACTGGGTTTTTCATCGCACCAATGAGTTGGTAGAAGAGCGATGTCAGAAATTGTATGTGCGAACTGATCGCCTGTTTGCATTGTTGATGGTGTTGCAATGGGTGGGGGCCATGGTGGCGGCGGTGGTGATATCGCCGTTGACGTGGGTCGGGGCACACAGCAACATTCACCCGCACTTGTACGCGAGTATATTTCTGGGTGGCATATTAGCGCTGGGACCGATTTTTTTGGCGGTGTTCTATCCGGGACGACCCATCACACGCTATGTGATTGCGTCGGCGCAGATGTTGTTTTCCGCGCTACTGATTCACTTGTCGGGTGGGCGTATCGAAACGCATTTTCATGTCTTTGGTTCGCTGGCGTTTCTATCGTTTTACCGGGATTGGCGCGTACTGGTGCCCGCGACCATCGTGGTAGCGGTCGATCATCTGGCACGGGGAATATTCTGGCCTGAATCGGTGTTTGGTGTGATTACGCCTGCGCCGTGGCGCGCGATTGAACATGCGGCATGGGTAATTTTTGAAGACATCTTTCTGGTGGTGAGCTGTGTGTCCAGCGCTCGCGAAACGCGCTTGATCGCATCGAACCAGGTCGCGCTGGAAAAAACGAATGCGGCTATTGAAGAGCAGGTCGAAGATCGCACACGTGAGCTATCGCAAAAGACCGATGCATTGCAAAATGAAATGCAAGAGCGACAGGCCCTCGAAGGCCAATTGCTGCAAGCGCAGAAACTGGAAACGATTGGCCAGTTAGCTGCGGGTATCGCTCATGAAATCAATACGCCACTACAGTACATCAGTGATAACAATGAGTTCTTGCGCGATCAATTCACCAGTCTTTTGCAGGTGATTGATAAGTATGCGCAGCAAATCGATCCTGATGCCCCCAAGCGAAGTTGGGCGGATCGTGTGGAAGAAGTGCAAACAACATTGGAAGAACTAGATTACGAGTTTTTAAAGGAAGAAATTCCTCAGGCGTTAGCGCAAACAATGGAAGGTTTGGAACGCGTAACCACAATCGTGCAAGCGATGAAAGAATTTTCGCATCCAGGATCAGCATTAAAGGAAGGTGCTGATTTGAATCGCGCGATCGAGACGACAACGACGGTATGTCGCAATCGTTGGAAAAATGTGGCACAACTGGAGATGGCATTGGATCCTGATTTGCCGACCACGCCGTGCTTGATAGCGGAATTTAACCAGGTGATATTGAATCTGGTTGTGAATGCGGCTGACGCGATTGGCGAAAAACAGGATCGCGAAAAGTCGAAACAGGTTGGGGTGATCAATGTATCAACGCATTGTGATGGCGACTGGGTTGAAGTTCGTGTGAAAGACACCGGCGGCGGCATTCCTGAAAAAATTCAGGAACGCATCTTTGATCCGTTTTTCACATCGAAGGAAGTCGGTAAAGGGACGGGGCAAGGTTTGGCGATATCCCGCAACGTGATCGTAGAAAAACACGGCGGCGATTTGCGTTTCGAAACGGTTGAAGGTGAAGGCACGACGTTTATTATTCGTTTGCCGTTACAGGAGAATGAAAGTATGGCTACCGATCAGGAGGCAGCATGATGGGTGAGAAGATTGAACTGTTATTTGTCGATGACGAATCGCGCATCCTTGATGGTGTGCGTCGACGTGTTCGTCCACTTCTGCGTCGCTGGGAAGTAAGGTTTGCAGAGTCGGCAGAGGACGCTCTGAAGCTGTTGGATGAAAAGCCCGCCGACGTGGTTGTTTCAGACATGCGTATGCCTGTGATGAACGGCGGCGAGTTGTTGCATGAAATTCGCAAGCAGTATCCAGCCACGATACGTTTGATTCTGTCTGGGCAGACTGATACGGATGATTTGATGACGTATTTGCCGGAAATCCATCAGTTTTTGCCGAAGCCGACTTCGGTTGATGTGATCAGTCAGGTGATCGAACCAATGATGCGCTGGCGATCGCTGGTGACTGATGAAGCGGTGCTTCGCGCTGCGGGTGGTGTGGGACAAATGTTTGCTTTGCCAGAAAGCCAGAAAGCATTTATGGAAAAGGTCAAGGCAGAAACGCCTGAGGTTGAACGAATCGGGCAGGTCGTGTGTCATGACGTCGGCATGTCGGTGAAAATTTTACAGCTTGTTCACAGTGCGTTTTTGGGTTTGCCGCGTGAAACGTGCCATCCCAGCCAGGCGGTGAAATCGTTGGGGATTGTGACCATGCAGAGAATTGTAGAGCGTGGTGCATTGTTCGTGACGCCTCAATCAATAGGTCAGAATGATAGCGATCGCGGAAGTTTGGTCAGCAAAATGTGGGATCACGCGGAGGCCATGCGTATATGTGCGGGCTCTTACTCTGACGATCGCTTGGCCGATTCAGATGAAAACGTCAGGTGTGAATTGGCCAGTCAGTTATCCATCCTTGGGCGCATTGTGCTGTCGCAAGCGTTTGCTGAGGTGTATGAGGATTATTGGCGACAGGGAATTGGATATAAGCCGACCGCTTTGCGCGCGGTTGAGAACGAGAAGTTTGGTGTTGGGCAGGAAGTGGTAGGGGCTTACCTGTTAAGCCTGTGGGGATTTCCTGATTCGATCGTTGAGTTAGTGGCCAACAGTCAGGCCACCGATGCGACTGATGGCATGTTGAGTTGTGTCCAACATGCGGTAACGCAAACCGCGCTAGCGCAGGAAGGCCCACGTGAATTTGAGTGTGAGCAAGTTGCTTCGAATTTTGATGCGATGAATAAGGACGTAGCATAATATGTCTGCTAAAAAAGCCCGGTTATTGATGGTCGATGATGAGCGGCGTTTGCTCGACGCTTGTCGGCGCAATCTGAGTAGAACCTATGCGGTTGACGTGGCCGAAGGTGGCGAAGAGGGTTTGAAAGCGCTGCGTGAGAATGAGGTCTACGCCGTGGTGATCACCGATATGAATATGCCTGGATTGTCGGGCGTAGAATTTCTGGAAGAAGCCCATAAGCTGAACCTGGATTCGGTGTACATGATGCTGACGGGCAATGCCGATCAGGCAACGGCCGTTAATGCGATCAATCAAGGTAAGATTTTTCGGTTTTTGAATAAACCTTGTCCGGTGGACCAGATGGTTGTCGCGATCAATGATGCGATTCGTCAGTATGAATTGGTGACGACCGAGCGAGAAGTTTTGCGCGGAACACTGGTGGGCAGTGTGAAGATGATGGTCGACATGATGGCGGTGGCCCAGCCGATTACCGCACACCGTAACAGTGAAATTCGACGCATGGTGAAGCAAGTGGTTGATGCATTGAAACTACCCAATGCATGGCAACACGAACTGGCGGGGACGTTGTGTCTGGTCGGTTTGATGTCGATGCAATATGTGAAGCCCGAGGACCAGCAGAAAGATGAAACGCTTAAGGAAGCGGCTGAGATCGGTGCACGCTTGATTAAACATATTCCTCGGATGGAAGGGGTTTCGCAGATCATTGGGCAGCAACGTCAGATGTGTTACGACATGGATAAGGTTTCATTGGACGACGGTGCGCAGTCGATAGCCGTCGGTGGGCAGGTGCTGCATATTGCGGTGGACTTGGAGGAGGCCTTGCGGCGTCACGGGAATCCTGAGGATGCGTTTAAGTCACTGCAGAGTAAATCGGAGCACTATGATTTGCGGTTGTTGCGAGTGTATGCGGAACTGTACTTGGGATCGCAGTCGGAGCTGACGAGGATTGAGAGGAAACAGGTCCAACTATGGGCTTTAGAGCCTGGGATGGTTTTAGAAAGCCCACTCATGGCTGGTACCAAAATGTTGTTCATGAAAGGGACCGAGCTCACGAGTTCAGTCATTGAGCAGATACGCCAAAGTTGCGGCGAACATCCGAGTCTGGTGGATCGGATGTTTGCGGTGTATGTAGAAACGCAATCTAAAGCGAGCAATACGAAGGATTCCCAAGCTGCGTAAGTGGTAGGTTCAAATGGTTGACGTTGTCAGATCGCGTGCAGGTTTGTGCGCTGATGGCGGTATTATTCAGCAACGATAGCGCGGACGAGTTCGCCCTCGGCGGGGACACGCAGTTCGGTGTTGGGCTCATGTTGATCCCACTTGACCATGGCTAATGCGATGGCGGTTTGGCTGCGCATGGGAGATAGGGCGCTGCTGGTGACTGCTCCGATGACCTGACCAATTTGCCCGGTTTCGTTGTCAGGGGTGGGGGCGAAAACCTGTGACCCGGCGATGGGCATGCGGTCATCGTCCATGTGTAACGTGACGAGGCATTTGCTGGGATGGCCCAGGTTTTTCATGCGCGCGACAATCTCCTGGCCGGGGTAGCAACCTTTGTTGAAACTCACCGCAGCGTCGAGTAATCCGGTTTCGCCCGGCAGACTGTCGGGACCGAAATCAATGTGAAACATCGGCGTGCGATTTTCGATGCGTGCGGTATTGAAGGCCAGCCAACCGATAGGTCGGCCGCGCAGCGTGTCGCGTCGTGCGGTGGCGATTTCGGCGGCGAGTTGCGGATTGTCATCGGTTTCCACTTCGCGTTTGTCATAGCCCGCGGCATCGAGCAGGGCCTGGTACACATGTTCAGCGCGATCGGTAGGGACGTGCAACATGAAACCCGCGCCGCCGGTTGCCGAACCAGCATCGCCGCATCGCGTGTCGTGTGATGCGGTGACGAGCGTGTCGGCCAAGTTGATAACGTGATGGGTGTCAGGCATGGCCTGCAATTTTTCAACGGTGCTGGTGTTGGCCGGGTCGCTATCGGTACTCTGAATTTTGGTGAGCAGTTCCGCGCTGGCTGGGCCGTAGACCGCCAGAGCGGTGCGCTGGTCGGAGATGTTTTCGATGTTGACCTTTTCCAGGAACAGGCGTTTGTCGAGTAATTCGTACAGCGCAGGAATGTCGCAGTTGTCGGTTTCGAGCCAGATGGATTGGCTGCCAAGGTGGACGATGACATCAGCGAGGATGCGGCCTTTATTGGTGAGTGCGAAGGCGCGTCTGGAGGCGCCGCCGCCGTTGGCGGTCATGGATTTGATGTCCTGGGTCAGCATGCGGTGGAGAAAATCGGGCGCGTCATCGCCGGTGAGTTGCAACAGGCCGCGCTGCGGATGATGCATGATGCCGACCGCTTTTCGGATGGCCGCGTATTCGGCTTCATAGCGATTGAACGTAGCGACGATCTGGGGCGCGTCGTTTGTGTCAGGTGATGCGGGGCCGAAGGGCATGAATTCGGCAGCGAGTGATTGGTGGAGGTCGTGTAACATGGTGACATGATAGTCGTGCGCCGGGTGACGTGAGTCGGGGGAGCGGGCCGAGCGGAATGTGCGGGGAAAATGTGGGATACGTGCGGGGATGGGTGGAGCAGATACATGCAAGGGATACGTGGGTGGGGGGTAACGTGGGGGGGGATAACGTGGGGGCGGGGGGATGCGTTATGATGGGGCATTCACGGTTTGGACAAATTTGATCAGGAGATATTAGTCGTGGCGAAGAAGACGATTGCGGATATTGATGTGGCAGGCAAGACGGTTTTGATGCGGGTTGATTTCAATGTGCCGATCAAGGACGGGGTGATCGGCGACGATCGGCGCGTGCGGATGGCACTGGAAACCATTAACAATGTGCTGTCGCGTGGCGGGTCGGTGGTGTGCATGAGTCATCTGGGTCGGCCTGCGGGGACGGGTTATGAGGCGGACTATAGTCTGGAGCCGGTGGCGGGATTGTTGGGAAAATTGCTGGGCAAGCCAGTGGCGTTTGTGAAGGATTGCGTGGGCGATGAGGTTGAACGTGTGGTGGGTGCGATGGACGCAGGTGGCGTGACATTGCTGGATAACCTGCGGTTTCACAATGCGGAGAAAAAAGGGGATGAGGGTTTTGCCAAGCAGTTAGCGGGGCTGGGTGATGTGTATTGCAACAATGCGTTTGGAACGTGTCATCGTGAGCACGCATCGATGTATGCGGCGCCCAAGGCAATGAAAGAAGCGGGCAAGCCAGCGGTGGTGGGTTTTCTGGTGGAGAAGGAAATTCAATATTTGCAGGAGGCAATCAGTTCGCCGAAGCATCCGTTTGTGGCGATATTGGGTGGTGCGAAAGTGTCGGACAAGATTCCGGTGATCACGAATCTGGTGAATATTTGTGACAAGGTTCTGATCGGCGGCGGGATGGCGTATACGTTTTTCAAAGCGATGGGACAGGAGATCGGCGACAGTTTATTGCAAGCGGATTTCGTGGATACTGCCAAGCAATTGCTGGATGATTATGGGGACAAGTTAGTGTTGCCTGTGGATACGCATTGCGGGAATCGATTTGCGTCGGACTGTGACAAGCAAGTGGTGTCGGGCAATATTCCGGAGGGTTGGGAGGGGTATGACATCGGGCCGTCGTCGATCAAGGTTTTTTGTGAAGCGATTCGCGATGCGCAGACGGTTTTATGGAACGGGCCGATGGGTGTGTTTGAGATGCCGCCGTTTGATGCAGGAACACGTGCGGTAGCCGAGGCCATTGCAGGTGCGACCAAAGGGCACGGTGCGACGACGATCATCGGTGGCGGGGACAGCGCCGCAGCGATCGAGCAATTTGGTTTTGCCGATGAGGTAAGCCACGTGTCCACCGGTGGCGGGGCGAGTCTGGAAATGCTGGAAGGCAAGAAGTTCGCCTCGGTGGAATTGTTGGATGAGAAATGAAGGTTGGAAATAACAATGAGGCAGTGAGGCAGTGAGAAGACGGTAGAGAGGATGAAAGACAACAGAGACGTTTTGTCCACAGATTTCGCAGATTAACACAGATTTTTAAGGCATTTTGGGTGTATGTGGGTGTGATGGATGATGGGAAGCCAGCCGGCTATTTGTGCGGTTTGTTGTGACAGTATCAATCTGTGTTAATCTGCGAAATCTGTGGACACAATATTTTATAGGTATTTGTTTTTGAAAAGGTTTTTTATGCGATACGTGCTGTCATTTGTTTTAGTCGTGACTGTTATGATGGCCAGTGGCGTGTGCGAAGCGCAGACGGGTGCGGGATTGATGCAGCCGTTTGCCGAGGGGGAAGCGCATGAATTTTCGGGTGGTTTCATGGTGGGTCGTGAGGGGAACGTGGAAGCGGGTGGCGTGAGTGGGCCGGCGGTGCGTTGGACGCGGTATGACAGTCGCGGACGGATGAATTTGTCGGGCGGTGGTGGGTCGCATGGACAGGGCGTGAAAGATGCCGGTGATGATGATCCAATCGCGCAGGCGAAAAGTGGGGGGATTCATGTGGGTTTTCGTTCGCGGCATATTGAACTGGACACGACGTTTGCAGGATTGCCGGAACGGATGAGCGACCATGCGGTGGCCGTGGGATTTGAGTTGGGGACAATTGAAGGTTGGGGCGCGTTGGATGGTTTTGATGTGAGCGCGACGTTGGGGGTGGGCTACGCGGGGACGACGGCGTTTAGCGATGGCGATGCGTATTACGGCATAGCGAATGTGATGGCCACGAAACGGTTGAACGAACGATCGTGGCTGACGTTGGTGTTGAACTACGATGGCCATCGGTCGTTTTTGCCGGATGTGCCGTTGCCGGGAGTGATGTTTCGGCAGTACATCACGCGGGAATTGAGCTATACGGTTGGCTTTCCGTTTTCAGGTATCACGTGGGAGCCGAATGAAAAATTGAAAATGGAATTGCGTTTGTTGGGGATATCAACGATCGAGGCCAAGGTGGCGTATGAGTTGTTCGACGAGCTAAGCGTGTTTGGGCATTTGCAACGTGACACGACCACCGCGATGATCGATAGTCCGGGTCCGAAGCGGCGATTGTTTTTTGAGCAATCGCGTATCGAAGCGGGTTTACGTTGGCGGCCGAGTGTGGGCACGGGTGGGATCAATACCGAAGTGACGGTCGCAGGAGGCTATGCGTTTAGCCAGGAATTTACGACCGGCTGGGATACGCGCGATGATGTGAGTGTGGTGGATCTATCGGACGAACCATTTGTGCGAGTGGCAGCGCGGTTTGGGTTTTGAAGTGGGAATATTTTGTCCACAGATTTCACAGATTGACACAGATTTTTAAGGCGTTTTATTTTAGATGGGATAGGCGGTTGTTTGTGATAGAAAAAATCGGTGGATGATCAGGTTGGATGTTTGGGATGGTTGTTTGTTTATTTGAGAAGCACAAATTATGGGTAATACATTGTTGGATTTGCCGCCGGAACAGCCATTGGTATCCGCGTCGATTTTGTCAGCGGATTTCGGGTGCATGGTGGAGGACTGTCGAGATGTGTTGGCACGCGGGGCGGACCTGTTGCATGTGGATGTGATGGATGGGCATTTTGCGCCGAACCTGACGATGGGTGTGGATATGGTGCGGGGGTTGCGTAAGCATTTGCCGGATGTATTTCTGGATGTGCATTTGATGGTGGAGAAGCCGGGCGATTTTGTCGAAGCGTTTGCGAAGGCGGGTGCGGATCTGCTGAGTTTTCATGCGGAGTTGTGCGATGCGTCTCATGAGAAATGCAAAGGCGAGCCGATCGACGCGGGGGCGCTGATCGATCGGATACATGGGCTGGGCGCGAAGGCAGGCATGGTGGTGAACCCTGGCACTGCCATGGAAGGTGGAGATGGAAAAACGTGGGGGGAAATGTGGGGGGGGATTGAGCCGTTGTTGGAACGGTTGGATCTGGTGTTGGTGATGAGTGTGAATCCGGGTTATTCGGGTCAGGCGTTTATGCCCGAGGTTTTGGACAAGGCGCGTTGGTTGCGTGAACGGGTGGGGCCGGGCACACGGATTGAGATGGATGGTGGGTTGAATCCGGAGACGGCGAAGTTGGCGGCAGCAGCAGGGGTTGATGTGATGGTGACAGCGTCGGCACTTTTTGGAAAGCCACGCGAGCAGCGCGGGGCGGTCATCGAAGCGTTGCATGCGAGTCGGGAGGGCTGAACACAAAGAGTAAGTGTGATCGGAGTGCGCTATGCCGCAAGCGGCAGGAGTTGGTAGAGGTTATTGGCGCGGAGAAAACGTGGGGGGACGTGGGGGGGTCGCAATTTGGTGAGGGAAGGGGTAAAATGGTGCGTTGCCGTCGGCGGATGCGTCGGCGTTTTTATTTGGGGGCGGGGCGTATGGGTATTTCGTGTTCGATTGATATAGGAGGTTCCGCGATGGAATTTATTACCGAAGAAGATAAGAGCAATTTGGAAGCGAAGTTGGCCGAGTTGAAAGCGAATCGACCTGTGCTGTCGAAGCGGATTGCCGAAGCGCGGGCTTTGGGTGATCTGAAAGAAAATGCGGAATACCACGCAGCACGCGATGACCAGGGATTGGAAGAAGCCGAAATTCGTCGGCTCGAAGAACGGCTTAAAACAGCCCAGGTGACCAGCGATATCGAGATTCCCGAAGACATGGTTTTTCTGGGCGCGGTGGTGCGTTTGAAAGACATGGACGACAAGACGGACGACCTGTACAAACTGGTGGGCGAAGCATCCGGGAAATTTGATTCGGATGAAATCGAAGTGACCGCATCGAGCCCGATGGGTGAATCCTTGATGAAGGCACGCGTGGGCGAAACGGTGAAGGTTGACCTGCCACGCGGGACCAAGCGGTTTGAGATTATGGAAATTTTGTAGGGAAGATAAAGGGGAGAGAGGATTAACAATGAGGTACAGAGATAAGGCAGAAGAGTTTGTCCACAGATTGACACAGATTTTCAAGGCGATGGGAAGGTAATCTAGCGTGGGTGAATAGAGAAGGGGAAATGTGGGGGGGGTAAGTAATTTTTGACCACAGATTTTCACAGATTGGCACAGATTTTTAGAAGCAGGGAATCAACACCGCTTCATGCGAGCAAACCGTACGGTACTTTGCTGTCTCATCATTATTGATTGTCTGTTTTTGTTTTTTAATCGGTGTCAATCTGTGGGCAAAAATGCCGCTCATTGAAACTGGTTTTGTGTTGAATGTTTGATTGGGATTGTGGGGGGCATGGGGCGGATGTCGCGTGAGGATGTGGGTGATGGGTATGATGTGTGGATGAGCGAGACTGCGGGACTGGTTTGTGCGGAGGTGTGGGGTGGTAACCGTGCGGTGGCGTCAGGGTTGTCGTTGCCTGGTTTGGAGGGTTGGGTGGTGGCGCGGCCGCATCATGGTGATGAGGCGGGCGGCGATGTGCATTACATCAGTTCGTGCGGGACGGGCCGAATAACGCGGGTGTTGCTAGCGGATGTGTCAGGGCATGGGCAGCACGTGGCAGCGGTGGGCATGGAACTGCGGGGGTTGATGAAGCGATATCTGAATCACATCGATCCGCGCAAGTTGGCGGTGCGGATGAATCGTGAAATGATGGCATTGTCAGGGGCCAGTGGCAATTTTGCGACAGCGGTGGTGATGACATTTTTTTCGCCGAAGGGCACATTGTCGATTTGTAATGCGGGGCATCCGCCGGTGATGTGGTATCGAGCAAAGCGAGGGGAGTGGGTGTGTGTGGATCAGCCGAAGGCCAGTGACGATGGCCACAACGCCAACGTGTCCGATGAAAACGTCGACAGAAAAGCCGGGGAAAATGTGGGGAGGGGTGGGGGTGTGGGTGGGGGGGTGGGGATTGTGAATTTGCCGTTGGGGGTATTGGAAGAATCGGGTTATGTGGGCAGGGAGTTGGTGTTGGATGTGGATGATGTGGTGATGGTGTATACGGATTGTCTGATCGAAGCGAAGAACGATGCGAACCGGATGCTGGGTGTTGAAGGTTTGTTGCGGATGTTGAACGACTTGGAAATTGATGCGAAACAGGCGGGTGCTGAAGCAGTGATTGATGCGGTGTTGGGGGCGATTGAGTCAGGCGGATATGCGTGGGATGATGACCTGACGACGATGGTTTTGCGGTGTTCGGGTCGCAGTGGTGGAGCGGACGGTCGCTCGTGTTGGGCAGGGTTGAAGCGATGCGTGAGCCGGGTTTGGCGTAAGGAGCCGATCCCCTGGCCGGAGCTGTCGTGGGAAAATTTGGGGGCAGTATTCTGGCATCGCAGGATTCGCGAAAAGAAGCGGGTGAGTTTGAAGTAAAAGTAAAAAGTTAAAAGTTAAAAGTTAAAAAGAAGGGTGGGTGAGGCCCGTGGTGGGAAGTATGAGGAGTGCGAGCTTGCGCGCGTATGAAAGAGGTGCAGAGGAGGTAAGGTGAGAAAGGGAAATGTGGGTGGGGGTATGGAGGGCGACGTGGTGAGACGTGATGAGACGTGGGGAGCGTGGGGAGCGTGGGGGGGGTGGGGGGGGGGGCGGAAAATGCATGGGCGGTAAATATTTCCTATGCGCGTGGGGAACGACTATAATTAGGTGCCGGCGATGGGTGTGTCCCATGGTGGCCGAAACCACATAAAACCTATACCAGGCGAAGATTATGACTATTAGACACGGGCTGAAAATATCGAAATTCACGCATATTGCCGTGGCAGGTGTGCTGGGATTGGTCGTGAGCCCCGTCTGGGGACAACATGCGGCGCCACTGGACAACAATTTGCAGGTTGGTTCGGGTGGGCGTAACCCAACGGTGGACCCGAATATCAATGCGGGCCAGGCGATCATTACGGGTAATGTCGGGGGGCTGGGTTATTTCCGTGACAACGTGGGTTACGGTGACGCGGGCGCGTTTCGTGATAGCACGGGCAGTGATGCTCAATTTCGATTTGAGGCGCGGAGTGTGCCGACGAATGTGAATCTCTCGACCGGCTCAGGTGTGCAAAGTATGCCTGTGCGTGTGTATCGCACGTTTGACTCGACGCCGAATAATTCGAGTGGTGGGTATGGCGTTGATCTGAGAGCGGGGTATGGCCAAAGCTACACCGGCAGTTCGCTGGATGTGCGTGCGACCGGAAGCAGCGGCTATTCGAGCTTGAATGCGGCGGCGATTTCGAGCAACGATTACGGGACTGGCGCTTCGCTGGATGCGACGTCGTTGGTGACCACCTCCGATGGCCGATTGTTGAATGTGTCAGCCTCGCCGTTGTTGGGCGTGCGTGTGACAGCGAACGCATCGGATCAGCGTAATTTGTTGGCAGGCCAGCGACGCGTGGGCAACGATTTGGAAACCGAAGCCGCTTTGGCCGCAGAAGCGGCAGAAGCCGCTGAAGCGCGTCGGTCGGAGTTGGTGCTAAGCGGTTTGGCAGTGGATGCGTCATTGAATCGCGAAGCGGTGACGGTGAATGGCACCGATATGAACGAAACGGTATTGCCGGTGTTTGCTTCGAGTGGAGCGGTGATGCCGACGATTGAATTGGGCGAGCGGATTCGAGACCAGTTGGAAAAAAGCGCGGTTGATCCGAATGCGTCGACCGATGCTACCGAAGGTGAGACCGAAACCGAAACCGAAGCTCAAGCCAATGCCAACCAGCTCAACATGGAGCGGCTCTCGGCACGGATTTTTATGCCGTTGAAAAGCAGGCAATATCGAGCGGGCGAAGATGCGTATCTGGATTTTCTCGCGCGTTTAGATCCCACGCATAGCCGCGATGATGAGAATCCTGGACTAGATACAGAATCGCAGCCAGGTGGCGAAGCGCCGGAAGAATTAGAGTCGCCTGATGATCAGACATTCGCCGATGCCGAACGGCTGCGTTTGGATGCACTGGTCGCCGCGTTTATGCGTGGTGAACCTGACGATTTTGTGGAAGGGCGAGAAAATCGAGAAGACAATGACGCTGGCGAAAATGCAGAGGATGCCGATGACGAAGCGACTGCAAAAGCCCCGATGAGCGAAAGCGAAATCATTGCCAATTTGCGAGCGATGGAAAGTCGCGGTTTGCGCGGTGATTTGGATGAACTGCTGAACCTGTTGGATTATGACATGCCACGGATGTCGTCGCTGGCCGGTGACAGTGAAACGAGATTGAATAAAACGTTGCGAGAAGCCGAAATCCTGATGGCCAGCGAGCGTTTTTATGATGCGGAATCGCGATACCGCGCTGCATTGTCGATCTCGCCGAACCATCCCTTGGCGCAGGCTGGCTTGGTCCATGCCCAGATGGGCGCGGGCATGGTGCGATCGGCCGCGTTTAGTTTGCGAAAACTGTTTGAAGAACATCCGGAATTAATCGCGACAAAATATGATGCGAAGTTATTGCCCGCCCACTCCCGCTTGAAATCAATTCGACGCGATCTGGAAGCCGCAGCCAAGGGTGGACTATGGGTTGAGCCTGCGTTGATGTTGGCCTATCTGGGCTATCAAACTGAGAACCCCCGATTGACCGAATACGGTTTGAATCTGGCACAGGTGCGGGCACCCAAGGATCCGTTGGTGGTCGTCTTGCGACGGATTTGGCTGGAGGGGAAGAAATAAGTTTTAATCCGTCATTGGTCATTGGTCATTGGTCATTGGGCATTGGTCATTGGGCATTGAAAAGTCAAAGCATCCAAGAGGCGATACAGCGTGGCCCGCACACGATTGATCAGCGTAGATCAGCATGATTACTCAGCACAGCACAGCTCGGCATAACTCGGCGTTAGTCGGCATTCGCGAAGTTTGTGAACAACGCGAACTATACGAAAAACGCGAGTCACGCCGAGGTCGCTTGGAACGATGACGTATTTTCAGTATGTTTTCCCGCGTGTTTTGCGACTTGTTTTCCCAGACTGTGGCAATGTATTGATGGTTTTCGAAACAGCCGAACGAGCAAGCGATTTAAAGCCAATAGCGACTAAAAACATACAGCGATGCGAATGGTGTTGAGTCGATTGTCGGTGGGATTTCTATTTATTTAGGGATTGAATATTCCCTGGAAGAAAAATACAAGCGTTACATGCAGCGGTGTTCCGATCTATAAGAAGTCGGAAAACGCGAGCGGTATCAGACTATGGGATATTCGAATAAAGCGATCGTGTGAGGTTGATCGGAGTTCAGGTTTTTGTGGGTTGGTTGTGGATGGGGCAAGTCCCGGAGAATATGGGATGATGTGGTGACCAGCGGCACAGCATGCCAAGACCAGGCTAGACATTGCCGCGATGATATTGCCAAGACATAGCCAAGACATAGCCAAGACATAGCCAAGACATAGTCAAGACATCGTCAGGGCATAGACAGAACATAGACAGGGTCAGCGTGTTAACGGGCGTGCATAACATTGTTTTTTGGATGAATTGAGCAGACTGTGGATTTATTAGAAAGTCCAAAATATCGAGGCGGCGGATCGGATAAACGATCCGAGACGAAGGTGACGCCGACGCAAGCGGCGTCTGATCCATCGTTGTCGGCTGACGATCTGGAAGTGACGGCACAGCGGTTGACGCTGACGGATTTTCTGGACCTGCAGACGGTGCGCGAGATGCAGGACAGTTTCAATTCGATGACGCGATTGGTGACGACGATTCGTGATGCGGCGGGTAAAGAAATCGTATTGCCCACCGAGGACGAAGATCGAATCCGTCGCGATCAGTTGCTGGAACATTTGGTGACGGATGATGATTTGGCCAGCGGTTCTGAAGATGGTGAGATTCAGTTTTCCGTGCCCATCATTATTGAAGATCAGGTGCTCGGCTCGATTACGATCGATCGTCGTGAAGATGACGAACAGAGTGATGGCCATGAAGCCGGTCGCGGTGGTGATGACGGTCAAGGCCCGAGTACGCTGGACCCGGCACGTGTCTCGCAACTTGCCGCGAAGCTGGGGATGTCGTCGGATCAGATTGAGCCGTTGCTCGAATCCGTGCAAAAGCTGTATGAGCCGAGCCATTCCGCCTCGATGCGATTTTTGTATTTGATGGCCAATGCGATTGCACGATTGTGCTATCAGGAATATCACCTGCAACAAAGCGTGGAGGAACTCAGCGCGTTGTACAAGCTAAGTCAGTTGCTCGCTGGCCAAGGTGATTTGCAACATGTGTTGGACACCGCTGCGCGATCGGCGGTGGAAGTGTTGAAAGCGAAGGCGTCGTCGATACGATTGTTGGCCCACGAGCCGGAGCAGGAGTTGGTGGTCAAGTCGGTTTACAATTTGTCGCAGCCCTATGTGGACAAGGGTCCGATCCTGGTCAATGCCAATGACGTCAATCAACGTTTGTTTAACGGCGAAGTGGTGTACGTCGAAGATATGTCGATTGACGATCGGGTGATCTATAAAGAAGAGGCCAAGCAAGAAGGCTTGGTGTCGTTTATCAGTGTGGCAATGAAAGCGAGAAATCGCCCGATTGGTGTGATCCGTGTGTACAGTGGTGAGACCCGGCATTTTAGCGCATCGGAAATCAAGCTGCTCAAAGCGCTGGCGGATTTGGCGGCGACATCGATCGAAAATGCACGACTGAGTCACCAGGAAATTGAAAACCAACGTGTGAAACAGCAACTGCGCATGGGCGCTTCGGTGCAACGGCGAATGATGCCTGCGGAATTGCCGAAGCTGGCGCAGATGGATGTGGCTGCACGCTATGTGCCAAGTTTTGAATTAGGCGGGGATTTTTACGATTTTATCCCGCTGGATCACGATTCGAATAACACCGGCATCGCGATCGGCGATGTGGTGGGCAAAGGCGTGGCGGCGAGCCTCTTGATGGCATCGGTACGGGCAAGCCTGCGTGCGTATGCCCAGGATATTTACGATCTGGATGAGATCATGGCTCGGGTGAATATCGCGCTGTGCGGGGATACGCGCGACAGCGAATTTGCCACGTTGTTTTACGGGGTGATCGATCCGCAAACCTTGCGCATGACCTATTGCAATGCAGGCCATGATCCGCCGTTGGTGTTGCGTGATGGGGAAATTATTCCGTTGGATGTGGGGGGCATGATCGTCGGTGTTGATCCACGTCAGCCCTACGACAAATCGGTGTTGCAATTAGAGCCGAAGGACGTGGTGTTGTTTTACACCGATGGCCTGGTGGATGCGCAGAATTTTGAAGGCAAACGTTTTGGGCGTGATCGCATTGTGGAATCGATGCGCGAAGCGGCCACGATGTATGACGACGGGGTGGCCTCGCATGTGTTGAATCACGTGTTATGGAAAATGCGCAATTACATCGGATTGAATCGGCCGATTGACGATACGACGCTGGTGGTGTTGCGCGTGTTGGCTGATGGGGAACCAAGTATTCGAGTAGGGTAAGATTGAGACCGATGTTAAACACAAAGTTTGTGGAGAAAGGTGAGGGGGAAATAACTCATGGCTAAACAACGTAACAATAAAAAAAGTGGTCACGACTATACCGATGCCAAGCGTGGGATCCGTCTGCAAAAAGCGATGGCCCAGGCGGGGGTGGCGTCACGGCGAACGTGCGAGGAAATCATCGAAGCCGGCCGCGTGCGCGTCAATGGCGATCCGGTGACCACCTTGCCTGCGTGGGTTGATCCGGCCGAAGATCGCATCGATGTCGATGGTGAACCATTGGTGCGACAGAAGCCAGCCCGGGAAACGTTGGTGAAGACCAAGCGTGCTAAGCCGCAAGCGGCAGGCGAATCATCGGATGAAAGCAACGTCAAATCAGGCAGGCAAAACATAGGAAACATGGGTGGCATGGATGGCGCCGAGGGCGTGGAAAGGAAATGCACCTATGTATTGCTCAACAAGCCTCGGCATGTGATCACGACGACCAGCGATCCGGAAGGTCGAAAAAACGTGATGGATCTGGTGGACTTGCCACAGCGATTATTTCCGGTGGGGCGACTGGATGCGGATTCGATCGGTTTGATTTTGCTCACCGACGATGGTGATCTGGCCCATCGCCTGACACACCCGAGCTATGGCGTGACCAAAACCTATCACGTCACGGTGCGCGGCCGATTGGTTGATGCAGATTACGATAAGTTGACCAAAGGCTTGCACCTGACGCAGACCGACGGCACGACGCGACGGGCCACGATGAACACGATTACGCGTCTGGGTTACGAACGTGATCAAGGACGCGGTGGTGAATCGACGGGCGGGACACGCACACGATTGGCGATTACATTGCGCGAAGGACAGAACCGTGAAATCCGACGCATGTTGGCAAGGCTGGGTTACAAGGTGCGACGACTGCGACGCATCGCGATCGGCCCACTGGGGATCAAGGGATTGTCGATGGGGCAGTGGCGTTTTCTGACGATGAAAGAAATCAAAATGCTGCGGCGCGCAGCGGAGAAGGATTAAACGTCCGCGTTGGGTTTCGCGATATGTTGATGTGCGATTCCAATCATACGGATTACGATAAATACTCGCGTGTAGATTTTTATTAGCTCCCGGTGAATACCGGGAGTTTGTGTGAAGGGGAAATTGAGGCCGCGCGAGTTTTTAATGGGATGGGTATCAGTCGGGTAATACTTATCCCGTTAAAATGTGGTGCGTTCTAAAATTTTCCCTCAACCAACCCCTCGGTATTCACCGAGGGCTAGCACGTCTTACAAAATTTCTGTCCTAATGATACTCACGCTGGACTGGTCACTTAAGTGACCAGTCCGGATTGCGATGCGGTCACCAATGACGCAAAACGCACTAGCTGCTACGGACATTCAATTTTCGCGGTGACGCCAGCGGCCAGCCAGGCGAAGCTGAGGAAGTTGATGGCTTTCTTCTCATAACGCGTGGCGACGC
>JAUHYI010000028.1 GCA_030426385.1 Phycisphaerae bacterium
CGTTATTTGGCTCGCATGTTGGGCGGGGATATCACGGTAGAGTCGACGGCGAATGTGGGAAGCCGATTTATTGTTGAGGTGCAAGCGACGCCGGTAACTTCCCCGGAGGGTCAGCGATTGTTGGCTGCGAAGTTGGCGGTGGATGCCGCGCGTGCGGTGGCATCAGAACGTCGCGTCGACCAGAAGGATCGCGCGGGTCGAATCTTGATCGCTGAAGATGGGCCGGACAATCGGCGATTGATCAGTGTGATCCTGAAAAAAGCAGGGCATACGTTGACACTGGTGGAAAATGGATTGGAAGCGGTAAATGCGGTGGTGGAATCGGAAGCCAACGGCGAGACGTTCGACCTGATTCTGATGGATATGCAGATGCCGGAAATGGATGGCTACACCGCGACGCGAAAATTGCGTGAGGAAGGCTACACGTTGCCGATCATTGCGTTGACCGCCCACGCCATGTCAGACGATCGCGACAAATGTCTGGCCGCTGGTTGTGATGACTACACGACCAAGCCGATTGTGCGGGCGAAGTTGCTGGGGTTAGTTCAGGAAGCATTGGACCGAAGACGGACTCGGCCTGAAGTGGATTAGCGCTCAGCATCGCGGTGCGTGATGGTGCGTGAGGGTGTGAGACGCATGCGATGCCGGGGACATGCGGTGACGCTAGTGGATGGCAATTGCGGGGGACAAGTGGGGGGGCTTGGGTGGCGTGTCATCGTCAAGAAAACCCAGGGTCATATCAATTTCCGTAAAAACGAGCGCGGTCTGGCCTGCGTTTTTTCCTCACACCAACTCCCGATATTCACCGGGAGCTAAAAAATTCAAACGGGGCCACGCACGACTCATGCCCACGACTCACGATTCACGACCGCGGATCCATGATCCATGGGTTAGCGGGCCGGCCATTTCGCATGATCTGGTGTGATAGTTGCACGCCACGAGGCAACAGCCGTTACAATAGATGATTGGAGGGGTTGAACGATGTTTTAATAACATGTTGACGCTGCTACTCGTGCGAGATACTGTCAGATTGTGCAGATCTGAAATGGGGGGCGTTTATTGGAGAAAATGGGGGTTGGATGCACGTGAGGGGGAAGCGACACAGTGCCGGGAAGCTGTCGTTTGAGGGGGGCGTCAACGGTTGATTGTCTGTTTGGCCCACAGGTCCTGTTCGGAGTTCGTCCATGCTGCGATTGTTCGTCGTTAATCAACTGAACCGAAAACTGCGAAAACTATGGGTAGGCGGTCTGGCTGCATCTCTGGGATGGTGTGCGGGCTGGTGTGCGGTCGGCGTCACTAGTCTGGCGGTCATGCCCGCTCACGCGCAGACAACCGTGGGCAGTGGCCTGGCGGACCTGTCAACCGTGGAGACCCCGTTCTCAGCAGTGGTGGTGGCCGATCAAGTGGAAGTTCGAGCCGGCGCGGGCCGAACGTTTTACGTGGTAGCCAACCTGAAAAAGGGCGACCAGGTCCGCGTGGAAGAAGTGTTGTACGGGTGGTACATGATTGTGCCACCGCCGGGCGTGGGCAGCTATATTTCGAAGGCTGATGTGAATGCCACCGGCGATGGCTCGGTCGGACGGGTTAATCGCGATCGTGCGCCAGTGAAGGCCGCAGGGGTGAATGGTCCCGGTGAAAGCTATCGGCGTCAGTTGGACCTGATGTCGGGCGATACCGTGGATATTTTGAAAGACGAGTTGAGCTATTTCCGGATCGTGCCGCCTGAGGGTGCGTTTGTGTTTTTGCCACCCGGTAGCATTCGAGTGGCAACGCGAGGGGATATGGAGCCTGAGAAGGGCGAGAATCCGGTAGATCCAGGCAATCCTGGGACACCTGAGCCTGTTAAGCCCGAACCGAAGCCTGAGCCAGCCCCGGTCACGGTTAAGCCAGAGCCTGCGCCCGCACCGCGTCCGACGCCTAAGCCGACGCCGGTGGTGGTTCCAGAACCAGCTCCCCCCAAGCCCAAGCCTACCCCCCCAGCCCCCAAGCCAGCTCCTGTGGTGGCCAAGCCTGCCCCCCCAGCCCCCCCAGCCCCCCCAGCTCCTGTGACCCCAGCTCCAGTAGCCCCTCCGGCTCCCAAGCCCACGCCGGTGGCTGAGCCCTCCGAAATGACCGTGGTCATGCCACCCGCCCCCCCAACTGTCCCCCCAACTGCCCCGACCCAGGCCAAGCCGGTGGCACCCGCGCCTAAGCCAACCCCGGCATCGCTTGTGGACCCCCCCGCGCCCACCAATCCTGCTGCGGTCGTGCCTGAGAACCTGATCAAGCCCGCGGGCAACCGCAAGCCCCAGCCCGTGCAATTGGGCAAGATTACCGTCACGCCTGTCGACCCGAAATTGATCGAGGTCGAATTGGCCATGCAGGACGCTCAGGTCGATCCGATCGAACGTCAGCCCATCGTGGCCCTGCTCTCGCTGTATGAAACGATTGACAAGACCACGCTCAGCGAGGTTGACGCGTATCTGGTGGATGTGCGTATCGCCCAGCTCAAGCGAAATCGCGATCTGGCTGCCTCTCTGGCTCGCATACGGGCGACCAAGGACGAAGTGGATCGCAGCGATTCGATCTATCAGAGCAAGACAGATCGACCCTACGATGCGGTGGGACAACTGCTGGCCAGCAATGTCTATGACGGCAAACGACTGCCATTGCTGCTGCGATTGGCCGACCCGGCGACCGGTCGAACGATTTTCTATCTGCGGCCAAAATCGGGGATGAACCTGAATAATGCCATGGGTAAAGTGGTCGGCGTGCGTGGGCCTTCCATCCGACAGGACGGCCTCAATATCCGCGTGATTGATGTCCAATCCATCAAATTATTCGCCACCCCCCCATCTTCCCCCCCAGCCACCCCCCCAGTTTCCACCCCCACACCCGCAGCTACCCCCGGCTCACCGACTCCAACTCCAGCAGTCCCCCCGGCCCCCCCAGCACCCCCGACTCCCGCCTCGGCTCCTGAGTTGGAGGTGATCGACGTGCAGGAAGAAGTGGTTGAGCCTGATGTGATGGGGATGGATGATCCTCAAATGCCTGCCAATGATGAGGTTATCGAGGAATTGGTCGATATGCCTGCCCCGGCACCAGCACCTGCACCGGTCGCGGCTGAGCCTGTGGCCAAACCGGTCGTTGAAACAGCGGCCAAGCCAGCCAAGCCCGCGAAACCTGAAAAACCCGTGGCTGCGGCTGAGCCTGCACCTGCCCCGAAATCGCCCGTTAAAAAAGCTGATGCTACCCCCCCAACTGTCCCCCCAGCTACCCCCTCAACTGTCCCCCCAACAGCCCCCGAAAAAGCCCCCGTCACGGCCTCAAAGCCTGCGGCCCCCGCGACCGTGAAAGCCGGTACGCCGAAGTTGCCTGCTGACGATGTGGTGCCTGCGATGGAAATAGAGATGGACGATCTGGGTATGCGTCTGTTACAACAACAGGATGAGCAAAACGCGGGTGGGTCGATGGCCGAGCCAATGGGACCGGATCATGGTGCCAAAACGGGCACAGTCACAGACCCACAAGCCACGCCGGACCTGACGCCTGCGGCTGAATTGGAATTGGAGATGCTGATCGACGCGGCCACGCTGTCAGAATCGGACACGCCCACGGCCTCGTCGGAATCTGCGGAAAAGAAAACCAAGGGCACCACCAGCACCCCCGAAAAAAGTGCTGAGCCTGCCCCGATTGAGCCGGAATATTACACCAAGTGAGATAACGATTTGTTTGTCGGAGGGATTGTGAGTGACTGGACCATTGCGATTGTTACGCCGATTTTTCGATTTGTTTTTAGCCACAAGGTTGATGCTGATGATTAAGCCCGCGTCCAAGTCTGAGCCGACCAAGGCCATGACGAAATCTGTATCTGCATGGGGTTTGGCGGGTGGGAGTCCTGTGAGTGGGGGGCGTGCGTTACGGGGCGTCATGAGGGCATGCATGCTGGGCAGTGTGGGAATCATGAGCATGATCATGGTCATGCTCATGGTCATGGGCGGACTGGTGGGATGCCAGAAGACGGGCCCCGAGTTTTCGGAAGCCACGTATGAGCGTTACCCCCAGGTGCGTCCCGAGCCGAGTGCTGCGGACCGCATGTTCAAGAACACCGGCGAATTTATCGGAGACGTGGTGGCAGCGCCAGGCCGATTGGTCGAAGCCGCTTGGCCGTTTAAGCCGAAGCCGGAAATCGTGGCGTCGAGCATTGTGGTCAAACGCTACACGGTCAAGTCGAATTCGAAGCGTTCGGTGGTGCGAACTGGCGAGCAGACGATGACGCTGGACCTGAACACCGGGCGTGCATCGATTGTGGATGTTGACGGACGGACGTATCCGCATCAGGTGGCTGTGCCGGTGGCGACAGAATTGAAAGATGCGTTGCGTGATCGTGCATGGCAAGTGGGCAAAATGGGGGCTGCCAAAGGATCGCAAAAACCGGTGTATTATGAGTTGCTGGTGGACGCGGAAAATGTTGAAGCCAATGACGCGCCCAAGCCGGTGTCGTGGGCAGTGCCTGTTCCCAAAAAGAAAACATTGCCGGATTCATTGGCGATGGTCATGCAGGCATTTGATCGGGCGCATCGCGTGATCTATCCCTTGTCAGACGACGTGGATTTGCTGTCTGAATGAGCCTCGTCGTAGGCGGTTATATCGTTCCCGCTAAACGCCCTGAGCGTTAGAGCTGAATTTATACGGATTACGATAAATACTCGCGCGTAGATTTTTATTAGCTCCCGGTGAATACCGGGAGTTGTGTGAAGGGGAAATCGAGGCCGCGCGAGTTTTTAACGGGATGGGTATAACGCGCGAATTCTAAGCGGGATGGGGATGGGGTTACGCCAAAATAACGCCTGAGCGCGGGTGCCGTTTGCCTTGGGCATTCGGTGATTTTTTATCATATTTGGGGTGGGTTATTAAAGTCTGTCGTCGCTGATTTGTTCTCAATTTGAAGGCGCATTTTTTTAAATACGGACAAATATTTTTAATGTCCATAAGGCATGATTTGCCTGCATAATCGCTACCGACATCAAGTAAATTTTTAGACAGGATTGGATTCAATTAACCCGGAGGTGACATGGACCGACATACAAGTTTGGAGAGACAGAAACAACCGACGCCAACGAGTCGTACCGTTCAGGGTTGAACGGGACACGCGACAACGGGGCGGAGGGGAGGAAAGAATTTTGCCTGACATGGACCCGTCAACATCATCATCCGTAGCCACGCAACCCAAAGGCCCGATTAAGATCGGAGAAATCTTGATCGAGCGCGGGGTGCTCAGCGAACAGCAGGTCTTCGAAATCCTGCAGGCCCAACGATCGCACGGCGTGCCGTTCGGCGTGTTGGCTGAGCGAATGTTTGATGTCACGGTCGACACGATTGAAGAAGCGTGGGTCGAGCAATACAGTCGATTAACCGAGCCGATCGATTTGACGCAGGTGGATGTGGACACCCATGTGCTCAAGTTGATCAATCGTCGGCAAGCGTGGCAGTTTGAATGTTTGCCCTTGCGAGAAGAGCCCAGCGGTGAATTGTTATTTGCCGCCACGAAAAACCGACTGGCACGGACGGTGGCCTTTGTATCGCAAAAGCTCAAGCCTGTCGTGTATTTCCGCTTGGCTGAGTCGCAGCAGTTACGCCGATTTTTACAAGAACATTATCCGATGCCTGAAGTGACGCAGGAATTATTGCGTAAGGCCAAGGACATGTCGTTTCGCCCACCAGCAGCGTGAGGCAGTTTCAAAAAATCACGAATAACTTTGGCTTATTGTTGTTCAAAATAGCGCATCAAAATCGCTGCGGCTGCTAAGGCATCGCGGCGATTTTTTTTGCGCTTGTGGGTGAGTCCGGATTGGGCCATGTGTTCGTCGGCTTCCACACTGGTCAATCGCTCGTCGACCAGATGTACAGGCAAGCCGAACTGCTCGCCAAGTTGTTGAGCCTGTGCGCGAGCATTTTTTGCCGCTGGGCCTTCGCTGTCATCCATGTTTAACGGGATGCCAATGATCAAAGCATCCGGGCCATGCTTGTCGATGGCGTTGGCGATGCTGCGCTGACGCTGTTCGGGGGAATTGGTATTGATGACCTCGAGCGGCGTGGCGATGCGCATCAGATCATCACCGACCGCCAGGCCGGTACGTTTGGCTCCAAGATCAATGGCGAGGTAACGCATGATGCGGGCTACTGTCGCCGATGGTTGATTTTGAAGCAAATGGGCAAGCGGTTAAGGTATGAACAATTCGCCATTCTCCCTCCCTAACCCCTCTCCTCTCCCGGAGGTTTTCTCGTGACAGCATTTGATCCCAACTGGAATGATCCGAACGGTTTTTCATCCTACGACGAAGAGCCGCCGGATCAGGGAAAGATTCAGCGACGATTGATGTTGCCGGCGATCTTCATGATCGTCATGGCTGGGTTTTGGTTTTTGTATATGGTTTTTGTCACCATTATGTTTTCCTCCGGTGCGATGCTCCGCGCGATGCAACAAATGGTGGCCGATGCTGACCCACAGATGCAACAGAGTTTGCAGCCAATGCTCAACGCCATGAGTGGTGATCCTCGGGGAATGCTGATCTCCAATATGGTGGGCTTGCTGATCACCGGGATAACCGTTGCAGGCGGGGTTTCAATGTTGCTTCGTCGATTCTGGGGGCTGGCACTGGCAGGTTCAATCTTGGCATTGATTCCGTGCTACGGCCCATGTTGTGGGCTGACGTTGCCGTTTGGCATCTGGGCGTTGATCGTGTTGTGCAATCAGGATGTGAAACAAGCCTTCGCCTAAGCGCAACTGGCGTGATTAATCTTCGCGGTTCTGGTGCTCTGGCAGGTGGACTTAAGTCCACCTGCCAGTGGGCGTGTGGGAAATGTGTGTGGGGGGTTACAGGAGTGATGGGCCGAATTTTTCGCCGACAGCAGCGTGGAGTTTTTTGATGTCTTCCGCCCGGTCCTTGCGGCAGACGAGGGTGGCATGCGGGGTATGGATGATGATCAAATCATCGCAGCCGATGGTGGCGATGAGGTGTTCGGGTTCGCTGGAGGCGACGAGCGTGCCAGTGCTGTCCTGCAAGAGGTGTTTGCCTTGGCCGAATGCGTTGCCTTGATCGTCTTTTTCGCAGGTGTCTGCGAAGCTGGGCCATGAGCCGACGTCGAGCCAGGTCAATGGCATGGGCACTGCCGCGACGCGAAAATCCGGATCGGTGGATGCCGGTTCCATGACGCCGTAGTCGATGCTGACTTTTTTGAGTTCGGGATAGACGGTCGCAATCGAAGCAGGATCGTCGGCAATTTTGGCAAGGCCCGCGTAATTGTCGGGCGCGAATTTTTTGATGGCATTCATCAACGTCTGCGCACGCCAGACGAACATGCCACTGTTCCACAGATAGCTCGAAGCGCCCGCCTCGTAGTAAGACTTGGCAACATCCGCGTCGGGTTTTTCCTGGAACGCGTCAACGGCATAGGCACGGTTGTCGTCGGACTGATTCAAGGCGTCGCCGAGTTTGAGATAGCCGTAGCCGGTGGCCGCGTGTGTCGGGCTGATGCCGAACGTGACGAGCATGTTGGCATGCGCTTCGGTCAAGGCATAACCGCTGGCGACGATTTTCTGGAACTGATCTACCGGCTCGATCACATGATCCGCCGTGAACACCGCAATGCTGGCCTCGGGTTCGCGCTTGGCAATGCAAGCCGCCACATAGCCAACCGCGTTGAGCGTATCTCGGCCGGTGGGTTCGCCGTAATAACGCTCATCGGTGAATCCGTCGAGCGATTCGATGATCATGCCGCGATGCTTGTCGCCCGCACAGATCAGAATATTTTCGCTGGGAACCAATCCGTGCAAGCGCTCGACGGCAATCTGTAGCAACGACCGCTTGTTGATAAAAGGAATGAGCTGCTTGGGCTGCTCAGCTTTGCTCATGGGCCACAGTCGCGTACCCGATCCACCAGCCATGATCATGGCGTATTGTTTTTGATTACTCATACGTTCAGGTTAGCGGAAAATGGGCGATAGATAAAACGTGCGAAAAATCGTGACACAGCAAGGGAACGTGAATTAAAGCACGATGTTGTTCTGTCTGTCCTCGGCGACGAATCGCTTTCGCATTTCATTATTTTATCATTTCATCATTGCGTGCGATGGAACACGTTGAAGCTGGCCATGGTGGCGCTGATTTTGATGGCTTCGTCGATCTGTTCGTGGGTGACGCCGATTTGCAGGAGTTTTTTGACGTGGCTGGAGGTACATTTTTCGCAGCCGTTGATGTTGGATACCACGGTGTTGATTAATTCAGTGAGCGTTTCGCCCAGGCTGGTTTTTTTGAAGGTGAAAGCGCGCAGTTCGACGGGCATGGCTTCGAAGGTGGGGTCGTGTGCCAGATCGCGGAATTTGAAAAGCGTGTTATACATCGAGCAACTGGCGGTGACGGCCAACACCTCGGCGATTTCCTGTGAGGTCCATGCCTGTTCGTCGATCATTTCCTTGGCATGATGGCGAACGCAATGGGTGCAGTTCATGGCCGAGCAGGTTGCCAGGGCGATGGCTTGTCGCGTTTTGGGTTCGAGTTTGCCTTTGCCCTCGTGGATGAATTTTTTGTAATTCATGTACGAGTCCTGCACGTAGGATTCGACGTTGCCCATCATTTGATAGCCAAGTTGGACTTGGCCGTTGCCGATGGTTTCTGCGATTCGACTGTAGATTTTTTTGACGCCATCGTTTGCGTTTTCGGGGGTGACGGGTGGGGTAACGGGCATGCGAATCTCCTGGGCTTTTGTCGTTGTATTTTGTGGATTGAATTTGTTGTCATTTCGTAGCCGAGCCACGATTTATACCATTGTTGGGGCTACAATAGCATTCTGTTCGAACAAATTCATGAAGCGAACCAAATTTTCGAGGAGTTTCAGTCATGGCTAAGAAAAGCAAAAAAACCAAACGTACAAAAAAGCTGGCATCGCCGACGGACAATCCTAAAATTCGTGCGATCGTTGAGGAGTTAAAAGTCAGCTACAACATGGAGCTGGAAACCGTGGTGAACTACCTGGCCAACTCGGTGTGGCTTGACGGGATTCGTGCCAAGCACATCAAGGATTCGTTGACCGAGGAGGTTGCCGATGAGATGTTGCACGCCACGACGTTGGCCAATCGCATTAAAACCCTGGAAGGCCGACCGCCTGGCTCAATGGATTTGAAGATGACGCAAAAAGGATTGCAGCCGCCGAAGAATTCGATCGATGTCAGAGCGGTGATTGAAGGGGTGATCGAAGCCGAGCAGGGCGCGATTGAACAGTATCAGAAGATCATCGAAATGTGCGACGGCGTGGACCCGGTGACAGAGGACATGGCCACCACGCTCAAAGGCGAAGAAGAAGAGCATCGCCGATTGTTCAAGGGCTTTTTGTATGAAGCCGAGAACATGTGAGGCGTGACAGGGATCGCTTAGAACGCATGTGTTATGCGAATGACGATAAATTCTCGCGTTCTAGATTCATGCTAGCTCCCGGTGAATACCGGGAGTTGGTGTGAGGGAAAATTTAGATCGCGTAGAACGCGCGAGTTTTTAACGGGATGGGTATTCGTTCGTTCCAGCTTCAGGTTTGGCGTTTAGTGGGAGTGGCCCGTGGGCATGCGTGTTCACGTGTCTGTGTGATGTTGTCCATGTTCTCTATGCCCAAACGCGGGACGCTGCGCGTCTCCTGCTGAACGTGGGGTTAGGGATGGGTTAGCCGCCGCCCTTGGGCGGCGCGGGTGTCATGCGTTTGTTGACGGTGACGCGCCGCGAGCGGGAAATCACGCGCAAGAATTTTATGGGATCCGTCTAAACGGAAGCGGCCAGCTCGGGTTGTGCTGGTGAATGTGTGTGCCAGTTAATCTAAAGCGTCATGGCTTTGAAAATGATGGCGATCGTTGAGACGAAAACGAGGGTGACGCCGACGTAGCCGACCAGGTTGCGATTGGATGCGCTGAGTTTTTGAACGGGTGTATTGATCAGGCCACACGTGCTTCGGGCTGCTTCGTCGATGATGATGATGCGCTCTTTGAGAGTGGTCGCATCCATGTCCCGTTTGGGTTTGGGTTTGGGTTCTTCCGGCGTTTTCTTGGGTGCCTTCTTTTTGCGTTTGGCTTTTTGCAGTTCCGGAAAATTACCATGTCCATCGGATGTGGTGTTTAACGATTCGATGGCGACCGGTTCGAGTTCTTCTTCGTATTCGTCGGCGTCGTCAGGTTCTTCGTCAGGGGCCAGGAAATCGCCAGCGATGGAATCTTCATCATCATCTTGGGCGTCGCCCTGATCGTCGTGGCCAGCATCCTGATCCAGTTCCCGAGCGACATCCTCAGCGGATGCTTGGAAACCTTCCGGGTTGACGCCTTCAGGGGTGACGAAATTGCCTTCGACCAGATCCGCATCATCCTCTTCCTCATCATTCTCAGCGACGGCCTGGCCTTCGATGTCGTCGGCGTCATTGTCTTGATCGCTGGGAAGTTCATCGGGCGTTTCGGCGGCAACGCTCGCGGCAGCGGTGACTTCACTGACGGTTTCAAATTCACCGGCCACCGCTTCATCGGCTGCTTCGGCCAGTAGATCGTCAATGTTACCCACGTCGCCATCTACTGCGGCTTCGGCGGTGTCGTTTGAGGCGGCCTCGGCAGTATCAGGCGTTTGCGAAGCGGCGTTGAGCAGTTGATCGAGTTGCGAAGCCAGATCGCCGCCCGCGTCTTTGGCTGATGCTGCGTCGTCTTTTGCAACTGCGTTTGCGTTTGCGTTGACGGTTTCGGTTGACTCGCTGTTGCTTGCGTTGGGATCACGCAAGCTCGCAGTGGGTTCGACCGGTGCGCTGCTGGCCTGATTGAGCAATTGGTCAAGTTGGGATGCGAGATCACCACCGCCTGCGGGCGCTTCGGCAGCGACCGGTTCCGGTTCTTTCTTTTCAGGTTCTTCGTTGAGGAACTGATTGGCCAACGCATCGAGTTGGCTGTCGTCCATCGTTTCGGGGTCGGCGGTATCTTCAGACTCGTCGGGTTTTGACTCGGCTTGGGCTTGGGCTTCTTTGGCTGCTTGAGCGATTTTTTCTTGTTCTTCTTTTGCTTTTGCTTTTGCTTTTGCTTTTGCTTTTGCTTCGGCTTGGGCTTCGGCTTTTTTTGCCGCTTCGATGGCTGCGACTTCTTCTTCCTGTTCGATCGAATCGCCGAACTCCGCCAGGGCGTTGGCCAGTTCAGCAGGATCGACAGGGTCGGACTCGATCTTGATGTCCTCAACGATCGCGGGTTGCGCGTTTGCCTCAGAATCCGCTTCTGTTTTTATTTCCGTCTCCGTCTCCGGTTCTGGTTCCGGTTCCGGTTCAGCAGAAACCTCGACGGGCGTTTCGGCAACGGTTGGCGCCGGGTCAGGTGCGGTGGTGGCGGTGTCATCGACCGATGCGTCGGCGTTGTCTGATTTTGCGATCTCGGGTTGGGTCTCGCGGGGTGGTGCGTCGGCCACGATGGGTTCGCTGGCGGCTTCCGTTTGGGGTTCTACTTGTTGAGCTTCGACTTGAGGTTCTGCTTGAGCTTCCAATTGAGCTTCGCCGATGTCGTCGCTGATTGGCTGATCATCGATTGCATCTGCCGCATCAGTTGGTGGGGGTGGGGGGGGGGCAGC
Organism: Phycisphaerae bacterium; assembly: GCA_030426385.1. Lineage (GTDB taxonomy): Bacteria > Planctomycetota > Phycisphaerae > Phycisphaerales > Phycisphaeraceae > JAUHYI01. The sequence goes on from JAUHYI010000028.1 coordinate 11,610, forward strand.
CACTTCGCTTGCTAATGCGACGGCTTCATTGATCGCGTCCTGCATCTGCTGTTCGATATCGTCATCACGAGCGACTTGGTCTGCGGCAGAATCGACGTCGCTGAGTACGTGAGCTTCGTTGTTTTGCTCATCGGTCTCATCGGATTTGGCCAAATCCTCTTCGAAAGCGGCGAGCATCATGGCTTCGATCTCTGCCGGGTCGGTAGCACCGGCGCTTGGGGTAGCCGATGCTGCCGGGGAGTCAGCCGTCGCCGCAGCGGTTGCTGGAGGCGGCGTAGTGGGTGGTGGTGGCGGGGGGGCGACTTCGCCATCGTCGCTGATGAGTTGTTGCGAGGCTTCTTTGGATTCTTCCTCGATCAGGCCTGGTTCTTCTTCCTCGATGCGAGCGAGCAATTCGTCGAGTTGAGCCCCGAGGTCTGCGGGCTTTTTGGCGCTGCTGACATCGCTGTCGCCGTCGGCGATCATTTCGGGGTCGGATTGGTTGGTTTCATCAGGCAACGGGAGCCATCCTCAGGCGATAGTCGATACACTTGGCCCAGCGGTTGGGTGGCATAGGCAATATCGGCACAACCACCGGGCTCAATACAACCGGTCACAGCGAGTTCTATTCTATGTATCGTTTTTATCTGACCAATTGGCCGCACGAACTATTGGCATCGGGGTTATCAGACGCGACGAGCGATGGGGAGGCGTGGGGGGTGCTGGATGTGGAACAGGCCAAGCATGCGCGGCGGGTTTTACGATTATCGGACGGTGACCGGGTTGAACTGTTTGATGGACAGGGGCACGTCGGCGTCGGGGTGTTGGGCCAGGGACGCGATGTTCGGATCGAACGGGCGTGGCAAGTACCTGCGGTGTCACCACGTTTGACGATCGCGTCGGCCGTTCCCAAAGGGCCGCGAGCCGATGCGATGGTGGATCAGTTGGGGCAATTGGGGGTGAGTCGATTTATTCCGATGGCGACGACCCGTTCGGTGGTGCGTCCACGAGATGCGAAATTGGACCGGTGGTCGCGGGGTGCGATCGAAACGGCCAAGCAGTGTGGCCGAGCATGGCTGATGGAAATCACGCCGATGCTGGGGTTTGATCAGGTGTTGGGCATGGTGGAGCAATTCGTCAGCCGACGCGGGGAAAGTGCGCTGCATGAAGAACGGGAAAGTGGCGACGCAAGTGGAAGTGAAAACGACAATGGAAGTGGTGGGATTTGTGTGATGGGGTTGCCTGAGTCGGCCGGTGCGATTTCGCCGTTGGAAGTGAAGTCAGCCGCGGAGATCATGGTCATGATCGGCCCGGAAGGTGGATGGACGGACGATGAGATTGCCCAGGCGAAGGCGATCGGCGTGCAGGGTTGGACGTTTGGCCCCCATGTGATGCGGATTGAAACCGCCGCGGTAGCCGCCGCCGCGCTGGTGCGCGGAAGATGACGTTGAAGATGAAGATTGTTTTTGCCAGTGGCTCTAGGTTGGCAGGGATTGGCGGGGGCGTGCACGCAGGGCTGGGAGGCAGAACTGTCGGTGATGAAAGCCCGCGAGAATGGGCGCGGTGAGCAGAATGGCTACGCAGGGTAATTGCGAGATGAACCCCGCGAAGTGGCCTTGGAATCCGGCCAGTGTGGCGTTGATGAAAATGATCAGCCCGGTGAACAGGCAGACGCCGTTGGCCCCCCATTGCAGGCCGCGCGCGGTTTCAGGCAATGGGCTTCGCGGTATTTTGAGCAGCATGCAGAGATTCATCGCCGCCGCGGTGGGCATGGCGAGAATGGCGAGGATGGTGATGACCCAGGTATTGCCCGAGGCGATTGCCGCGATCAGCGAACCGAGGCCGAGCGTGGCCAGAGCAGCGTTGGTCAGGATGCAAGCGTTGTAACGCATGACGTAAGAATCCGGTGTGGGTCGATCGTGTTCGCGAAGCCGGCGGGTTTGATACGATTAAAGGATGCGGCGATGATGGCATGACCGTTTGGGGGTCACGTGAACCGTTCGCGGCACGTTTTAGCGAGTCGCGGTATCGTGACTGACGTTGTGGCCGTATGAGCGACAACGTCCGCCACTGTTATTGGTCGGCGCAACCAAGGGAGGGGTTTGGTCAGGTGGCGATAATTTTGCATCTGGCTGGTAAAAAAACGCGGATTGGCCCGCATAACTGATACGTTCACTATCACCCAGACAGGTTAAACCATGACTGACTCCCAATCCGCACGACCAAACCCAACCAACCCAACCGGTGGACGTCCTGGCGCAGGCCAACGTCTGGTGCCACCGCCTGCGCCCGACCTTGATGAGAAAGGCCGAGCGTCGGATGGATCGGTGCTTAGCAGTGATCGGCGATTGTTCATGCAGTTGCACGTGTTCAGCGATTGCAGTGGTGGGGCTGGTGCTTGGAGTGGGAGTGGTGCTGGGGTAACAGGCGCGGTTGATGCGATTAAGCAAGCGAAATTGCCCGCAGTGGTGTACGAGGATGTGCGCGATCCGCGCGGCTTGGCCGTGCTGACGTATGATGCGGAACCCGATTTTTTTGTGGATCGGGTCAGGCCTGTGTTGGGAACCGAACCATTTGCATCGATGACCGCGAAGCCGGATTACACGATGTTTGGCCGAACGTATACGTTGGGATATGAGCCTGATTTGCAGGAAGCGTTGTTTGATAGGCCGATCCGACACGCGACCAATGCCGATTGGCCCTGGGCGATCTGGTATCCGTTGCGACGGGCCGGTGCGTTTGAGCAATTGCCTGCGGATGAGCAGCGGAAGATCCTGATGGAACACGGGACCATCGGGCGCAGCTTTGGCGAAGCGGATTTAGCCCATGATGTGCGCCTGGCATGTCACGGTTTAGATGCGCATGATTGCGATTTTGTGATCGGGTTAATGGGCAAAGCATTGCAGCCGTTATCCGGAATTGTGCAACGCATGCGCAAGACGCAACAGACGTCGTTGTACCTGGAACGATTAGGTCCGTTTTTTGTGGGCCGAGTCGTGCATATCGAGCGGTGAAATACCGATAGGGGTATAGGCATCCCGTTCGAGCGAAAATCTCGGACGTAGGCGCATGTGGGGGGACGTGGGAAGGAAAATTGCGCGGGGGAAAGTGGGTGGCGCGGGGGAAATGTGGGGGGGTAAGGATTGCATTGGTATCGCATGGCCACAAGCGTGGTCGCGAGTGTACTGCTAACACGAAATTAATTGTAAGAATTTGCAAAGAAAAGGTTTTGCCATGGATCAAGCTCCCCCTGCCAATCTCACGACCCGTTTGGAAAAAGCTCGCGCCACGTTGAGCGCGGTGGGGCAGGCCCATCTGTTGGATCATGTCGAGGCTCTGTCCACGGATCAGGCTGACCAGTTGTTGAGTCAGATCGAAGGCATCGATTGGCCCGAGGTGGGGCGGTTGATTGAATCGCATGTGAAGCAGAAACCGAAATTCGAAATGCCTGACGATATCAAGCCCGCGCCGTGGTACCCGAACATTCCGTTGGGCAGTCACCAGGCGTTGTACATGGATGCCCGCCAAACCGGCGAGGACCTGATCCGGCAAGGCAAGGTGGCCGCATTTACGGTGGCTGGCGGTCAGGGTACGCGTTTGGGATGGGATGGTCCCAAGGGCACATTCCCCGCGACGCCGATGCGTGGGTTCCCCTTGTTTGGATGTTTTGCGGAGTACCTGATCAAAGCGCAGGAAAAATACGGGACAGTGATTCCGTGGTACATCATGACAAGCCCGGTGAATGATCAGCCGACGCGTGATTTTTTGGCTGAGCATGACTACTTCGGTTTGGACTCCGCCAACGTGATGATTTTCCCTCAGGCGATGATGCCTGCGGTGGATATGGCCAACCATAAAGTGTTGTTGGCCGACGCGGATAGTTTGGCGTTGTCGCCCAACGGCCACGGCGGATCGTTGAAAGCGCTGTGGACCAGTGGTGCGATTGCGGACATGAAAAAACGCGGCATCGAACAAATTTCCTACACGCAAGTCGACAATCCGATTGTGCGCATGGTTGATCCGTTGTTCATCGGATTGCACGCGCTCGACAAAGCCCAGATGTCGTCGAAGATGTTGCCCAAAGTTGAGCCCTTGGAAAAACTAGGCAATTTCTGCATGGTTGGCGACAAAATGACCGTGATCGAATATTCCAATTTGCCCGAGGAATTGGCGCATCAGCGTTTGACCAATGGCGATTTGCGATTCCGGGCAGGCTCGATTGCGATCCATGTGATTCGCGTGGATTTTGTCGAGTCACTCAACACGAGCGAGCATGGTTTTTCATTGCCATGGAATCGTGCGGAGAAAAAAGTCGCGTTCTACGATCCTGCGACCAAGCAAACGGTGAAGCCGGAAGCGCCCAACGCGATCAAAATGGAAACGTTTGTGTTTGATGCGTTGCCGATGTGCGACAGTTCGATCGTGTACGAAACCGATCGCATGGATGAGTTCGCTCCGGTGAAGAATGCGGACACGCCTGCCGGTGAGCCGGATGCGGTGGATTCGCCCGCGAGCAGCAAACACATTCAGACCGAACGTGCCGGAGCCTGGCTGCAACAGCGTGGCGTGACCGTGCCACGCAACAGCGAGGGTCACGTTGACGCGGTGATCGAAATCAAACAGACCACCGCGATCGAATCAAGCGATCTGGCATCGGTGGAATTGCCCGACGCGATCGAGCCAGGGTCGCAGTTGTTGCTGTGACTGGTTGCGATGGGTACGGACGGATGCGGGCGGGGCATGAAAAAAAATATTCAAAACGCCATTGCCAGGGGTTGATCCTGTGACGAACAGTCGTACAATGCTGCGCGTTACCGCGATCCCGCAACGAACACTGTGTCACGGCGGACGGTCACGGAGCAAGACCACCCGACATTCGATCGGGTTTGCCGGTTTCACCATCCCATGATTCACCCATCCACGCGGGTTTGCCACGTCAATGACCTGGTAGGCAATGGTGTTTTTGCGACATCATTTATCCCTATGGGCACCATTGTCTATGTCAAGGACGCGCTCGAAGCCGTCGTGACCCCGGACAGTCCCTTGTTGCAAGACGAGCGTTACGCGCCGACATTGAAAAAATATGCCTACACTGACAGTGAAGGCAATCTGGTGCTCAGTTGGGACATCGGCAAATTCGTCAATCACTGTTGCCAGGCCAATACGCTATCGACTGGCTATGGTTTTGAAATTGCCGTGCGCGACATTCAGGCCGGCGAAGAAATTACCGACGACTATGGCCTGTTCAGTTTCGACGATGAAATGTCGTTGTGTTGTGACAATGGACCATGCCGACGCGTCGTGCGTGTTGAGGATTTTGATGACAACGTAGCTCGGTGGGATAGCCTGACATTCGCGGCGATCCGTCATCTGCGCGAGGTGGATCAGCCCTTGTTATCCCTGCTTGATGATGACGTGCTCACTGCGTTGCAACACGATCTGGATCGCGACTTGCGTCATGCAGACTCACTGCGATCGGTCGCCACGTTGCGGCATAAGTCCGAGCCGATCACACGTACCCACCTCGCGCGACGGCGAATGCGTCAAACCGCCTCGGCCGTGGCCAGTTTGACGCCTGTGATGCTCACGGTGACTGCCGTGCCAGTCATCGGATAGACGCCCATTGGACAACTCATCGGATCGCGGCGAACGGTTGATAGCCCGCCAGCGCACTGGTTTTTTCAAACGTGGGCAACTGTGCCAAATCAACCGGCGACAAGCCCGCGTCGGTGATCCACTGCGCCCATTGGGATTCATCGAACAGCCCGCACACGTGGCGATCTTCTTCCACGCGCATCGTGCCGTTTTCGTGCAGCATCATCACCATGGTCAACTCGATGGCCTGGTCCGAAATTCGCGCCACGCGCGACACGTAGGCCAAGCCGTCGTTGCTATCGCTGGCTGTTTCGCCGTCGGTGAATGTTTCGGTCACATACGTCGGGGCGACCACCAGTAATCCGCCGGGTTTCAGGTGCATCGCTGCCGTGGTGAGAGTGGCTTGCACATCGCTCGCGGTCGTCAGGTAATCGATCGCATCGTGAATCAGCACCACATCAAACGCGCGATCCAACCGCAACGTGCGCATGTCGCCAACCACCGTTTCAACGTCGGGCACCAGTTGTCGGCAGTTGGCCAGCATCGCATCCGACAGATCCACCGCCACCGCCTGGCAACCTGCCTCGACCAGATGCACCAAGGTATGCCCGCCGCCTGCACCGAGTTCCAACACCGCTGGCACCTGTCCATCATCCGGCAACACCGCCTGCATCAATTCGATTAACGCCCCGGCCTCCGGCGCATAATCCCCCGGTGGACTCAGCCGCGGCCACCAGCTCGCCAACGTGTCGTACAGTTTTTCCGCCATGTTTTCGCCAAAGATAAACGCGCGTCAGCACCGATGCATGGCTAAACCCGTTTAGCGGGCGACGCGCAGCGTCCCGTTTTTTTCCATCGACATCAATTCGATATCAATTCGGCATCAATCCCGCTTCGCCCGCACCTTGCGAATCGATTGCTGATGATCAGCCACCCGCGCTTCGGTTTCCACCGCGATCAATGCAATGATGGCATCACGCACAAAATCACGCACAACCAGGGAGGCTTCGGAATCGGTGGCCGTCCAGGTGTCGATGCGATCACGCGCCATCGGATTTTCATCAATGACGACATAACTGCGTAATCGATCGAATTGCGATCGCCCTTCATGGTCGCGGTCCCAACTCGCCGTCACCACCGTATCGCGCAAGCCCGGCGTCAAGCCCGCATCCAACGGAATAAACAGCATCGTATGCAGCGCTTCGGCATCGACAAAAACGCGTCCGCCATCCAGAATCGAATCCACGCACCGCTCGATGGTGTTGGCGATCGCAGGCCAACTCGCCGTGCCGACATCGCGCCAACTCGTCGCCAGTTGGTTCAGCGCATCCGCATCCAATGTCAGCAAACGTTGTGACATTTGCCGTAACACCGCAGCATCATTTTTATGCGAATAATCGATGGGCACCTCGCCCGCAGTCACATCGTCGCGGACCAGTTCCATCGTGATCGTCAGGTAATCATGCATCTGCCTCGCTGCGGGTGCTTCGTCGCCAGCGTTCGCCACACTGACCATACACCCGAGCATGATCGCGACCAGCCATATCGAACGTATCGATCGCCACGCGTGAAATCGCTGGGTTTGGGTTCGTTGAACCGCAAAACCTGATCCCAGTCTTAGTCCCATCCCACGAAGAACTCGCACGTTAGCCGCCGCCTTTATGGCGGCGAGAGGGCCTGTGTTTACCCCACGATTCGTGCCGCCATAAAGGCGGCGGCTAACGATAAACTTCGCGCGTGGTTTTTGTAAGACTGGTCTTAGTCCGACGGCTGATGATACTGATTCAATGCCCATGGTTCTCTCCCATCCACTGGCGTTGTGTTGACCCAAAAATTATTGGCGCTTATTCTCGCTTGTTCGCGTTCATGCGCGGCTAAAAAATCAGCCGTTTAATCGCACGCATGCATTACATCTCACGCACGCATTACGAACCAACCCGGCCCAGGTATTCGCCGGTGTCCGTCGACACACGCACGACTTCGCCATTGGCAATGAACGGTGGGACGCGCGTCTTCAATCCGGTTTCGCAAACCGCTTCTTTCAATTGGTTCGTCGCGGTCGCGCCTTTGATCCCCGGCGGGGTATCGGTCACTTCCAGTTCCACCGACGCAGGCAATTCGATGCTGATCACTTTGCCGTCGTAGACCAGTCCCACCAATGCCGTGTTCGGCTTCAGGTAGTTCAGGGCATCGCCGAGAATGTCCGACGGAATCGTGGACTGTTCGTAGGTTTCGGTATCCATGAAAACTGCGCCCGAACCATCGGAATACAGATATTCCATTTCCCGTTTGTCGAGGTTCACGCCTTCGACGTCTTCGGTACTGCGGAATCGCTTGTCGATGTTGGCACCGGTCATCGCATTTTTCATTTTGATCTGCGAATAGGCTGGCCCTTTGCCCGGCTTGACCTGTTCGATGTTGGTCACAATCCAGACCTGTCCATCAATATCAACAGCATTACCGGTTTTCAATTCACTGGCTTTCACGGGTGGGCTCCATTGGAAAAATTCAAGGTGGCGGGCAAGGCACGCAATACGCCCTGCGAGCCACGTATTCTAGCTGTTTTTCTCCGTCACGGGTAGGGCCGTCCCTTCAGTGTCTACAGCAACCTCACAGGCCGCTCCACCATCATTATCCGCTTCGGTGATCAGGATTTCCTGGCCGGTGAATCCAAACGTCTCACGCAAATCGTCAGCCACCTGTTCGGCTTGTGTCTGATCGGCCACCACCGCATACAGGCTCGGTCCCCACGAACTTTGCCCCACGCCCGCCACGCCACCATCGCGCAGGTGCGTCACGATTTTTTCCAACAACGGATCGGCATAGATACCGCCTTGCGAGGCCGCGAAACATTGCCCGACCAATTGTTGCATGGTGAATAGCGCTTCGCCGAACGCATCGATGTCGTGTTCGATCACCGCCGGGGCCAAACCGAGCAACACCAGTCGGCACAGTTCTGCCGTCGTGTCACGCGGGATGGTGATGACCGTATCAAACGCGGCCTGTTCACGCTCGCCGCATAAACCTTCGAGTTGGTGCGGCCGAATCAAGACCACTCGCCATGCCTCGGGAAAATCCAACCGCAACAACATCGGCGACAAATCCGCACGATCGCGTTTGCCACCCTCGACAATGAACCCACCATGAATAAAACCGTGCGCTCCAATCGCTGAGCGTTGCCCGCGTCCGACCAGATGCGCCAGTTTTGCCAGGGACATATCGGGAATGTCCAGCAATTTCGCCAACCCACGCGCGACGGCCAATCCCAATTGCGTGCCCGTGCCCAACCCCGTGTGCGGCCGCGGTATTCGCAAGACCTGCACATGCACGCCATTCAAATCACGACCGATGCCGCGTTCAGCAGCCTTTTCCAGAAAACGTTGGGCAAACGCGACCGCTCGATCATTCATACGCCCCTCGCCGGTGAATGCATCCGATGCGCTGAGGCGCACGATCGTGTCGGGTCGACGAATCATCAATCCGACACCACCAAATTGTCGCGGCTGGGCACGATCAAATGCCAGCAAACCAAAATGCAATCGGCTGGGGGTGCGGACCTCAATCATGATGCGTGCTCGTCATAGTCATATCGTTCCACATAATCACGCAGTTCCTGCATCGCCTGGTGTTCGGGATCACTGCCGGTTTTATCCACCATGATCTGTAGTGATTTATACGTCGCCAACACGTGGGATTTCCCGGTCAGGTGTAAACGCGTGGCCAGGATCGCCGCTTCGATCACCGCATGTCGCGCCCGATGAAACCCGAAAAAATCACGCAACGTCTGACGGTCCACCGTGCGCATCACGATATGCGTGCGCTCCTGCGAATCGTCCAGCGTTTCCACCTGCAATTCATAATAACGACACGCCTCTGTCAAAACGACCCCTGCCACATGAGCCGCAGGTTTTACCGGGATATCCGCCGGATTAATCGTTCCAATCGCACCACGGGCGATCAGCAACGCATCATCGGTGACATGGAACACACCCACGCCGGTGGCTTTGATATTCCGATAGGTCGTCGATGACTGAAACGGCCTGAATTCAAAACGATCAAAGCCCGGTTCCACCATCGGGCCCATCGGCGCGATATTGGTCTGACCCTCGGAACTGACCGTGCTCATGATGCCTTCTAAAATGACGGTGTGTTTTGACATATGTTATTTAGCCGCGGATACACACCAATGAACGCCAATGTTTGTTTTTAATTCGCGTTTGTTGGTGTTCATTGGCGGCGGCGTTTCTCCTGTTTGCGACGTTCGTGATGACTGATTTCATCGCGCGTCAGATGGCCAAATCGTAACGATTCATCCTGCGCATAGTTTTTATCCAGCGTCAGGGCGGTCATCGCCTTGGCCATTTCATAGCCCAGATAAAACGCATGCGAGGGGTCCTCGATTTTTAACTGATCGAACAGCGGGAACGGATCGTCGCCTTGCACATACACCCCGCGCGTCATCGCGTGGATCATGCCGCGCTCGGCAAACAGGCGCACGTTGGGATCGGTCAGTTGCGAAGCCAATTCCTGTAACGCATCATCGCCCAGTTCGCGTAATTTTTCATCGCGCATGATGACCAGACGATCGTCCAGATGTTTTGGTGGCGTCTGGTATTTCACCGCATGGTGCATCAGTCGCCGTGCGATGTCGATTTCACGCACACTCGAACGGGCCCAGCCGATGACCTGCGTGGTGAGCACGCTGGCGATGTTCAGTTCTTCGCAAAAACCAATCAATAGCGTGTTGACGCCTGCCGAATCAACTTGCGTCATTTCCGAAAGATTGCCGATACCCATCATCATCGCGGCCTTGGGATATTTTTCGCGCACCGCCAGATATCGTCCCAACGATTGGGCGAATCCGAATCCAATCGGCTCAATGATCGGATCGATGCGAAACGCGATGCCGTCCTTGGTCAGTTGGTCAATCGTGCGATCGAGACTCTCCAAATCATTGGGCGTGTCAGGAATGACAACGACCTCGAAATCATCGGGATTTCCCCATGTTTTCGCTTGTGCCGCATTGCTGGAATTAGCACTTAAAACCAGTTCGGCACCGGCAGCAATGCCCGCAATGATTTCCTCATCATGAAAACTATCGATCGACACGCGAAAGCCATCGTCGCGCAACAGGCGAACCACATCCGACAGTCCCGGCCATGCGTCGCGCTGCGAATCCATGGGCAATGGATCGCAGCCGATGTCGATGATGTCCGCACCGTCAGCACGATAGGCGCGGGCCATGGTCAGAATTTCATCGTGGGATAGTCGCGGAGCGTGATTGATTTCCGCAATGATTTCCAACGTGTGCGTGCCATAGTCGGCAAGGTGGGCGGGGCGTTGGCCAAACATTTTTGGCAGGTCATGCACATGACTGGGGCCGCGTTCGAACGGGATGTTGAACTGCGCGGTCAGCGGTGCCAGATCACCACGACAGTAGCCGGGCAGGATCACCCGACTGAACAGCATGCCATCGTGTGATTCGGGAATGACTAATTTTTTGGCGACCCATTCGGTGGTCAATAGCGCGGCGACCTGAATGGGTAGCACGACGACCTGCGTATTGACCGAAGGCGTCTGATTGATTTCGGTAGCAATTCGGCGCAGCGATGGCTCCGCCAGTTTGCCCGTCAACAACAAAACCTGTTCAACATCTGGCATCGCAGATTACCGGGTCCATTTTTTCTTCATCAGGGCTTCGTATCCCTCGAACGGCGTATCGTCGTCAGGGGTGGGATGCCACAGCAACAGGTCCTGCATTTTTTTCGCCAGGGCAAAATCCAGGTCGGTGATACCGTCCGCCGAATGGGTGGCCAGTTTGACGGTGAAGTGGCCGTAGGACACGTTGAGGTCGGGATGGTGGCAGGCGGCCTCCGCGAGATAGCCCAGGGCATTGACGCACATCAGGGTGTGCTGCCAGCCGCCGGTTTTGAATTTTCGGCGAATCCATTGGCCATCGTATTCCCAGTCGGGCAATTCGTCAGCCAGACGTTGCTTGATGGCATCGTCGTTCAGGGCGGTAGGTTGGGTGGGTTTGGACATGGTGTTTTCCTTGTTTGAGTAGGTCATTGTAAACCGAGCCACCGGGCTTGTCGGGTTTGCATTACAATTTGCGGTTCCATGCTTGTGAATCAGGTCATTATCGAGGATACGTTTGCCGAGGCATTTCGGATGTGGGCCAGCCGTCTGGTTGTGACGGCGATTGACCGCACCTGGTTGGATTTTGCCGTGCGCGAGGTGACGGGGTACGGAACGAGCGTGATCGGTTGCGATGCCGAGGCAGGTGTGGAACGGTATCTGGATGAAAGCCAAACGCCGGACGGCCGAGTGGGGGCGTCGGTGATGTTTTATGCGTTCAATGCCAAAGCGCTGCAAAAATCGATTCCGAATCGGGCCGGGCAATGCGTGATGACCTGTCCGACGACAGCGGTGTACGACGGCATGCCCGAGGCCGGACAAGACCCGGATGATGAGGATTCAGCACGATTGGATCTGGGCAAACACATTCGGCGGTTCGGTGACGGGAATCAGAAAAGCAAAGTGTTGAATGGCCGACGATTTTGGCGCGTGCCGGTGATGGATGGGGAGTTTGTGATTGAGGAATCATGCGGCGCAGTCAAAGCGATCGGCGGCGGAAATTTTCTGGTGACCGGGCGGGGTCAACGCGCGACATTGGACGCAACACGACACGCGGTCGAAGCCATCGCGGCCGACGTGGTTGCGAATAACGGATCGGAAAGCGAAGGGAAAAATGTGGTGGGGAATGTGGGGGGAAATGTGGGGGGGGGTGGGGGGGTTGTGATGCCGTTTCCGGGGGGGGTGGTGCGTAGCGGGTCGAAGGTGGGTTCGATTTATAAAGCGCTGTTTGCGTCGACCAATGATGCGTTTTGTCCGACGGTGCGTTCGAAAACGAAGACGCAGTTACATAGCGGAGCGACGTGCTGTTATGAAATTGTGATCAATGGCTTGAATGCGGAGGCGATCAGTCGTGCGATGCGGGTGGGCATTGAAACAGTTTGCGAAGCCGGGCCGGAACAAGTGGTGGCCGTCAGTGCGGGCAACTATGGCGGGAACCTCGGGAAGTTTCATTTCAAATTGCATGAGGTGATGGGCAAACAATCATGAGTGATCGCGGTGGTTACATTCTGACATGGAAAGACACCAACAAGGTGGGGTTGTCGGATGGGACGATGCTGCGCCCGGATGTGTTGGGCGGTTTGTCGCGTGAGGCGTTGGGCGCGTTTGAATTACCGGTGGGCCGCGAGCGGGTGGCGTTGTCGAAACTGTTTGAAATCGAGGGAGAGCATGGTGATAACGAGGGGTGTTTGACATTGCGGAATTTGCCGCGGTTGCCACGGGTTGGGGCGCGAATGGCAAGCGGTGAACTGGTGATTGAGGGTGATGCGGGCGATGGGTTGGGCGCATCGATGCGGGGTGGGGTGATTCGGGTGACGGGTCGTGTTGGCGATGAAGTGGGTGGCCCTGATTTTGGATCAGATCGGGGGATGGTGGGTGGCGAAATTTTTGTGGCCGGTGATGCGGGTGAGCGTGTGGGCTATCGGCAGCGCGGCGGTTTGATCGCAGTGGGTGGTTGTGCGGGGAAACTGGCGGGGTACCGCATGTTGGCGGGGACGATTGTGCTCAAACGCGGACCGTATGAATGCGTGGGTTTGGAATCACGGCGTGGGACGATGGTGTTGCTGGATGCGGATAGTCCGGTGGCGATGAACGCGACGATGACGATTGAGGGTGAGTTCGCCGCGTCGGAAATGGTGGCCGTGGGTTTGTTGATGCGACATTTAGGCGCGACGAGTGAACAGTTTGTTGGCGTGGTTCGTCCGGATACGAAAATACGATTGCTGAGTTTGGACCAATTTGAAATCAGGAAAGCGGAACTATGGCAGGTGTGTTGAGTTTGAATGATCGTGCGTTGGCGGTGTGGCGTGATGCGGCGGTGCGCGGTGCGGAATTGAACGTGTCGAGCCGATCGGTGATGGGTGCGCAGGTGATCGACGCGGGGGTGGATCAGTTGGGCAGTCTGGAAATTGGTTTGTTGTTGGCGCGAATCTGCCTGGCCGATTTAGCACAGGTGTCGCTGGTGCCTGGGCGCGTGGGTGGGGTTATGGTTCCGACGGTGGCGGTGAATGTGTTGCAGCCGGTGGCGGCGTGCATGGCCAGTCAGTATGCGGGTTGGCAGATCGCAGTGGATCAATATTTTGCGATGGGGTCGGGGCCGATCCGTGCGTTGTATGGCAAGGAAGCGTTGTTTGACGATATTGGTTTTCGAGAGAAACCGAAGGTGGGCGTGGGTGTTTTGGAAACATCGCAATTGCCGGATGAGGGGGTGGTCGCGCACATTGCCGGTAAATGCGGATTAGCGCCGGAACGATTGACATTGTTATGTGCGCGCACGGCAAGCATGGCCGGTGGGGTGCAGGTGGTGGCCCGCAGCGTGGAAACGGCGATGCATAAATTGCATGAGTTGAAATTTGATCTGTCGCGGGTGGTGGCGGGTTATGGTGTGGCACCGGTTCCGCCAGTGGCGAAAAACGATATGAAAGCGATCGGGCGGACCAATGATGCGGTGTTGTACGGGGGCGAGGTGACGCTGTTCGTGACCGGCGATGACGCATCGATTGCGGACGTGGGCAAGCAATTGCCATCGTCGAGTTCGTCGGATTATGGTCGGCCGTTCGCGGAAATTTTTAAGCGGTACGATCACGATTTTTACAAGATCGATGCGATGTTGTTTTCGCCTGCGGTGGTGAGTCTGCAGAATGTGGAGACGGGCGTGACGCAGACGTTTGGTGCGGTGGATCATGGGGTTCTGGGCGAATCGTTTTTTGGATAGGGGGAAGGGGAATAACCACAGAGGCACGGAGGCACAGAGGAAGGCAGGGATGGTTGTCTGGAACTCGTGCGTTAGCCGCCGCCTTTATGGCGGCGCGGGGGTTTGGGGTTTATTGACGATGGCACGCCGCCATAAAGGCGGCGGCTAACGGGGAATCATGCGAGAAAAATTATTGGAATCTGTATCAGTGTGTGGGTGGGAGAATTAATTATGAAAACGGTGATCTTGAATTCGACGGGGGAGGGGTGGCATGCGGAGGATTTGGTGCGCGCGTTGGGCGAGGTGGATGAGCAACAACGTGGTGGAGCGCATGTGGTTGGGTGGGAAAATGTCGAAGCGAGTGTGGGGGGGCATGCTGATGGGCATGTGAATGGGCGTTCAGACCGAAGCGGGGGTTGGATGTGGCGAGGAAATGAGGGAGAGAAAACAGTGGGAGAAGTGGTGGGAAAAACGCAGGGAAACGTGGGGAAAAACGTGGGGGGAAGCGCGGGGGAAAAAGTGGGGGGGGTGGGGGGGGTGGATGCGATTGTGTTGCGAGCGATGGGTAGCGCGTCGTTGGAACAGATTGTGTTTCGGATGGATGTGATGTTGCGATTGGAATCGCAGGGCGTTTATTTTGTGAATGGTCCGCGATCGATTGAGGCGTCGGTGGATAAATATCGGGCGAGTGGATTGATTGCGGATGCAGGGGTGGCGGTGCCTGCGACCCGGGTGTGTCAGCGGGTGGATGATGCGATGCGTGCATTTGAGGATTTGGGGGGTGATGTGATCGTGAAGCCGTTGTTCGGGAGCGAGGGGTTTGGGATGATGCGTGTGAGCGATCGCGGGTTGGCGGCGCGGGCGTTTGCAACGATCGGACAGATTGGCGGGGTGATGTATGTGCAAAAGTTTGTGGATCATTTGCATGGCGTGGGCGGTGACTATCGTTTGTTCGTCGTGGGCGATCAGGTGGTGGCGGCGATGCAACGGCGAGGGGTGGGTGGGCCTGACGGTGCGGAGGCGTGGCGAGCGAATGTGGCGCGCGGGGGGACGGTGGTGGCATGTGCGTTGGATGGTATGAATGCCGCGTGGCAGGCGATGGCGGTGCAGGCGGCGCGGGCGTGTGGCGCGAATGTGGCGGGTGTGGATGTGCTGGTCGATCGCGATGGGCGAGCGCATGTGATTGAAGTGAATTCGTCGCCGGGGTGGAAAGCGTTGGCAGGGATAACGGGCGTGGATGTGGCAGGTTGTATTGCGCGGTATATCTGGGATGCGGTGCATGAGCGCAAACACAAGGCGGTCACCGCGCATGCATAAATTACCGAGTCCAGGACAGATCGCGCAATGGGCCTGTGTGGCTGAGGTCAGTGCCAAAAAAGCGGGGAATGTGCATCCGGGGCAGGGCGGTGCGTTTTCGGATTGTGATTGGGAATCGTTTGTGGTCAGCGCGATGGTATGTCGGCCGATTCTGGATCGTGTAGCCGAGTTGGGTGTAGGCCAGGCAGTGTTGGCCGCGGTGAAAGCGACGCGCGACGCGGTGGGGGTGAATACGAATTTAGGGATGTTGTTGCTGTTAGCGCCGTTGTGTGTGACGGTGGAACGCGAGGCATTGCGTGGCGTGTTGGATGGGATTGATGGGGATGCGATGTATAAAGCGATTCGGTTGGCCAAGCCCGGCGGGTTGGGAACGGTGGATGAGGGAGATGTGCATGATGCGGGTGGATTGGGACGCGAGAAGGACGGGGAGAGGGCTAAGCCGCAAGGGGCGGGTCATGCGAGTGGGAATGCAGGGGGAAAAGCGGGGGGAAACGTGGGGGGGAATGCGGGGGGAAATGTGGGGGGGGTTATGGATGCGATGCGTTTGGCCGAAGCGCGTGATGGGATTGCCCGCGAATATGTGAATGGATTTGCAGGCGTGTTTGATTTTGTAGCGCGGCGGTTGGTGGAACGATACGATGCGGGCGAAGCGCTTGACCGAGCGATTGTGCGGGTGCATCTGGAATTGATGGCGCGGCAGCCTGATACGTTGATTGCGCGTAAGTGTGGGCAGGGGGTTGCGGATGAATCGGCACGGCGGGCGCAGAAGGTTTTGGATTGTGAAGCGGCTGATTTTGATCGGGAATTTGTCGGGTTTGATGCATGGTTGCGGGCCGATGGGCACACGCGGAATCCGGGGACGAGTGCGGACCTGATAGCCGCGGGGTTGTTCGTGGCGATGGCGCGGGGCGAAATTACGATGCCCTGGCGATGGGATGATGCGATTGAGCCGACTTATGAATTGGATGATGACGAAAACGCTGACGGTATCGCTGGCGGTTACGATGACGATGAATGACACGACGTTGTAGGGCGATCAAGTATGGCTGATGGGTGTGGTGAGCATGTGAACGTGTTGGCGCTGGACATCGGCGGGGCGAATATCAAATGGGCCACGTCGAGCGGAGCGTATGGTTCGCATCCATTTGCGTTATGGAAAGCGCCGGAATTATTGGTGGATGCGTTGCGTGTGTTGGATCGCGAGCATATGCCGGGGCGTTGGCTGGTGACGATGACGGGCGAGTTGTGTGATTGTTTTGAAACCAAGCGAGCGGGGGTGGAGCATATTTTGCAGGCAGTGGTTTCGGCAGCGTCAGGGAAAAAAGATGAGGATGAAAACGGAAACGCGCGTGTCGTGGTGTGGGGATGTGGGCGCGGCGCGGGGGGATTTGTTTCGGTGGATGACGCGAGGGATGATCCAATGTCGGTGTCTGCGGCGAACTGGCATGCGCAAGCGTCGGTGATTGGCAGGCGATATCCGGTTGGTCGGACGTTGCTGATTGATATGGGGTCGACGACGACGGATGTGATTCCTTTGCGAGATGGCCGAGTGGATGCGGTGGGTCTGACGGACACGGGGCGATTGGCTACGGGCGAGCTGGTGTATGTCGGCGCGCGGCGAACGGCATTGATGGGTGTGGTTGATCGCGTGGTTTGTCAGGGGCAAACCTATCGGGTGATGAACGAGCGTTTTGCGACGGCGTTGGATGTGCAGTTATTGTTGGGGCGGATGAATGATGATGCATCGAATGTGGATACCGCGGACAATCGACCTGCGACGCGGGACTGTGCGGTGACGCGGATGTTGCGCATGATCGGTGCGGACCGTGAGATGATGTCGGTTGATGATGCGGTGGCGATCGCGCGATCGTTTGACAATGCGATGCGGCAACGCGTGTTGGATGAATCGGTTTTGTCACTGGGTGCGAATAGCCATGATGATGTTCACCGATGGGATCGAATTGTGATTTCAGGTTCGGGCGAATGTGTGTTGTCCGCATGGTTCGCGGATTTGGGTTTGGATGCGAATTCGGCGCAAAGGCTATCGGTTGAACGATTGGGTGATATGGTCGGGCCGCAAGCGACGGAAGCGGCGTGTGCGTGGGCGTTGTTGCAACTGGATCAAGAAAAAGAAGATTGACATGAATACGGATTGTCCACGACATGTGATCAAGCTTGGCGGCAGTTTGTTGAGCCTGTCTGATTGGGGTGAGCGGCTGGTGCGTTTTTTAGCCTCGAGCGATGAGGAAGTGCTGGAAAAAGAAGGAAAAAAAGGGGGGCAAGTGGCCCGATGCGGTGGGGTGTTGGTCGTGGGTGGTGGTGGTGCTGCGGATATGGTGCGGGCATGGTGTGCGACCCATGAGATTGATGATGCGACGGGACACGAGTTGGCTGTTGATGCGATGCGGTTTAATGCGGGGATGGTCGTGGCGGTGTTGCGAAAATTAGACGTGGACTATCAGTGGGTGGCACGCGGGGACGACTTGGATCGTTTGCACGACGGTTGCCTGGCGATCATTGATCCGGTGACGTGGCTTGCTCATGCGGACGTGCCGCGGGTCTGGCAATTCACCAGCGATTCGATTGCAGCACGCGTGGCCACGGATATCGAGGCGGGACGTTTGACGTTATTGAAAAGCACGTTGCCGAATGACGATGATGCGGTTGCATCGGCGGGCATCGTGGATGATTGGTTTGCTCGGGCGTCGGCAAGTTTGCCTTGGGTGGAGCTGGTTAATTTGCGTGATGATGCGTTGCCGGCGTGGCGGCTGCGATGATCTGCTTCAGCTCGGCGACACGTTGCGCGTCGATGGCTGATTGCCGATCGTGATTGGTGCAAGCTGCTCCACGGACCGCGATGATATCGGGACGCAATGTGGCAACCTGTTGGACAAGCTCGCTGCGCAACGAACCGGCCAGCGCGATGAATAGGCCGTCGGCATGGGCACGATTGATCCAGGCGTTGAGTTGGCCGGGCGTGGCGTGGTCCAACAATGTTTGGCCGTTTTTGATGGCGGTGTCGATCAGGATCCCCGCCGCGCGATGGGTGATGGCGTAGTCGATGATTTCATCGACAGTGGGTGTGGGTGTGGGTGGTGGGGGGGAGGTGGTGGGGGGGATTGATGCGTGGTCGGCGTAGGCGGTGGGGATCAAGCGTGGGTGGCCGGTGAGTTGTGCGCGCCAATCACGTGGCGCGTTGGCCAAACCAATTTTGACGAAATCCAGCGGAATATCGCTGGGAAAACGATCGGTTTGATCGACCAGTTCGCCCAGGGCTGCGCTGACAGGGAGGTAGGGTTGCGATTGATTCGCCTGTTGTTGTTGGTGTTGTTTGACGGTGGCGACGATCGCTCGAATCACGTCATGGTCAGCGCGACCCAATGCGCCATGGGCGGGTTCTTTGATATCGATGATGTCAGCGCCACCCGCCATGGCGGCGCGGCATTCATCGACATGGCGCACACTGACCAGCAATTGCATCGCGACTATTCCTTGCTGCCCACGGGAGTTTGTTGAGGAGCGTTCGTGTCGGACTGTTCGTCCGAATTATTCAGGCCATCCGTTTTCATGAGTTCCTGCAACACCACGGTCGCGTACGCGCCGGGTGGCAATTCAAAACTCAATCGGATGTACGGGCCGTTTTCATCGACACCGCCTGCGATATCCGGATCGCGTAATGGCACGCGCAATGATCGGCGACTGCCGCGCAGTGAGGCGAGATCCGATTCGGTTAAATCGCATTCGGCCAGGACTTCATTTTCCAAGGTCGCGACGGCGTCGGTGGGTTGCATCATGTCGGCACCCCAGATCGGTCCGCTGGGTGAAACTTTTTGCGAGGGGATGCGTCCGTCGTTGCTGTTTTCTAATGTGGCGGTGTCAGCATCGACGGTAAAAATTGAGCCGTTGTCATGTTTGTAAGCCAGATCGCCGGGTAACAAGCGATCGAATGTTTTGTTTTGCAAACGTTTTTCGAGCACGCGATTGAACAGGTCACTTTGCAAGGCATTGAGGAAAAATCGGCGTTGCTCTTCATCGAGTTTTTTGGCCGCGTCCGATTTGGATACGCCTTGCCGTAACAGGTCGAGGGCGTGTCGTTCCTGATGCGCGTATTTTGGCCAATGGGATAACGCGGTGTCATAGTCGCCACGTTGATAGGCTTCGCGGCCTGCAGCGATATCCACATTTTCCGACGCGATGCTATGGCCCAAGAGCAAGTCCATGGCAGACTCAAATTCGTTGAGCAATAACGCGCGGCCGATCTGGTGATTGATGTGTCGATAGCCGAAGCGTTGTTCGCCGAAATAGTTGGGCACGCCACACCGGGTCAACATGTCAAGGATGGGCCGAGCCCGCAGGACGGCGGTCGGGTCGACATCACGGATGTAAATCACAAACCGATTGCCTGCCAGATGGCCGCGTCGCAATTTGGTGGTGGTTCGCTCAGCCCAGAGCAATTTGAACGGCGTGTGCCGAATGTTTTCCAGTCGCTTTTGTTCTTCGTCAGGATCAACGCGGCCGGGCAGGTGTACGGTCAGGTGTTGACGAGTGATCGCATGCTTATCCTTCAAGCCTGCGTAGCCGATATCGGATCGACGTACGCGAAACAGCTTGGCCAAACGTCGGACCATGTCAGTGGTGGCAGCGCCGCGTTTTTCGACGTAGAGCATCAGGTGCTCGCCCTCGCCGGACGGTTGATAGAGGGGTTGTTCTTCGACGAGAAAATCATCAGGCCGGGCCTTGATGCGTCCGCCTACGCCGGGAATATCGTCAGTCAAATACATGTTGTTTTTTGCGCCTGTTTTCAATCTTCGGGCGCGTTGTTTTTGACCAAGCCCTGGAACGCTTCGAGTAAGCGTTTGGTCATCAGCCCGGGTTGTCCGTTGCCAATGGCACGTCCGTCGACCTTGGTCACGGGAATAATTTCCGCCGCGGTGCCGGTCAAGAACATTTCGTCAGCGGTGTAGAGGTCATGTTTGGTCAGGTCGGGGCGAGTCACCGGAATGCCTGCTTTTTGTGCCAGGGCGATGACCGTGTTCATGGTGATGCCTTCGAGGGCACCGGCATGCAACGGTGGTGTCATCAATACGGGTTTGCCGGTCGGATCGGGTCGCACGATAAAAATGTTATCGCCGGTGCATTCGGCCACGTAGCCTTGCGGGTTGAGCATCACCGCTTCCAGCAGGCCCGCGTCGATGGCTTCGATCTTGGCAAGGATGTTGTTGAGGTAGTTCATGCTCTTGATGCGCGGCGACAGGGCGCCGGGATGGTTGCGCATCACGGACGAGGTGATCACGGTCATGCCGTTTTTGTAGAGCTCTTCGGGATACAGTGTGATTTTGTCAGCGATGATAAATACGCTTGGCTTGGCACAGGTGAATGGATGTAACCCGAGTGCTCCGACGCCGCGTGTGACACACAGACGGATGTAACCATCGGTGAGCTTGTTGGCTTGGACGGTCTGGCGTGTGGCGGTGGCTAGTTCTTCGATGGACAGGGGGATATCCAGACGGATCGCCTGGGCCGATTCGTAGAGCCTTCGCAGGTGAGTGCCGAGTTTGAAAATTCGGTTGTTGTAGACGCGGATGCCTTCGAACACGCCGTCGCCGTAGAGCAGGCCGTGGTCGAACACACTGACCATGGCTTCGCCCGGTGGCACGAGTTTGCCGTCGAGGTAGATGCGTTTGTCCGCATGTTGAGCCGAGGGTGTTTCCACCGGTGAGGCAGCTGCGGTGGAAGAGGCGTCTGAGGCCGTTGTTGCCGGCTTGTTTGATAGGGTAGTCACAGTAAAAGCTCCGACAGGGGGAATCTACCAGTATACATCGTCAAATCCCAAGGAACATCCTAATGTGGGGCGAGCCGATGAATTAAATCGTGCAAAAAAAATGCCGGGCGGCACAAAGGCCGACCCGGCTAGGGGGGGTAAAATTGGGGGCAAATCCCAATCGCCTGATATGACGATTATTCGCCCAGTTTGTACCGCACGAAAGCGGTGATTTTGGCACCCTTGGGCAGGAAATCACGGACTGGTTTTTTCGAGTCCATTTCCCGCAGGTACTGTTGTCCCAATAGGGTATTGTCGTCGATCCATTTACGCAATTTGCCGGTGGCAATTTTCTCAGCAATTTCCTGAGGCTTGCCTGATGCCTTGGCTTCTTCGATGGCGGCCTGTTTGTTCTTTTCGACCTCATCGGCGGGCAGGCCTGCCTGGTCGACGGCGATCGGTGTGGGGACCGAAGCGGCGATGTGCTGGCAAATGCCGGTGAGCAGGTCGTCGGACAGATCGCCTTCGCCAGCGATGATGACGCCGACCTGACGATTGTGGTGCAGGTATGAGCCGACCTTCTCGCCGGAGAGCTTGTGGCCCTTGGCGACGGAAATGTTTTCCTTGATGGTGATGCGCAGCTCATCGGTGATGGCGGTCATCGCTTCGGTCGCGGTGATGTCGCCGTCGGCTTCGCTGACAGCCATCTCGGCGATTTTGTCGGCCGCTTCGACGAAGGTGTCGTTCTTGGCAGCAAAGTCGGTTTCAGACTGTAGCTGGATGATGGCTACTTGGCCGTCCTTGGCTGACAGAGCGATGGTGCCTTCGCCCGCTTCGCGGTCGGCACGCTCGTCCATTTTGCCCTTGAGCTGTTTACGCAGCAATTCAATGGCCGCGTCGATATCGCCGTCGGTTTCGGTGAGTGCTTTTTTGCACTCCATCATGCCCAAGCCGGTGCGGTTGCGCAGGCTCATGACGTCTTTGGCGCTGATGGTCGCCATGGGGGGAATCTCCGGTTGGACCCGCGTGTGGTGCGGGTCGGTGTGTTTGAAATCAAAAAACGTAAAAACGTATTAACAGGTAAAAATTACACGTAGCCTACCCTTGTCTATCGTGGCCTACCCTGGCCCGTCGTGGCCTACCGTCGTTTTATTCAAGACCCATCAAACCCAATTGAGCCGACGAAACACATGAAATGACACATGTCAGGCAAGCAAGGGAAACGCAGGGTACGTGGCCGACGACGGCAGTGCTGGGCTGGTGTGGGGGGGGGGTGGGGGGTTAGGCTTGGGGTTCAGCGGCGGCGACGGGCTCAGCCGGTGAGGCTGGTGGCGTGGCCGGTGCTGCGGGGGCTTCGGTTGTTTCGGCAGCGGCGGTTTCACCAGCGGCCGGGGCTTCGCTATTGTCAGCCGAGAACATGGCTCGTCGGCTACGTTTGCGTTGCGGTTCACCGCTGGCATTGTTGTCTTGACCGCGGGCAGCCACGGTACGCGTGCCTTTGCCTTCGTTGACGGCGGCACACAATTGCGAGATGACCACTTCGATCGAACGCATGGCATCATCGTTGCCGGGGATGGCAATGTCAGCCATGTCGGGATCCGAATCGGTGTCGATCAGGCAGATGGTGGGGATGCCGAGTTTACGGGCTTCCTTGACCGCGTTGGTTTCGCGTTTGACATCGACGATGACCAATGCGCCGGGGAGCTTGGTCATGTTGCGAATGCCGTCGAGGTTGCGTTTGATTTTGGTGCGTTCGCGCATCAACTGTGATTCCATTTTCTTGGAATAGTTGTTGATTTCGCCGGACTCGACGAGGTTGTCGAGTTCATCAAGGCGTTTGAGGCGTTCGCGAATGGTGCGGAAGTTGGTGAGCGTGCCACCGAGCCAACGTTCGGTGACGTAAGGCATGCCGGTTTCGCCGACGATGGTTTCGATGCAGTTGCGGGCCTGTCGTTTGGTGCCGACGAAGAGGACGTCTTTGCCCGAGCCGACCAGTTGTGTCAGGTATCGTCGAGCGAGCAACAAGCCCTTGACGGTGGTTTTCACATCAATGATGTGGATCTTGTTGCGTTTGCCGTAAATGTACGGCGCCATCTTGGGGTTCCAGTTGGTGGCACGGTGGCCAAAATGGATACCGGCTTCAACGAGGTCTTTGACGAGAGATGCCATAACGAGCTCCTGGGAAAGTGTCGGCCGATCGGTGACGGTCCTATGTGAGCCTTTTTGGACTCATTGGCAGGGTTGCGTCACGAACCACCCTTGTCCGAATTATCCCGAGTTTGCCAACGTTTTGAGGGTCTTGCGGACCTTGAGACGTTGTTTATACCTGGGAAAAGGTGGGGGGCTCAGCCTGTTTGTCCGTAAAATCTTCAATATTTACGGTGAAAAAAGCGTCGCTCCAAACTGCTCGACCATCGAGCTGGACCGACGACAACATTTTGTATTATGAACCACCCCCCCCACATTCCCCCCCACACGTACCCACATTTCCCCTCCGTGCCTCCCGCATTTCCCCCGCAATTTCGTACACGCTCTCCGCATGCACGTGGCACAGCTTGTACCCTCACTTCAAATGGTTCAGTAGCGCAAAAACCCATTGTACGCATCGTCAGCATACTTGCAAGTGGCAGGGGTCAAACTGAACACGCGATGCCTGCGGTCGTCACCCGATCCATGCGAATGGCAAGTGGAATAGCAAGGATAGTGCGGTGGGGTGTTGGGGGGAGGGGAGTGGGATGGAGTGGAGGGGGGGAGTGGGGGGGAGCGAATAATCCCAATCCCGATAAAAACCATGCATGTGGTAAATCGTTAGCCGCCGCCTTCATGGCGGCGCGATGGTCTAGGTTTGACGCACGTTTCGCGCCGCCGTGAAGGCGGCGGCTAACGATAAAGCACGCGAAATCGCGCGTGTGTATGTTTGTGGGGTGGGTATTATACGGATTACGATAAATACTCGCGCGTAGATTTTTATTAGCTCCCGGTGAATACCGGGAGTTTGTGTGAAGGGAAATTTGAGGCCGCGCGAGTTTTTAATGGGGTGGATATCATCCCGAAATGATGACAAGAAATGGCGAAGAAATGGCGAAGGAATAGCCAAGAAATGGCCAAAGAATTGCGGAGGAAATGTGGGGGGGGGTTAGGCTGATTTGCCGGTGGGGCTGAGGATATCGGGGCCGACTGACGAGGGGGGCAATGCGTTGGCTGAGGCTGAGGCTTGGGCGGTCTTGGCGGCTTTGGCGAGATTGGCCTGGGTTTGTGCCAGTTTGGCCTGATGGGAGCTGGCCAGAGCGCGTTTGCGTCGGATGCCCATGATTACGCCGAGGCAGAACGTGGCAAAGAGCCAGATACCCAGCACGATCATGGCATGACGCAGGCGAACCCCAGGCAGTGAAAGCGAACAGCCCAGCGCTGCGAAGCCAATGCCCGCGATATAGAGGGTGATGACCGCCTGTTTGACGGATAGGCCCATGCGGATGAGTTTGTGATGGAGATGTTGGTTGTCAGGGCTGAGAATACCGTGCCCGTGGATGGTCCTGCGGATGATGGCCAAGAGGGTGTCGGTGATGGGCAGGCCGAAGACGACCAGTGAGGCGACGACAAAGCGTGGTCCGCTCTCGGCAGTGTGAGCGAAGAGGAGGATGGTTGAAATCGCGAGGAACCCGAGCAACAGCGAGCCGGTATCGCCCATGAAAATGGACGCGGGGTTGAAGTTGTAGACGAGGAAGCCGAGCAAGGCCCCGATGAGCGCCAGGCCCATGACGATGCGCACCGGATCGGATACCGGGTCACCGCCGATGGCGTAAATATGATGGCTGATGTTGGTTTGGCTGATGAAGTCGTAGTGCTGGATGGCGACCAAACCGGCGAGAATCAGGAAGCCGACACATGCGATGGCGGTGACGCCCGCGGCTAATCCGTCGAGTCCGTCAAGCAGGTTGACGGCATTACACCCGCCGATGACGAAGATCGCGATGATGGCAGCGCCGAGGATGTAGGTGAATGTGGGGTCGGTATCAATGCCGCCTGCGCGGAAAAATTCGAACGCCAGTTTTTGTCCGACATCCTGCGTGGCCAACCAGGCGGCGGCGAGCATCTGGCCGCCGACCTTGACACGCGGGCTGATGGCATAAATGTCATCAAGCAAGCCGACGATCACGATGATGATGGCACCGATGAGGATGGCGGTGGGAAACGCGACGTGGGTGATTGGCGAGATGTGTTCAGGGGTGGGATGCGGGGTCATGCTCAAGCTGACGGCGATACCTGCCAACCAGCCGAAGAAAATCGCGACTCCGCCCAGGTAGGCGATGGGTTTGCGATGATGTTTGCGGACCTCGTCGGGACGATCGACGATGTTGTTGGAGATGGCCAGACTGCGCAGGATCGGGGTGCTGAGCAGGCTGAATGCCAAGGCCGCGACGAAAACCCAGCGATAGTACCAGATGATTCCGAACAGGCTCATGGAAAATTCAGGGTGAGCGTCAGCATGGGTCGTCTGGGCGATGAATGACGAAGAGAATGACGAAGAAGCTGAGATAGGTGATAAATCAGCCACGGCCACCACCGGCTCAATCAAGGATTGAGCGATCAATGCCAGGGAATAGGGCAATAGCGGTGCGGTCACTGCGAACGACTCCACGATGTCCCGGTTTTCCCCGAATGTCGAGGGGGCTTAACGTCGTTGGTAGAAATCTCGGCCTGGCCGGGGTTTACGTTGACGTTGCAGGCTGGCTGGCTGGCCGATCTCGCTGCCACTTCGGCCTGCCTATCGGCCGATTTTGCCCCCGGTTTTACCACCGATTGTGCCCCCTGATGCTGGTTCGTGGACGCGGTACGCTCGAGACTGATCAGGTCGTCGAGCGTCTGGTCAAGCGATATTGTAGCGGAAAACCCGGTGGCTGTCTGTAGTTTTTCCAGCGCGGGGGCCCGTCGCATCAGGTCATCAAAATTTTGCGCATACGCTTGTTCATAAGGCACATACGCGAGTGTCGAACGCGAGTTGGAACGCGCGATGATACGCTTGGCCAGATCAGTGATACTGATCGGCTGGGCACGGCCGACGTTGAACACCTGGCCGTGACAGGCGGGCGTCTCAACCAGGCGAATCAGGGCCTCAACGGTGTCACGGACATCGCAAAAGCAGCGGGTCTGAGTGCCGTCGCCGTAAATTTCCAGAGGCAGGCCCGCGACGGCACGTTGGACAAAACGCGGGACAACCATGCCGTAGTTGCCGATCTGTCGTGGGCCGATGGTGTTGAATAGTCGAGCGACGACGCAGCGAGCCTTGCCGTTCTGGTGATACGCCAGGGCCATGTGTTCGTCGAGGGCTTTGCTATGGGCATAAGACCAACGCGGGCTGGTCGTCGGGCCTAGTTCCAGCGTTTGGTCCTCACGCATCGGAATGCGGTCGGTCATGCCATACACCTCACTCGACGAAGCCACCAACACCCCCCCCACGTTCCCCCCCACATTTTCCCCCACGCTTCCCGCCGCATTGCTTCCTACATTTTTCCCCGCATGCTCCACATTGCCTTTGGTTGTTCCGTTTGTATTTCCGGCTGTATTTCCGCTGGCGGGGGTATTGATCAGGTTGGCGTGATTGGCGACGGCTTCGAGCAGGGCGGCGGTTTGATCGATGTTGTTGCGAATGGCTTCGACGGGGTTTTCCACGACCAGCCGCACGCCGACGGTGGCCGCCAGGTGATAGACCGCGTGCACGTCAGCCATCAGTTCAGGCTCGCGTTTGAGGACAGCGGCAACCTGACCCTGTCGCCAGATGTGAGGCAATTGAGTGAAATGGGCGGGCAGATTTTGCGATCGGCCTGTGGATAGGTCATCGATGAGGATGAGTCGATCGCCGCGCTGGGCTAATCGATGGGCCAAATGCGAGCCGATGAATCCTGCGGCACCGGTGATTAAGGTGGTTCGGCCGCTTGGCGCATTGCCTTGGGCCGCGGTGTCGGACGGGGGAGTTGTGGGGGGCGTGGCAGTCAATCAAATCCCTCAACACGTCAGCATGACGTTGGCGTTACGTCCGGGTAGGGCAGGACCGAGTGGTGGAGCCGATTGAGGGAGACAAGTGAGCGGCGAGTGGTGCGCCATGGGGGAAACGAGTGGGGGCGGAGTAGGGGGGCGGAGTGGGGGGCAGTGGGGGGGCAGTGGAGGGGTGAATGCGATGCTTGTTCTGAACATGCCCGCGTGGAACCCTGACCTCTCGGAACCCTGGCCTCCCGGAGCCCTGAACCCTGATTTTGTAACTCTGACCTCTTGTAACTTTGGCCTTTTGTAACCCTGATTGCTTGTAACCCTAATCGACTGGAACTCTGGCTTGTCGAACCCGATGTCTTCGGAATCCAAACCCGCGAATCTAGCCCCGAAAATACCCCCCCCCCGGCCCGCCCGGAAATAACCTGCGAATCTACCTACTCCCACAGAATCCTGATCGGTTACCGCATCACTTGCCTTAACCAGCCGGCTGTCGGTCATGGATGGCATGGTGACGACTGTGCTCGACTTGCGGGTTATGCCGGCGTTTCGGTTTCCGCTTCCTGAGTCTGGCGGGATTTTTTCTTGCGTGGCGTTTTGGGTTCGCTTTGGCCATTGCTCTTGCCGTTGCTCTTGGATTCGTTGCGGTACTGATAGTACAAGCGGTAGTTCTGTCGGAAATAACCGCCCGCATTCGAACGTACGCCGTTGAGGATCACGCCCAGCATGTCGGCACGGTGGCCGTCGAGCATGCGAATCATACGTCCGACCATGCCGCGTTTTTCGTTCATCGCACGGACCACCACCGCGATCGCATCGACACGCTTGGCCAACAACTGCGACTCACTGGTCACCAGTGCCGGTGGGGCATCGATCACGATCAGATCGTAATCCGATTCCAATTGGCTAAGCAGGTTGCGGAACGCCGCACCCTCGAGCATTTCCGGCTGAGCGTCATGTCCCTCGCCGTTGGGCAACAGATCCACGCCCGCTTCATCATTGGTGTGAATGGCTTGCGCCAGTGATGCCTTGTTGGTTAACACGTCGACCAAGCCAGGCGTGGCACGCGTGTTCAAAATGCGATGCAAGCTGGGGCGACGGAAGTTGGCGTCGATCAGCAAGACCTTTCGGCCGTTGAAGCCCAGACTGATCGCCAGGTTGCTCGCCAGTGAACTGACACCGACGCCGCCCTTGGCCCCGACAAGCATCAGGGTCTTATAGCCACGGCGATCCATGCGGGTAAGCACACTGGTGCGGACCTGTCGGAACGATTCGGCCAACAAGCCATGCGGATCGGTGCGGACGATATTCTCGATGGTGTCGGGTTTCGACGGATCTTCTGAGGCGTCGGGCAAAGAGCCCAGAGGTTCCACATCGGGAATCAAACGCAAGTCGCTCGGGCTCTTGATGCGTTGATCCAGCACTTCGATCACAAAAATCAGCAGCGCGACCGCACCGACAAACAGCATCGGTACACCCACGGCATAGGCACCGAGTTTTGGCGACGTGAGCACGGGCGTCGTTGGTACGAGCAATAATTTGATGCGTTCAAAGTCAGGACGCAAGCTACGAACGCGAACCAGTTCGAGTAATTCGTCGGCCTTGCCCAGACGTGACAAAATCGCATCACGGCGTTGGCTGATCGAACTGAACTCTTGGATCTTGGCATTAACGTCCTGCACGCGGGCTCGTGACTGTTCAAAGCGTTCGACAATGATCGCCATCTGGTTTTCCAGATATTCGAGATTGTCTTTTGAATTTCGCAGCTTGGCTTCATGAGTCTCGCGAAGATATTTGTCGATTTCACGGGCGCGACTTTGCTCCGCAATGCTGATGCGATCGTCGAGGTTGAGCACTTCACGATGCTGCGGGCCATAGCGTGTTAACAATAGTTCACGGCCTTGTTCGAGGTTGTCGATGCGTGCGTCGATGGCAGCTACTTTTTCACTTTTTTCGGCCCCTAAAAGTTCATCCTGAGTGTATGTGACTCGCCCAGCAGAAGATTTTTCCAGAAGTTTCTGGTGGTTTTCTTTCGAGACTTCCAAAGCCAGACTCAGGTCGGTCAGGCGATTGGCCATTTTGTTGTATTCAATGGTCGCTTCATTTTTATTGGCATCGAGCGTGGGCAATTCGTTTTCACGGGTAAACCGTGTCATCTCTTCCTGGATCTGCTCCAGCTCGTCGTTCATGCGATCGCTTTCCTGCACGAACAGGCGACGCACGTCGCTGGTTTGCAGTTCGTTGTTCAAGCGAAACTGCCGCAAGAAAGTTTGAATGACCTGATTGAGCACAATCGGCAGGTCATTGCGTTTCTCTTCGCCTTGGACCGACAGGCTGATGTTGATGTAGGTTGAGCCGGACACTTGGCCCGCGCGTAGGTTGTCCTGCAGGTTGCGAATGACTTCGCGGTTGTCAGTAAATGACTGATACCAGTCGGTATTACGCACGCTATCGTGTTTGATCGCGTCTTCCAGAACTTCGTTAGAAGTGAGCACGACCACCTGGTTACGAATAAATGTCGAGACGTTGCGAGCATCAGCGCGGACATCGGCCACGTCGTTGGCATCCCAGATGCCCGAGGGCGGAATTGTTACAGCCATCTGTGCTGACGAGGCGTACACCGGTGCGTACTTGCGCATATACACAAACACGCTGACCCCAACGATCAAGCCCACCACAAACGCCACGATGAGCACCTTGGCGTATTGACGCAACACACGCAGCGGATCGAGCGGTGTGAAGCGAGGAGATTGTGATGACTGCGGGCCGGGAGGGGCAGTCATGGGTGGGATAGCGGAAAGTGGGTTTGCGGTCATGGAGCAAAATCCTTACGAGTGCGTCACGCGTGTGGCCGGTTCTCCCCCGGGGTTGGGGTGGCCGTTCTATATTTTCCCATGAGGTACTCCCGCAGGGCTTCCCATTGTTTCAGTCAGCGGCGAGGGTGTCCTAGGCCTGAATCCTGATTCCTGATTCTTTGGCCCTGGGGTTCTATGTCCCTGGGCTTGGTTAGGCAGGCGGGCACAAGCTGGTGCTGAACTGTCTGAATGGTTCATGTGGGGGAGTATCTTACAGGGTTGTGTCAGGTCATTGGGTTTCTAATTCTGCCATACGTTGGGTGGTTAAGTCCAGAATTTCTTGATCATTGGTCGATTTTGCCAGATCGAGGGCCTGATTGAGTAGATTTCGCGCTTCGATCAATCGGCCATCCTGAATCATCGTCATTGCTAAATGATAGGCTGCCGGCGCGATCGGTTCGATACTCAGGCTCATTTGCAGGGTTCTTTCGGCCTCCTGATAGCGTTTAAGCCGGTAATAGATCCATCCCAGAGTGTCGAGCAATTGGGGATCGCCTTGGCTTGAAGGGCGACTCTCCACGATTTCGTTGGCTTTTTCAGCCAGTGGGAGGGCCTGTTCGGGCAGGTTGAGGTCTTCGCAGAGCAGGTACGCCAGATTGTTGAGTGAGGCCACGTCTTCAGGCACGACCTCAAGAATTCTCTCATAGGCAGCCCGCGAAGGCTCAAAGATCTGTTGTTGATAATAACAGATGGCTCTTAACCGATCTGCCATGATTTGCTCCGGGCTTCCCTGGATGAAACTGATCGGCTCGAGCCGAGCGATCGCCGCGCTGTAGAGTTGTTTGTTGGCTTCGAATTGAGACTTGGCCAGTTCCAGCCAATCGCTTTGGGCGGGAAGCTCGAGCTTGGACAGTTCGCCTAGCAATTGATCCTTGCCCCAGGCCTGTTCCATCTGGTTGGCGACGATCAGAACTTGCTGGATGCTTCGGCACTGTTCCATGGCCGTGGCAAAGTCCTGGCGTGCTTCTTCGGCTTGCGAAAGCTTGGCTTTCGTATGGCCACGCAGTGCCAGCATAATCGGCTGGTTCTGGACATGTTCTTCGTGAGCTTGCAAGGTTGCCAAGGCATCGCGGAGCTTGTTGTGGTTGATGAGCATCTGCGTCAAGTCGGCCACGGTCTTAGGCGTCGCGTTGAGTTTGACCAGTTCTTTCTGGAAGCCGATCGCGCTGTCGATCCGTTTGGCCTGCAAGTCGAATTGAACTTGATAGGTCAGCCACGACGGGTCATCGGGAAACATTTCGCGGCTTTCTTTGAGCAGGTCACGCAACAATGTGGTACGGCCTGCCGCTTGATACAGCCGGACCAGCATATGTCGGACCTGGTTGTATTCGGGGGCATATTCAAGAAGTTTACGCGCTTCGGTCGTAGCCAGCGTGAAGTCCTGGCGTGAGGTATACAGTTCTACTAATTTGATACGAGCCTGAATCATCGCCGGATTGATGTTGATCGCGCGGTTGAGTTGTGTGATCGCCTGCGCTTCCTGCCCAGGGATTTGCAACAGCGAGGTGGCGCGTTCGAAATACACCGTCGGATTGTTCGGCACCATTTCAGCGGCTTTGTCGAAGTAACCGATGGAATCCTGGAATCGGCCACGCGTTCGCGCAATCATGCCTCGCAGCATTAATGAACTGGCGCTGGGCGATTCGTTTTGCATGGCTTGATCAAGCGTTTTCTCCGCTTCATCAATTTGATTCTGACGCAGCAACGCTTCGGCCAGACGCAGGCCGACGCGGTTGTCGTTGTTCTTGTTTTTCATCAGTTCGCGATACAGTTCGATGGCATCTTCATTGCGTTGCAAAGAGAACAACGCATCGGCCAATTGCCGGGTGCCTTCCTGGATCGAAGGGTCTTCGACTTTGCGCGATGCGCGATAGTAGGCCAGTGCGGTATCCACTTCGCCCATTTGTTGCATGAACCGTCCAGCCATCAACCAGTCGATGGATTGCGCGTCGTCGCCGAGCTTGCTGGTGTAGTCGATCAATGTCTGGCGGGTGCCTTCGAGATCGCCTGCCGCGCGTTTGAGTTGGGCCTGGGTAAGCACGTTGGCGCGGTTCATGCCTTCCTCAGCGACGATGGCGTCGAGCGTTTGTTGGGCTTCGATCGGCTTGTCGATATCTGCCAGTAACACCGCCAGCGTTCGGCGATTGACAATATCTTTGGGGTTGTCCTTGGCTTGTTTTCGGCGATATTCAAGCACTTTCATGGAATCGCCATGTTCGCGTTCGTAAGCCAGATACGTGTTGAGCAAATTGGTGTTGCCAGTGGCGTAGTCGCTGGCTTGTTTGAAATGCAACAGGGCTGAGCTGAAATCGCCCAGTGCATTGAATGCCAGGGCCATGCCGCGATGGACGGCGGCGGTGTCGGGTTTGAGTCGCAGTGCTTCCTGATACGCATCGCGGGCCGAGGCGTAATCACCTTGGGCCATCAGTGCATCACCGAGCACGCGCCAAACGGTGGCGTCGAGCGAGTTGAGTTTGCTGGCACGTTTGAGACTGGTCACCGCCAGATTGATGCGTTGTTCGGCCAATTCCAGACGACCGCGATAGACCAGGCCTTGCACACGATCAAGGTTTTGCTTGCTGGCGACTTGTGCCAGATTGCGTGCTGTATCGTAATCTTCGTTTTGCAATGCTTCTTCGAAACGAATCTGAACGATTAACGGGTGCGTCGCATCAATGGTTTCTGCGGCGACCAATTCTTTCTCGGCATCTTCCACGCGATTGCTGGCAACCAGCAGGCGATATTTGTTCAGGTGTTTTTGGATAGGCGTTTGTGAAGTGCTGTCGATCTGTTCGGTCAGCAAAGCCATCGTGTCGATGCTGCTGTCGAACTGACTGGCCATCAGGTTCAACACCTGCTCGGTGGTGCCCGCTTGTTTGGCGCGATCGAGATAGAGCTGCTTATTGTCCGGATCCAATTGCAACACCATTTGCAACAGCGAGGTATTGGTCGGCTCGGCTTCGAAGCGTGCTCCTGCCAGTGCGAGGGCTTCATCCTTGCGGTCGGCTTTGTAATAGACACGGATCAGGATTTGTGCCAACGCTGGATCGTCTGCGGCTCCGATGGATTCGAGCAAATCAATCGCGTCGCTGTATTTTTGCTCAGCCATCAGAAGTTGCACTTTCAACTGACGGGCAATTTTGTTACCCGGCTCGTTTTGCAGACAGTATTCCAATTGCTGGCGGGCCAGGTCGAGTTGGCGTGTGCCGATGTAGATTTCTACCAGACGCAGACGTCCGGGAATGTAATTCGGCTGGGCTTTGATCACCGTCAACAAACGCTCAGCAGCCGCGCCGGAGGTTCCCATTTTGCGATGGGCTTCGGCAGCGAGTACGAGGGTTTCCATGTGACTGCCGCCGAACTGCGTGTTGGCGACTTCAAGTTTTTCAATGGCATCAACCCATTGGCCACGCTCGATCGCCACGCGTCCGGACAACAGGTTCACAATGCCGCTGTCACCACTGGTGTCACGCAATTCCTTGATCAGATCATCAACGCGTGCCAACAGTTCTTTACGCTCTTCGAGCGATTTGTTTTGGGCCTGGACCAATAGCAATGTGGCGCTTTGCTCCGCCGCCACGTAACGATATTGCGAAACCATCAGTGCCTGAAGCGGGTCGGTCTTGTAGGTCGTTTGGCGAATGTCGTCGAAAATTTCGTAAGCCTCGTCAGACTTTTGCGACAGCCGCAACATTCGCCCGTATGCGAGTTTCAAACGCAACGCTTTGGGGTTGGCTTCCACAGATTTGGCTAACAAGGCGACCGCACGTTCGAGGCCCTGGCTCCAACGCGTGTTGTCCGCATCCTGATCAGAAGGCTCAGGGAATAGTTGGATCATCAACTCGACAATGCCAAGTATCGTGTTGGGCTGATCCAGATAATTGTCGGCTTGCGATTCGAGTTGGAGCACCACTTCGCGGGCATCTTTTTCTTCGTCGGCTTGTTGCAAGGTGCGCGTCAGTTGCAACAACGGCTCAGGATTGTCCGGATTTTTTTGGCTGGCTTCACGCAGTATGTTGATCGCAGTAATGCGATGGCTTTCGACGTCATCGAAACGGATGCCGGTCTTTTTGATGCGCGCTGCTTCGGCTAAATGCCATTTCGCGTCGGCATAGATCGTCTCCAGATCGTCGGGCAGTTGTGCGAGGACAAAATCAATATCCTGACGTGTCAGTTCCCGTTCTGTCTGATTCAGGTCCAGGGTGTTCAGGCGTTCAACCTGTGCGATGGCTCGATACTTTCGGGCTAACAGATTGTCGGGCTGACTACCCAGCAACGAGGTGGTGCGTTCGTAAACGCGCTCCCACACTCGCGTATCGTTCATTTCTCGGCCCAAGGAAATGAACATCTCCATCAGGCGCGTCATCGCTTCTTCGTTGGTCGGATCAATATTGAGCGCTCGGCCCCACCAGTTACGCATCTGATCGATCAGACTGCGAGCTTGTTTGGTATCCGATATCTGGAACTTGCTGACCGTGTCGGTGTAACGCAGAATCAACTCGAGATTGTTCTTGTCCACCTTCAACGCTCGGCCATACTGCTGAGCGGCACGTTCATAATCGCCTTGCCGATAAAAACTGTCCGCACGAGCGATATACTCGGCAGGATCGGTCTTGGCAGTTACCCACCAGGCGGCAATGACACCACCACCGGCCATCAGTAGGATAGCGATCAATAAAACAACGAATTTTGTATTAACTCGGCCTGCCATGGCAATATTCCTCTAGGCTCATCGGGTCATCCCGCGTATCAGTTAATCGATCCTCAATCCCCCCCACATCCCCCCCACATCCCCCCCACATCCCCCCCACATCCCCCCCACATTTCCCCCGCATTCAACCCCCTACATCCCCCGCATTTTCCCTGGTCTGGTACACCCGCTATTTTTTTCGATCCAATTCCCCGCCTGTTATTTGTTTCGTGGTTTTTATTGGCCACATTTAGTGTGGTTTGCCATTTTGTGTTTCACGTTGGCGGTTGTATTGGACTTTTACAGGTGATATTTCATGTCGGTTTTTACGTGTACACGTTTTTTCGGTTAATTCGTGGGGCACGATTGGTCGTTATGGCTTTGGTTTTTGCGATGGCTTAGCTCCCCGGCTCATGATCAGTGTAGGCGACTTGGTTGGCGGGGTTATCAGTGGATTGGTTCGCGGGCCAGAGGCCGGCTTTGACATCTACCCAATCAGGCAAACAGGCGAGCACTTCGGGCATTGCTTGCGACAAAAATTTCGAGGCAATTTCGCGGGCCTTCTCCGGGTCTTCGACCTGATGGACCAGCACTTCGATTTTGCAGTAATAGCTGTATTGATCGCGCAGATCGAATCCCTGCAATCGCACATGATCGGGCGTCGGCAGGAACTTGCCATTGGCGCTGAAAAAATAGATGACGTTCGATGCCGGAATCGCTTGCGTACGTTGGGCGCTCTGGGCTGGGCTGAATGTAAAAATCGTGGCAGGAATATCAAGCCTGGCGACACGCACCGGCTTGTCGGCGATTTCGGAAAAGGCGACGATTTCTTCCTGGTTCTGCGCGTCGTGTTGGGTTTGGTATTGCGAGCCGGACAACGTGACGTCGGCGATGGTTTTGTTGATCGCTGCGGCGCCGCCTGCCACGAAACATCGATCGGGCACATGCGGGACGGTGTCGGCATCGCCGGTGTAGTAGGCCACGTGTAAACGCACGATCGAGCCGGGCGTATTTTCAGGCAGGCTGGTGTCCATGTAGGTCCGGCTGAGGTATTGCTCGGTGCCCAGCTCTTCGAGAATTTCGGCGCTCATCAAATCGTCTTTGCCAATTTGTTCATAAGTCCCCAGGACGCTGGGCACGTAGACCCAGAAGGGTGATTTACGCAACGGCACGGGTTGCTTGATCAACACAACTTGCATGGCTGAGACGGTGCTGGTCAGTCCGAAAATGCCCACGACCAAAATCGCCAAGGTCAGACTCAGCGCCGCATAGGACGGTTGACGATAGCTGGCTCGCAATTCCGGTCGCAGTAACTTCCAGGTCAGCCAACTCAGCACCAGCATGCCCAGGCACGCGGTGATCAACATGGTCAACATGACCGGCTTGTTCGAATAGGGCACCAGGTCGGGTCGTATTTGCGAGACGATGCCCAACACGATGACGCTGACGAGCATGATCATGCCCAGGCCTGCGCCCAAACCCCATATGATGCGCGCGGTGGGTTTGGTTTGCCCGTTATGTGTTGGCGATGCGTTGCGATCGGTTCCGGCTTGGTGGTTGGCCAGCCAGATCACCATGTGATACAGCAGAACGACCAGTCCGACTGGAGAGCGCACCTGTCGGCACAGGGTGCCCAGATTGATGTCATCCTCGCTGGAGGCGCGGTGTGAGTTGGCGGACGTTTGTTCAGACTTGGTGGTGCGTGGGGTTGACTGAGGTGTGGTGGCCGTGGTGGGTGAGGTTGTGGGTGAGGTTGTGGGGGAGGTGGGGGGTGAGGTGGGGGATGTGGGTGGGGGGTCGGTCACGATGATGTGATCGAGAACCCAGCCGAGTAACAGGAACAAGCCCGCGGCGGGAATGAGCATGAGCATGCCGACGAAGGTGTGGAAGCTGCCCTTGGCCAGTTCGGGGTAATAGATGTGCAGCAAGCCGAGTGTGGTGACGCGGGCGATGTTGATCGAGACGGCGATGGGAACCGCCAGGGCGACCATGATCAAGCGTTGCCACCATGTGCGGGGAATGAGAAACGCCAGCGCGACGCCCAGCGATAAAAACGCTGCGAGCATGCGTAACCCGGAACAAGCTTCGGCCACATTGAGCGGATCACTGCTGATCCATTCGCCGTTGCGATAGAAACTCAGATCGATGGTGGACCCGCGATTTTCGACATCGAAATTAAACAGCATGCCCAGCAATTTGAGGATGACCGTCGAGGTGCCAGCGGCGATCAATTGCAGTTTCCAAGCGATCTGTTCCCAGATGCGATCGGAGACCTTGACCGCGAAACTCAGGAACAGAATCGGAAACCACAAGTAGCGCATCATACGCGGACCCAACAGGAATAACACCATGCCGAACAGGGCAATGATCATGCTGTAACCGCTGAGCATGTCGTTGCGTCCCGGTCCCAGCCACCAGGCATAGCTGGCAATGCCGAGCAGAAAAAATACCAGCCCAGGCAGGAAAACCTGACGGGGGGTTTGCAAGAGTGTCTCGCGATGTTGGTAGATGTAGATGGCGCTGATGAACGGAATGATCAGGGCATGGGACCAGTCGCGATTCCACGTGGCTCCGGGAATGCTAAGGAGCACTTCGAATAGATTCGCCCCTTGGCCGTTGGTGGCGATGCGTAACATGCGTTCGAGGAAGTGGCCATGGAGAATGACAAACAGCACGCCCAACAGCGCGATCCACAGCCACGTTCGATGCGAGAGCGCCGAGCGGGTTCGCTGGTGTTTGTTGATGTGACTGATACTCGTGGTGCTCATCTACCCTGTTGGACTCGATTGGTGTTACGACAGTGTTAGGCGATCTATAAAAACAGGTCTAGCCTGAATTTTTCTCCCAAACATGTGGGGTTGGTGGGAAAACATGACGGCCGAGTGGCCAGCGTTTGAATCCCTGATTTTCTCTGATTTGGCGCTAATCTCAAAATTCGCATCTTGCCAATACACATCAAACTGAAAATTATCGGATGCGAACTCGATCAAAGCGCCATCATTTCAGCGGTGTGTGACCGTCAGCGTCATGGCTGGCGATACCGTGTTTATCGCCAATTTCGTGCCTAATCATGACCCTGACAAGCCAGAACAGCAAACAACGTCTTAATCTTACGCCGGTTTCGACCTGGAAGTTCGCCCGATATGGAAAAACATGGCTCGATTAACAATTGTCGACGGCGTGAAACTCATGGAGTCGGCCCGCATTTGTCTACATGATGGCGGGACTACGCTGGGTAGGGCTTTGCTAGGTGAGTGCAACCGGCGCGGTTAGAGCGTCTTGCAAAATTTCTGTCCTAACGATACTCACGCTGGACTGGTCATTTAATACCCATCCCATTAAAAACTCGCGCGGCCTCAAATTTCCCTTCACACAAACTCCCGGTATTCACCGGGAGCTAATAAAAAACTACGCGCGAGTATTTATCGTAATCCGTATAAGTGACCAGTTCGGATTGCGATGCGGTCACCAATGACGCAGAACGGGTTAGCCGCCACCCTTGGGTGGCGCGACGGCGTATGTTTGACGCACATTGGTTTGACGCACATTTCGTGTCGCCCAAGGGTTGCGGCTAACGATAAAAAACACAAGTCTGGACCCGAGGGATCCAGACTTGTGAGAATTTCAAATTGTGGTTGTGTCGGCTTGCTTAGTTATCGCCGAACACGTCAGGTCCGAAGTTACGGTCGAGGATAAATCCAAAGCCGTAGCTGAATCGGAAGGAGTTGCGAATCGACGCCAGATGCGAAGCAAAGAAGTTGGTGCCGATGTTGATCGTATCGTTGGGCTTGAGGAAGATGTCAGGCTGGGTGCCGTTGAAAATGGCTTTGAGGTTGAGCCGGACGGTTGCTTCGCGGTCTGCGCCGATGCGACGGGTCAGGTCCACGCGATTGGGAATCGCCACGCCGTTGAGTCCACCAGCGGAGATGACCAGTTGCTTGAGGGTCAGGTCACGATCGCCAGGCAGGCCGTAGGTGCCAGGCCGACTGATTTGTCCACCGGCATAAACGTTACCCAGTGCGGCAGGGGGGACACGGATGATATCGCCGGGTCGGATGACCACGTTGTATCGCATGTCGCCACGCAGCAGCAATTCGTAAGGAATTTCGACGACGCGCTGGCTCACGCGAATATCTTCGATCGCGGTGCCTTCTTCCACACCACGTGCAGCGCGGGTCATTGCGTCGAGCTTCACCCATTTGCCATCGATGTTAACCCAGGGGGAACTGCTGCCTTCGTTGGTCATGCTTGCTTCGAGTGCTGCGGGGGCAGATTTTTTCGCGACAGGTTCGTCGATGCCCAGCATCAGGTTGTCGATCAGATCTGCCGGATCAACCGAGCCATCAGGCAATTCACCGTCCGCATTTAATGATGCTTCTTCGTTAGGCACCAGCGATGGGCTTTGTGTCGTACCCGCTTGCACCTGACGAATGATGAACAGTTTCTTGGTACGTCCGGGCACACCACGAGCCAACGCCAAGGCGTCGAGCAAGCGGAAGTCAGGCCGAAGGATCTGGTAGGTACCGATGGCCGTTGATGCGGTGCTGGGTTCGCCGATGACGCTGAAGGTGTTCTGTCGTTGTTCAACCACGGTGACGCTCACGGTAGGGTCTTTCAAAATACCCTTACGCTCGAGCAGGTCTGCAATTTCGGTTTCCAATCGACTGGCGGTGAAGCCGGAAATGTTCAGCGTGCCCAGTACTGGCAAACGCACCATCCCCAGTTCGTCCACACGTCGGCCTTGATTCCATTCCACGTTGGGAACCACCAACTCAAAAATACTGAACGACACGCCGTCGCCAGGCCCGATCACATATTCGCGTACTTCCGGGATCAGGTCTTCCGGCCGCACAGGCGTGAGGCCTTCCACCGCATCTTGTGGTTCGTCGATCACATCCAACTGCGACAGAATCGGCAACTGCACCGGGGTGCGTTCCCATCGGCCGACGTTCGACTGATCAAAAAACGAATCCACTTCACATCCACCCAGCGCTACCGCCAGACTGGCCATGCCCACCAGCATGAACACTCGGCCTAGTCGGCTTCGCGTGCTGAGTCCTGATTGGCAACGCTTGGCGATGCCAGTCAAGTTGAAATGGGTCGAACAAAAACTACGCGTGGTTGTGATCAATGCAATCGCACTCACAGTGACTCTCCAGGCCCGTCAGGCCAAACAGTCCGCCATCGGACATCAGCTAAATTGAATTCGTAAAATTATGTCGCTCGTACAATCAGTCTGTCTGTCTATCTATCTATGTCTATGACCTATCTATAACTATCAACTATGTGCCAAC
>JAUHYI010000029.1 GCA_030426385.1 Phycisphaerae bacterium
CATCCGATCGATGATCGCCGCCACGCAATGGACCGATCATAAGAATCATCACCAAGTCGTTCAATCCCCCCCATCAATTATGAAATAATCGAGTTTTGCAGCAGCCTGTTAGAGGGATTGTGTTTGTGGTTTTGTGAATATAAGAAAAAACCCCACGGCATATTGTCGTGGGGTTTTTTTGATTTGGTTTTTAGGAGGCGATAAGTCGCAACCGGGGGAAACGGGACGCTGCGCGTCGCCCGCTAAACATGGGGATGCGGGGGAAAAGTGGGGGGTGGGGTGGGGGGGGTTAGGCGGATTTGGAGGAGGTGATGCGGGCGGTGCCGACAGCCTCGATTTTGTTGAGGAATTTTTCGATTTCCTCGACGTCGTCGTTTTCGACTTCGATGTGGTCTTCGAGCATGTTGCGGTAAGCGACATTGTTGCCACAGAATTCGAGGGCTTCGGTGTAGACGCGGACGGCATTGCGTTCGAGATTGAGGCTGTTTTCGAGCATCTCGGTCAGGTCGTTGGTCTGCACGACTTCGGAAGGCTCAACGCAGGGCTTGCCGCCGAGGGAGACGACTTTGGCACCGAATTTTTTGACGTGGCCGAAGGATTCGTCGGCATTGCCTGCGAAGAATTCTTCCCAGACGATGCGTTCGGGGCCCAGGAGGACCTGCGCGTATTGGTTGTACTGGATGAGGGCCGCCAATTCGAGGGCAATGGCTTCGTTGAGTTTGGCGATGAGGTTGGGCTTATCCATGGTTTTACGTCCTTGTGGTAGGTATGGGGGGCTGGGCTGCTTTTTATGGCCCGCTTCGTATTTGGAATAATTCTAAACTAGGCGGGCGACTGTTGCAAGCGCGAAGTTTTCAGGAGCCCTGCCGGAGCCGAGCGGGAACGCGGGAGGATTGCGGTTTGTGTGGAGAAGTGGGGCTGGAAGTTGGAAGTTGGAAGTCGGAATTGGAATTTGAAAGTGGTCGAGCAAGTGGGGAGAAGAATGTGGGGGCATGTGGGGGAGGCATATGGGGAGGGGCATGTGGGGGGGGCATGCCGTGGCCTCTGCGACGCGTTCCCCTGACGCGTCAATAGCGCAGGGGAAAACGTGGGGGGGCAATTGGATGGGTTTTGATGCGTTACAATGCGCGTTTCCATTTTTAGAGAAAACGATCAGAAGGAAACGATGGCCATGAAGATGACGAGTTACGACAAAGCCAAGCCTGTGGAGATGTTTCCGGGCGTGGTGCGGCGCACGATGGCATACAACAAGGATGTGATCCTGTGCCAATTTGAATTGGCCGCGGGCGCGAAGATTCCATTGCACAACCATCCGCCGTCGCAGATCGGCTACGTGATTTCGGGACGCGTGAATCTGTTGGCCCCCGATGGCAGTGTGTTACAGGAATGCGTGGCTGGTGATAGTTACGTGATCGATCCGAATGTGATGCACGGTGCTGAAGCGATCGAAGCGACGGTGTTTGTGGAATGTTTTAATCCGTCTCGGCCTGAGTATGAGGATCTGGGGTAGGGCGGCGTGGAATAACCACAGAGGCACAGAGACACAGAGGAAGGCAGGGGAGGGGATGGGGTGGAGTTAAAAGTTAAAAGTTAAAAGTTAAAAGTAGAAAGCAAGAAGCACGAGTTTGCGTGGGGACGTGTGTGTGTGGTGAGGGGGGAGTGGGGGGGTAATAGCCCGCGATGAATATCGCGCGGCGGGAAGGCGGAAGATGTAAGGCATGATGACGTTTGGTGCCTGTCGATATCTTGCCGAATCTTGCAGAAATCTTGCCGATATCTTGCCGACATTCTGTGGCCATCGACATCCGGGTAACTGACGCAGGCACTGTGCGTGCTGCGCTAAATGGGGATATTTTCGGGGATCACGGCGTGATTTTACGTCAGCGATATCGCCATGCGTCACACGTTTCGCGACTCGCATCACGCATCACGCATCATCACGTACCCGCATCACGTATCACGTGCACACGCGGCACCCGGTCAGGCGACCTGAGCGTGGGCGAGTTCGTACTCGGGTTCGTGTTCAGCTTCGCAGGCGGCGTCGGCCAATGGTGCGGACTTCGGTGCGGACTTCTTGGCAGAGGTGGATGCCGATGTGGTTGTGGTGGCTTTTTTGCGTCGGCGTTTAGGTTTGTCGTGATCCGTCGAGAAGGGATCGTCACTGGTCATGCGCGTGTTTAGTTTT
The DNA here is from genome assembly GCA_030426385.1 of Phycisphaerae bacterium. Lineage (GTDB taxonomy): Bacteria > Planctomycetota > Phycisphaerae > Phycisphaerales > Phycisphaeraceae > JAUHYI01. The sequence goes on from JAUHYI010000029.1 coordinate 2,186, forward strand.
TTGAGAGCTTCGATTTCGATCTGACGGACGCGCTCACGGGTGAGGCCGATTTCCTGGCCGATTTCCTTGAGGGTTAGCGGTTCATTGCCGTCGAGGCCGAAGCGGAGGCGCAGGATAGTGGCTTCGCGTTCGTCAATGGAATCCAATAATTCGCGGATGGTGCCCAGTTCGTCCTCGCCCAACATCTGTTCGTCGGGGGCAGGGGTTTTGTCGTCCATGAGCATGTCGGTGATGGTGCGATTCTCATCATCGCCTGCGCCGGAGACGGACGTCTGTGCAGGCCGTTGGAATGCACGAACAGCCTTGCGGATGATGCGGACTTTTTTCTGGGGTAAATCGAGAGCTTTGGCGAGTTCAGCGGTGTTGGGCGATCGGCCGAGTTCTTCTTCCAACTCGCGGTGGACTTTTTTCCACTTGCCAATGAGTTCGACCATGTAGGCAGGGATGTGCACGGGCTGGACTGCGTTAATCAAAGCGCGTTTGATGGCCTGCTTGATCCACCAACTGGCATAGGTGCTAAAGCGAGCGCCCTGATCGGGGTCAAAGCCTTCGACCGCGCGGAGTAGGCCGAGATTGCCTTCTTCAATGAGATCGGTCAAAGGTAAGCCGCGTTTGGAATAGCGTTTGGCAATGCTGACGACCAAGCGAAGGTTGGACCGGATCATGGTGTCGCGGGCTTGGGGGCAGTTTTCGTGAATGATCTGCCAACAGAGTTCTTTTTCCTGATCCGCGGTGAGCAGGGGAAGTTCGTCGATCTGGCGCAGATAGAGTTCTATGCCGGGTTTAACGCTTTTTGGTGCCATAGATGCCATCCGTTTTGGGAGGTTTGGTCGGTGGGGTCAATCAGAGAGCCCTGGGATTTTTGTGCGCGGGGTTACGTCACCCGCATTGGCCCCACATTCGTGTCCCGTCAAACTGATCGGGTGGATGGAGGGATGGCTTAAGTGTTACCGGACGGTGCTGCGGATATTTTATGGGACGTTGTGGGTTGGGAGGGATAGGGGGGCGGGGGGGGAATAACAAAGAAGCACAGAGGCACAGAGGCAATGAGGAAGGCGGGGAGAAAGCGGGAAGTATTGCCGGAGAAATGTGGGTAGTGGTTCGCTTTAACGAGCCGCGACCGTCAGGGAGCGGGCCAAACCTGTTGGAAACCCGTTCCCTGACGGTCGCGGCTCGTTAAGCATTTCAAAATGTACCACTGCCGAAATGTGTGTGTGGGGCGGGGCGGGGCGGGTCAGGTATGCGGGGGAAATGTGGGGGGGTGGGGCGTGGGGCGTGGGGTTAGGGGTTGGCTTGGGTGTGGGCGACGGCGGCGGCACCGATGAAGCCTGCGTCGTTGCCTAGTTGTGCGGGGACGAGCTGGACATGTTCGGGGACGACGTTCCAGGTGAGGGCTTGGAATTCTGCCCGGATGCGACTGAATAGATAGTCACCCGCGGCGATCATGCCCCCAGCGAAGACGATCATTTGCGGGTCGAGGATTCGGCAAAAATTGACGCAAGCGATGGCCAGATACATGGCCGTTTCCTCGGCAACCTGGGCGGCGATGGGGTCGCCGGTCTGGGCCGTGTCGAAGACATCCTTGGCCGTGAGTGTGCCAGTGTTAGCGAGGATGGATGCGAGTGCCGAGGCCTCGGCATTGGGTGATTGTTCGAGTGCTTCGCGGGCACGTTTCGCGGTGTGCGGTGCTGAGGCGTAGCTTTCGAGTGTGCCGAGCGTTTTGGCAGCACCGGGTCGTCCGTGGGGTTGGACGATCATGTGTCCGATTTCCCCGGCGAATCCCGCGTGGCCGTGGACGAGTTTACCGTTGGTGATGATGCCGCCGCCGATGCCGGTGCCGAGTGTGATCATGACCATGTATTTGATGGCCTGATCGCGACCGGCCCCAGCCCAGAATTCGCCGAAGGCCGCAGCGTTGGCGTCGTTTTCGAGATAGGTGGGTCGGCCGATTTTTTGTCGCAGCAATTTCGCCAGGGGGGTATCGCTGAAATTGGGAAGGTTGGGCGATCGTTTGATGATGCCGTTTTCAAAATCGATGGCCCCGGGCGAACCGATGCCGATCGCCGCGACCTGATCGATGGGAAGGTTGGCCGCATTGGCGAGGGTTTGGCACACATTGGCGAGGGCATCGACCAGCGCGTCGACGCTGGCCTGGCTGGGGGTGGCAACGCTGGTCTGGGTCAAAATCGTGCCAGCATCGTCGACAATGCCTGCTTTGATGTTGGTCCCGCCGAGATCTAGTCCGATATAGTTTGGCATGGCGAAGTTTGGGGCAGTTAGGGTCGTGAATCGTGAGTCCGCGTGAGTCCGACTGTGTAAATCGCGAAAGGATTATGGTAATGGATTGATGGGGTGGGAGCGATTCAGGGATTTTGATCAGCATAAGTGAACGCGCAGGAAATGTGGAAGGGCAAATCGCGCGGGGGGATGCGGGGGAATGTGGGCGGGGGGCGCTAAGCCGCAAACGGCGGGGGCCGAAGAGGGTCAATCGTGCGGGGGAAAGTGGGGGGGCGCTAAGCCGCAAGCGGTGGGGACCAAAGCGGGCCAATCGCGCAGGGGAAAGTGGGGGGGGGGATGTGGGGGGGCGTGGGGGGGGGGAAATTGCTATGCTCGCGGGTAATGAAATTGCATGAGTCAGACATGATTAGGCGGGGGTTGGCGATGGGGGTTGAGCCCTTGGTTGAGCCGTTGGTGCGGTTCGGGCGATCGATGCGAACGTATAACGCCAAAGCGCTACGGCAGGATGCAGTGGCAGGCCTAAGCGTGGCAGTGATCGGCGTGCCCCAGGCGATGGCCTATGCGATCATCGCGGGGGTTCGGCCCGAGTACGGTATATACACGTTGGTGTTTCAATGTTTGATCGGCAGTTTTTTTAACAGTCAGCCGTTGCTGAGTGTCGGACCGATCAATACGCAGTCGTTGTTGGTGGCCTCAATCGTGACGCGGATCGCGGTGCCTGGCGATGAGGCGATGTATCTGTCGCTGGTGATCGGGCTGACATTTTTGAAAGGTTTGATCCAGATCGGTTTGGCAGAATTGCGGATGGGGAATCTGGTTCGATACGTGAGCCATGCGGTGGTGGTGGGTTTTACCGGCGGAGCAGGCGTGCTGATCGCGGCGGGGCAGGTGCGTAGTTTCCTGGGGATATCAGCGGAGCGCAGTGGATCGCAATGGCCGGGGCTGGTGGGGATCGGTCAGCAGTTGTGGCCGCACTGGGATCAGGCCAGCGGTGCGTCGGTGGCGATGGGGAGCGTGGCGTTGGGTTTGATGATCGGGGTGCGTTATGTGTGGCGATTAGCGCCGGGGCCGTTGTTGGCCGTGGTGGGCACCGGTGCGTTGGTGTGGTTGTTGGGATGGCATGGCGATCAGTTGCCGTTGGTGGGCGCGTTGCCGGATAGCTTGCCGATGCCGAGTTGGCCAGCGTTTGGATTGATGTTGGCGCATCTTGATGCGATGTTGGCCGGTGCGTTGGCGCTGGCGTTGTTGGGATTGATCGAAGCGTATGCGATCGGCAAATCGATCAGCGCGAAAACGGGCGAGCCGGTCAGTGCCAATCAGGAAATGTTCAGCCAGGGATTGACGAGTTTTGTGACGAGTTTCATGTCATGCATTCCAGGGTCAGGCAGTTTTTCACGGTCAGCGATCAACCAATTATCGGGCGCAAAAACGGCATTGAGTGGCGTATTCAATGCCATGTTCGTGCTGGTGATTTATCTGTTGTTCGCCCCGGCAGCGCAGTACATTCCGATGGCAGCGATCGCGGCGATTCTGTTTGTGGTGGCGTATAAACTGGTGGATTGGCGCTATTTTTTAAAAATTGCCAAGAGCAATCGCGCGGATGCGACGGTGTGTTTCGGGACGTTTTTGGCGACGTTGTTTACACCGTTGAAATATGCGGTTTTTATCGGCATCGCGATGAACGTGGCGTTGTATCTGCGGCGAGCACGGCAGGTGTATATCACGGAGATGGTGAACCCAGATGATGAAGACGGTGATGTGACCAGTGCGAAAACGACAGTGCAATTGATTGAGAGGCCGGTGCGTGAAAATGTTGCCAGTCGCGCTGTGATGTTTTTGCAATTGGAAGGAAATTTGTTTTTCGCAACAGCCGATGAATTGGAAGAACGGTTTAATCGATTGTCAGCGAGTGAGACGAAGATTGTGATCCTGCGATTGAAACGGACGCATATGGTAGACGCCACGGTGATGGGCGTTTTTGAACAGTTTGCCCGACATATGCAGGCCAAGGGTGGTCAGTTGTTGTTATGCGGCGTGCGTCGCCGGATGTTTGAACGGATGGATGAGTTTGGATTGGTGGATGCGATCGGCCGGAATAATGTGTTCGAAACGAGCGATGGCGTTTTCGCCAGTGCGCGAGCGGCGTTTGATCGGGCCGAGGTGTTGATGGGCCGAGGTGTTGCGGATGGTGATCGTGGTGATAATAGTGTGAGTCGTGAGTCGTGAGTCGTGAGTCGTGAGTCGTGAGTCGTGAGTCGTGATTCGTGATTCGTGAGTCGGGCGGGCCCCAAAGCGGGTTAATCGCACGGGGGGAAATGTGGGGGGGGGGATCGCGGTGGGGTGGTGATTGGATTAGCATGGGTTGTGGGAATCAGGATAAGAAATAGAACCAGACTGATGGCGAAAACAAAGCAGCGAACGAAATTGGTGGTGCATCAGGGCGCGTTAGGCGATTGGATCGTGACGTTGCCGTTGTTGCGTGCGCTGTCAGTGGGCGATGAAACGAATCCGACGGTCGCGGTGACGCAATGGAGTAAAGCGCAGTTGGCGGCGCAGTTGGTGCCGGGTGTGCAGGCGATGGATATCGAACAGCGTGAGTTCACGCGATTGTTTTCACCGCAAGGCCCCGCGGCGATGGGCCCGTTTTTTGAAGAGATGCTCGCGTCGGCGTCGCTGGTGGTGAGTTTTGTCAGCGATGGGCAGGACGCATGGGCGGATAACGTTCGGCGATTGGCACCCGACGCGCAGCATTTGTTTGCGTTTCCCCGCCCGCCGGTGGATTGGACGGATACGGTCCATGCGTGGCATCGACGTGAATTGGCCGAGCAGGGATTTGTGTTGCCCGCGTCGATGGAAGTCGGCGCAGTGACGCAAGAGGGGCCGGTGGTGATTCATCCGGGCAGCGGCGGCCGAGAAAAACGTTGGCCGGCGGAACGCTACATGATGTTGGCTGATGCCCTGGTGCGACAGGGACACGATGTGGTGGCCGTGTTGGGCGAGACCGAGTTGTCGCGTTGGCCGACGCAGCGATTGAATCAGTGGAACGATCACCTGCGTGCCAAGACTTGCAAAACTTTGGACGAGCTGACCGCGATTTTACGCGGGGCGTCGTTGGTGATTGGTAACGACTCAGGCCCGACGCATTTGGCGGCGCAGATGGGACTGACGACGCTGGCATTATTCGGCCCGACCGACCCGCGTGTGTGGCGGCCGATCGGCCCACAGGTGCGCGTGGTCGCTCCGCCGAATGGGACGTTGACCGATGACATGACCTGGTTGAGTCTTGAAGAAGTGCTTGACGCGGTGGCCAATGGGGTTGAGGCGTAGGGCGTGCAATGGAGGGGCGCTAAGCCGCAAGTGGCTGGGGGCCGGGGGGGCTGAGGGGTAACGAACAGAATCAGGACCCCGGTATGTGATAAGTGGGCCGGGGGTCGATGTGGGGGGGTTACGATTTTGATTTGGGTTTGAAGGCTTCGTCGAAGCGTTGGGTGTCGATGTCGTTGGGCATGGCGCGGCCGGTGGCGTAGTTGTAGAGCACGGCTTTGAATACGCCGTCAGCGGCGGAGGTCATGGCGAAGGTGGCGGTCATGAGAAACGCTGCCACGACGAAGCTGGCCGCGATCAGCGGGGTTGAACCGCTGGAAAAGGCCCCCATGATCAACAAGACCGAGATGATGATCGAGGGCAAAGCAACAAGAAAGCCGAGTAGCCCGAGCGAGAAATTGCCCGCCAGCGCGGTGCCCCATGTTTTCTTGAGAATGCCGGTGGCATTTTTGAACGCGGTGACCGGGCCGACGCCGTCCATGACGATGACGGGAACGACGAAGTAGGTCAACGCGGTCCATGCCGAGCCGAGGATGGCACTGATGAAATAGCCGGCTTTTTCGTTGGCGTTTTCGATCATTTTAAGCACGACGCCGACGACTGCGGAAACCAATGCCCAGCCCGCGATTTGCGGTATACGCTTGCCCGCCATGCCCAGGCCGTAGCCCAGCGATGCTGGCTCGCCGCGAAGCACCTGCATGGCACAGGCGGTCAGGGCGGAATTGAAAAACACGATGACGAAGTAGTTGGCAAAATAAAACGCGAACAGCAACACCCACATCAACGGGTTGGCTTGCTGGTCGGCAGTGGTCGTGGCTGTGGCGCCTGATTCTTCGACTTGCTGGGCCGATTCGAACCAGGTTTCAAGCAAGCCCGAGGCCCACAATGGCGCGACGAAACTGACTACCACAATAAAAGCCGCGATGGTCGACAGAATCGGCAGCACCATTAATTGTTTATGGTCCCAGATGATGCCGTAGCTGATTTTGGCAAAGTCCCAACTGCGTGCGAGCGTTTCGAAGATGCGCATGATGACCCCTGTTGTGTGACGTGCGTGAATGTGAATTCGTGAATCAGTGAATCAGCAATCTCAGTAATCGTGGCCCCGAACGATGAGGACATGATACCACGGCATAGGTGTGATATGCATTGTCGTGAGGGGCACGTTTACCGATTCCGGTTCAAACTCGCGCGTTAGCCGCCGCCTTCAGGCGGCGCGGGTGGTGTATGTGGGGGGAGGGGTACGCGCCGCCTGAAGGCGGCGGCTAACGGGGAATTGCCGTGCAAGGGGCGCTAAGCCGCAAGCGGCAGGAGCGGAGACGGGATAACTGCGCAGGGGAAAGTGTGGGGGGGGGGAGGGGTTTGTGGGGGGAAAGTGGGGGGCTATAATGGGGTGATGAAGATAATTCTTGCTAATCCGCGTGGTTTTTGTGCGGGCGTCAATATGGCGATCCTGACCGTTGAAGAAGCGCTGAAAATTGTGGGCACGCCGTTGTATGTGTATCACGAGATCGTGCACAATCGTCACGTGGTCGAGCAATTTGTGAAAGAGGGCGTGATTTTCGTTGATGAGATTGACGAAGTGCCCAACAATTCGACGGTGATTTTCAGTGCTCACGGGGTGAGTCCGGAAGTTCGTGATGCGGCCAAGGGTCGCGGTTGCACGATGATCGATGCGACCTGTCCGTTGGTGACCAAGGTGCATATGGAAGCGATTCGTTATGCCAAGCAGGGTTACAAGATGCTGCTGGTGGGCCACGCGGGTCATGACGAAGTGGTGGGCACGGTGGGCGAAGCGCCCGATGCGTTTACGATTGTGGAGAGTCCGGAAGATGTTGAGAAATTATCGTTTGCGGACGAGGACAAGCTGGTCTACCTGACGCAGACAACGCTGAGCATGGACGATGCGAATCGGATCATCGATGCGATCAAGAAGCGTTTTCCGCAGGTGAAAGCTCCGCCGAGCGAAGACATTTGTTATGCGACGACGAACCGACAATCTGCGGTGCGTGAGTTAGCCCCGCGTGCGGACCTGTGCATTGTGGTGGGTTCAAAGAATTCGTCGAACTCCGTGCGTCTGACGGAGATCAGTCAGAACAGCGGTTGCCAAGCCTATCTGGTGGATGACAAAACCGAACTGGATCACCAGTGGTTCAAAGGCGTAAACACAATGCTCTTGACCGCAGGTGCGTCCGCACCCGAACATCTGGTGCGGGAAATTATTCAGGAACTGGTCGACCAATACGGCGGCGAAGTCGAAGACGCGCACGTGGTGGCCGAAGATATGCATTTCAATTTGCCACGAAGTTTACGGCAATTGACGGTGTTGAATAATTAGTGTGATTGAGTGGGGGGCGTGAGTCGTGGGGCATAATTACTGGCCTAAAGATATTCAGGCTGGACTGGTCACTTAAGTGACCAGTCCGGATTGCCATGCGGTCACCAATGACGCCAAACGCTCTAATAGCGTGGGAAGAAATGGGGGGCAATCCAAGCAAGCGTCAGTGATGCGGGGGAAATGTGGGGGGGCGGGGGGTTAGAGATTGGAGTGGGTTTGGTGGCGAAGCCAGCGTAGGTGGTTGATTTGCGCTTCGGTTTCCTGGAGTTGGCGGGTGAGGATTTCGCGATGTTTGTTGTTCGTGGAGACATCACGTTTGCGGGCCAACCGCCGGGCCTCGATTTCCAGATTTTCCAAACGTTCGAGCAGTTGTGACTCGGGGTTGTAGACCTCACTCATGGCACGTATCCCTCTGGCAAGACTTTCTAATCTTTTCAAGCATTTCAAAATTTCCAAACGGTCACATCAATCGCATCCCATCCCATCTTTGAAGCATAGGTATATCGGGGACATGGGCGGGCATACGTGGGACATGTGGGGGGGTATTTTTGTTGTTTTCGGCGAGGTGATCAAGGGTTCTTGACCAAAAAGTGGTGAAAGGCTGCGGAAAGTACGGATTTACGGAAAAAAAGGAACGATAGCGATCGATGTGGGCGAGCGACCTGAGATCGTTCAAGAAAATCGATGGTGATTATTGCCCGGTTACTCGGGGGCCGTTTCGCGGTTGGCCCATTGTCGATAGGTGGGCAAGACCAATTCAGCGGCGAGGATTTTAATGCAGGCCGCCAAAGGGATGGCCAGGATGAGCCCGAGCATGCCCGCGAGTGATCCGCCGATGAGGACTGCCAACAGCACGGTGAGTGGATCGAGATTGGTGGCCGATCCCTGAACAATCGGTTCGATGACCCAGCCGTCGAGGAATTGTCCGCAGGCATAAATGAGCGTGGGCAGGAGGATGGACCAGAGCATGAGATGTCCCCAGCCTTCGAAGCCGGAGGTGGAAAGCAGATCGACGACAGCGAGTATGACCGCGAGTATCCATGCGAGGCTGGCCAGGAACGGCGCGAGATTGAGCAAGCCCCCGAGCAGACCCAGTGCCAACCAATAGGGAACGCCGACGATGCCCCACCCGATGGAGAGTACAGTGCCCATGGCCATGGATTGGATGAGTCGTCCGCGAATGAACGCGGCGATGGTGGTGTCCATCATGGCAATGATTTCAAAAGTGCGTTTGCGATTTTTACGAGGGATGAGGCCAGCACACCATGCGATGATGCGATCGAGTTTCCAACTGAAAAAGAAAAACGAAAAGACTGCGACGACCATGAACAGGATGATGTAGGTGGTGGTGCCGACCGCTGCGCCGATGACCGAGATTGTGTGGTTGGCGGTGGATAGCAGGACCGAGCCGATGGTGCTCAGGTCGATGTTCTCGGCGCTTTTGGCGATGGGTTTGGTCAGGGCTTGCGTGGGCTCAGCGGTGGTGGGTTGGGTGGTGGGCTGAGTCGTCGAGGGGGTGCCTGCGATATCCGCGATAGACGAGCTGTCGGAATTAAGGTTTGGGTTGTCGGCAGTATTGGCAGTCTCGGAAGTATCGGCAGTCTGGGCAGTGTCTGGCGTGTTCGTGCCGTCGGCAGGTTGTTGGCCCGATTGTTCTAAGCGGTCGGTGACCTGTTGGAGATAGGGCGCTGCGTGTTTTTCGAATTTGTCGGTGGTCCACTGGGCATAGTTTTGCAGGTTGTCGAACAGGCGATCGATTTGGCCGGCAAGCACAGGCGTGATCAACATGCCAAGAATGACCACGATCAAGGCCAGCCCGAACAACAACGCGCCGGTGGCCTGGGCGCGGCTGATGCGATCGCGTTTGGCAATCCAGGTGACGATCGGATTGAGGACATAGGCAAAGACCAGGCCGAACAGCGCCGGGGCGACCACTGATCGGGCACTGTAGATGGCCAGCAGGATCAACGCGATGATCGCTATGACGATCAGGTCCCGGACCCAGCGAAATTCCCAGACGTGGCGGTCAGCATGATTGTCGGGATGATTCATGGCTCGGATTATCGAGCGGATGGCTAGGAAAGTAAACCCAACATCCCGACATTGGCCACGATATCCCCGTATGTGGGGACGTGCGACGATGAATTAGCAGTGATGGGAATCGCGTCGCAGTGTTGGGCAGGCTACCAATTTCATAAAACATAGACGTCATTTGTTATACGCATTCCATTAAATCGTTATGCGTGATTTCCCGTTAGCCGCCGCCTTGAGGCGGCGCGAACTCTGGTGAAAACGTAGCCATCGCGCCGCCATAAAGGCGGCGGCTAACATGTGAATTTGTATCGGGATGGGGGGTGGGGGGTGGGTTAGACGGTATCGCCGAGTGCGACGGGTTGGTCGAACGCGTCGTTGAAATCGAACACGTCGCGGAAGTCCTCGATCGAGTCGTCGTCGGTTTTGCGTAGCAGTTCGTTTTCGACGAGTGTGAACACAATTTGGCCGAAGTCTTCACTGCGGTTGATGTGCCATCGTCGCAAGACCCCGCGGGCAAGCAGGCCGTATTGTTCGATGGCGAAATCGCGCAAGCCGTAGCAGAGTTGTTGGCCGGAGATATGTCGGCTATTGATGCCCAGCTCGTTGAGTTGGTTCTGGTCCTCGAGCATATCCTGCTCGGCCATTTCGCCGTGAATTTTTTGCACGGTATAGCCGAGGCCACGTTCGACGAATTCAAACGCAGCCGGTGGATATTTCGTTTGCCGAGCGATATCAAATAGGGTGGTTGCCATCGTCATCTCAGGGAATTATATCCATGTTTTCAGTTGAGCAAACCCAGAAACGCAGAAACTCACAGAATCTCACAGAAACTTGTGGAAACCCGTGTGAGCGTAGCCGTCAAGAGATTGTGCCATTTACCCATTTCGCCAATGGTTAGCGAAAAAAGCTAGAAACCGCCTTGGCGCATCTCATCGACGGAGGATGGGAATGGATAGCGGGCGTAGAGCGCGGTAGGGGCAGATTCCCACATGCTTGGCGCGGGATAGATGTCGCCGGTGTAGCCGGCTTGGTACATGGTTCGCAGCACGGTTTCAAAGCTGGGCACCTGGTGATTGTGATCGAAGAGCATGTTGGATCGTGCCCCAAGGAAGCTGACCGACGCCGAGGGCAGGCGATGGGTTTTGCGCTTGACCATCTGTGACACGATGGTGAAGCCACTGCTCAAATCGTCGAGGGTGAAATGGTCGCGGTCGGGTGGTCGCAAAAATGCGAGCACTTCCACGATATCCATATCGAACTTGAGCACTTTGATTTTGTCGCCACTGCGAGAAAACTGTTTGGCATATTCGGTGATCGAGGCTTTGCCCCATTGGCTGGTGGGGATCAACTCAGCGAGTTGGGCGATGATGCCATGATCATTGTTGTCCGCATTGACCGCGCAGACCAGCGAGTTATAGCGACCGGCCAACACATCGTCGAGCAAATGTTGTCCCCACATGATGCGGATGCGCGACGTGGGATCGGGGACCTTGCTGGGCCGAGCATCCGGCAACAGGATAAGCCGATCAGCCAACTCGTGGTCTTCCATCAGTTGGTCGCCGTCGCCGTCGTAGATGCGATGTGAATCGGTAACGCTGCGGGTCATGGTGAAATCCTTTCCATGGGGTGGAATTTGCATTGTAACGCAGCGACACGGATCGCGGCAGCAAACGGGCAGAGAATGGGGATATATTTGAGTTTGTGTCACTGCGGCATGCGGTCTACCATTGGCCCAATGGTGAATCCAAGCCCCAACTCGATAGCCGTTGAACAACTGCACGAACGCCGGGAACGCGTGTTTCTGGTTTTGGCAGGGTTGTTTCTGGGATCGTTGGCCATGCTCAACATTCTGGGCGTCAGCCGATTCCTCGTGCTGTTCAGTGTCGGCGGCGATGCGGGTTTTCAATGGGGCCAATGGGGCAAGTTATCGTTTGCCGTCGCGGTCGGCGTGTTGCCGTATCCCATTACGTTTTTGTGCACCGATTTGATCAGTGAATTTTACGGCCGACGCCGCGCGAATTTTGTCGTGTGGGTTGGGTTGTTGTTGAACGGATGGGTGATGGCGATTCTCTGGCTCGGCGGCATCCTGCCCGGCACCGAATCGCCTGAGTTTTTTAAGATTCGTCACCTGGCGTTCGGCGCGGTCACCGCATCGATGATCGCCTACCTGTTGGCTCAGTTCGTCGATGTCTATCTCTTCCATTTTTGGAAACGATTGACCAACGGCAAACATCTATGGCTACGCAACAACGGCTCAACCATGATTAGCCAAATGGTCGATGCGGTCGCTGTGATATTGATCACCTACAAAGCGGGCGGGCTCGATGAAATGATTCACGATGACACGCACATTCCCACGTTGCTGTTAACCCTGATCGCGACGGGCTACCTGGTGAAATTCCTGGCCGCACTGCTCGACACGCCGGTGATATATCTGGCCGTCCATTGGCTAAGCAAGTTTCTCCAGATCAATCCCCATGCCGAACATGTCGCCGATCGCGAGGAAGCGGGAATCTAGAAAACCACAGAGACACAGAGGCACAGAGAAGAAAAAACAAAAGAGACATGCAGGAAAGTAAAACGGCAAAGATAAAAAATGTGATGACGCAACTGAATTCTTGGATTCCTGCATTCCTCGTTCAATTCGTAGGCTTGCGGGCTCTCCATTCCTTGGTTCGCCGCTGTCTGACAAGCAGGGCGTTTCCGTAATCTGTGTCATCGGTGAAATCTGTGGACAGTCATACATACCAACAACAAGAGTTTGAACCATGAGCAAAAATTATCGAATCGGTATCATCGGCGTTGGCGCAATTGCGGGCATGCATGCTCGGGCGATTGCGGATATTCCTAATGCAACCTTGGCCGGTGCTTCGTGTCGCACTGAAAAGAAAGGCCGAGAGTTTGTCGACCAGTTTGGCGGCGAATGGTTTGCTGGTTATGAGCAAATGCTCGACACGGTGAAGCCGGACGTCGTGACGATTTGCACCCCCAGCGGCGTGCATCTGGAACCGACGCAGGCTTGTGCCCAGCGTGGCATTCATGTGTTGTGCGAAAAGCCATTGGAAATCAATACCGCCCGCATTGGCCAGATGAATCAAGCCGCCGATCAAGGCAACATCAAACTGGGCGGCATTTTTCCGCAGCGCTACAACCCGGTTGTGCAGGCGGTGCAAAAGGCTGCCGGTGCCGGTCGATTCGGACAGTTGGCGGTAGTGTCAGCCTACGTGCCATGGTGGCGTGACGATGCGTACTATGCCCCCGATCGTTGGCAGGGCACCGTGCAATACGACGGCGGCGGCGCGATGATGAACCAATCGATTCACGGCGTGGACATGTTGCAATGGATCGCCGCAGCCGGCGGTACTGGTGCGGTGCGCGATGTGTTTGCATTCACAGGCAAGCGTGGCCACGACGATGACGTGATCGAAGTCGAAGACACCGCCGTGGCTGTGTTGCGTTTTGAAAATGGTGCGCTGGGGCAATTGCTCGGCGCGACGTCGATGTATCCGGGCAGTTTGAAACGCTTTCAAATCGCAGGTCGCGACGGCACCGCGGAAATTTTAGAAGACGAACTGATCACCTACGCCTTCCGCGATGAACAAGATGGCGACGCCGCTATTCGTGAACAATTCGGCGGAAAAACCGCAACCGGTGGCGGGGCGGCTGATCCGATGGCCATTGATTATTCCAATCACACACGCAATATTCAGGCGTTTCTCAAAACACTCGACGACGGCAGTGCGCTAGACATCGATGCGACCGAAGCCAGTAAAGCCGTGGCGATTATCGAAGCCGTGTACGAATCCGCACGCACGGGCCAATGCGTGTCGCTGTAGCATTTGCGTTTGCGTCGGATACCGATTCCATAGATTTCTAACGCGCGATTCTCCGTTAGCCGCCGACCTTGGTCGGCGCGTTGCCCGCATGGTAAGCACGACGTTTAGGCTAACGGTTATCGCCTCCCAACCACACGTTTAGCGGGAGACGCGCAGCGTCCCGTGTTTGCTTGGCCATCGACGCACGGGTACACGACACGCGCATGCGCCCACGGGTGGCTGCGTCGCTCTCGCTAAGCGCTGATCGCCGAACATGAATTGGGAACGCTCTTGGATTGCAATAACACGCACACGCCAACCAGGGCGACGGCTAACGGGCATCCCATTATTCAGCCGCGGGCAATTGGTCCTCAGCAGCGCCTTCGGGGATGGCGAACGTGCTGTCATCAGGCGTGATGAATTGGATGTTCGACAGCGTGGCGTGTCCCAGTGGATCGCCATGAAAACCCTGCTCGGGGGACCAGTTGAAAAATTCCCATTCGGTCGCGAGCTTAACGCCTTCGACGTCGACTATTTTTTCGTAGCGCACCGCGTGAGGATCAGCCTCGGCTTTATCCACGGATTTGCCATAGGTGACGATGTAGGCCGTCCCATCGAGCGTGTTGGTTTTTGGATTGCGATAGAGCACGTACCAGTCTTTGGGCGAATCGCCGACGCCTTCGCCGAAGGTGAGCTTGGCGGTATGTTTTTGTTTCCACGGTGCCAGATGCGTGCCGGGGTCCTGCAATTTAAACGGCAAGGCGAGGAAATAGGGCCAGGTCAGCAAATGAAAACGCGGGCTTGGGCCGGGCATCTTGGTGTCAGCCGGTGAAACCCATGCCTTGTCGCCATCGAACACCATCACGACGCCGTTTTTCAAGGTGATCCGCACGCGATTGGCGTGGTAGTCATAGATGATGGTCGCGTCGAGAATGGTGTTGCCGCCGAACGCCACCACCGCCTCGAATTGCACCGCCGACTTGGCGTACCACACGTCAGCCTGATGCGACTGCTCGATCGATTCGGCGAAATGCTCCGCACTGTTGTGAGCCATCGCTGGAGTTGATGTCATCATTAAACATGTCGTTGCGACTGCAATCGCTGCAGCGGTGGACTGAACCGTCTGACGCAAGGCCGAAAAATTTTTCATGGCAGGAATCCTGTGTAAGCAATCGCAAACAATCGTAAGCAACCGGCGATCTTCGACATGCATGCGACATGCAGCATACGACACGCCATTGATCATATGCACGCAATCACGCGGGGGAAAAGTGGGGGGGGTGGGGGGCGATTATTTGTTTTTTTCGGACTTGGCGATCAATTCTGCCATGAGCGCTTCGTAGGCATCGTGATCGGTAGGCAGGTCGACGGGCTTGCCGGTAACGCCACTCATGATCATGGCATTGATCAGTTCCAGCGACCCGAGGCCATCGCGTCCTGGCGCGAGGATTTTGCTGGCATCGTCAGCGACGATCGCATCGAGAAAAGCCGTCAGCGTCGCTTGGTGTGGACCGCCTTCGAGTTTGGATGGCGTGACGTTGAAATCCGTTCGAGCAAAGCCCGGGATGCTCCACATTTCACCGTTTTTAATCGCCTCGTCAGCAGACATGTTCATGGTCGCCATTTTGAGCGAGCCATCGGGTTGGCCTTCGATACGGCCACGATCTCCGACCACTTCAATGTGTTTGACGCCGAGCTTTTCACTGGTGTTGACCACGAAGACGCCGGTCGCACCGTTTTCGTATTCCCAGATAGCCGAGACGTCGTCTTCGACTTCGATGTTGTGATACTTGCCCAGCGTGATGTTGGCGGTGATGCGTTTGGGCAGACCGAAAAGCCAGTACAGCATGTCGATGTCGTGTGGACATTGATTGAGTAGAACGCCGCCGCCTTCGCCTTTCCAAGTGGCGCGCCATGAGCCTGAATCATAATAGGCCTGGCTGCGGAACCAATCGGTGCCGATCCAAGTGAAGCGGCGGAAATCGCCGAGCGTGCCGTCGACCATCGCCTGCTTGATGAAACGAAAGTCGGGCCTCATGCGCATCTGGAACATGGCCCCGTAGAGCAGGTGCGGGTGAGCGTCCGCCGCATCGTTCATTTGCTTGGCGGCTTTGGCGGTGACTGCGACGGGTTTTTCGGTCATGACGTGCAGGCCGTTTTCAAAACCGGCGATGGCATATTCAGGATGAAAATAATGCGGGGTCACGATCAAAATGGCATCGACCAGGCCGGACTTAATCAAGTCGTGGCCGCTTTCAAAACCTTTGACGCCATAGGTGTCCACAACTGATTTGAGGTTGTCTGCAAAGCTATCCGCCGCCGCCGTAAATTCGAGGTTGGGGATGTCTTTGAAATAGTTCATGTGGCTCTTGGCCATGCCACCGCAACCGATAACGCCTAGTCGTACACGTTCCATGAGGAAAGTCCAGTTTGTTTAATGTAAAAGAGTGAAAAAGTAGTTTATTTTGTGGGATTAAACGGGGAATTGAGGGAGTCTACCCGGGGCGGGATAGGGCGTTAAGACTACCCGTATCAGATTCGTCATGCAACCAGTTCACGGGGGCGACTTTTCACGGCAAGGATTCTGGCGTACGCTTGGCGACCCGCGGGTTGGGCATGGATAAAAAAGAATGTGAGGCGATGGGGTGGTGGGCGATGGGGTGGTGGGCGAGGGGTGGGGGGGCACGGGTGGGGGGGGGCTCCTGTTCGATCCGTTTCACAGTAAACTACGCAGGACTCGATGTCGCTTGTGGGATGAATCGCCAATGGGCAACATCCGCGATTCATCCAAAGGCATGATTCATTAATCGTGATACAAAATAATCGTGATACAAGAATCATGATGGCAGGCGTGAATTTGTAACAATCGTAATGTAGAGCGTTTGGAATTTGAGGATTTAGGCATACGGGGAAAGTCGGGGGCAATGGAGCATCCACGTGATATTTGACAGTGTAGAAATGGCCCCGGCAGATCCGATTCTTGGACTGACCGTCGCGTACAACCAGGACCCGAATCCCGACAAGATCAATCTGGGCGTAGGTGTCTATAAAGATGCGGATGGCCGCACGCCGGTGTTGCAAGCCGTCAAGGATGCTGAGCGTCGCATGTTGGCAGGCGAGACTTCGAAAAGCTACAAGCCCATCGAAGGCGATGCGAACTATGCCTCGGCAGTGCAGCATTTGCTGTTGGATCGGCCCAACGAATCGGACCACGAAGCGATTAAAAGCAAACGCATGGTGACAGCGCACACGCCCGGCGGCACCGGCGGTTTACGCGTGGTCGGTGACTATTTGAAAGCCAACCATCCAGACATGACCTTGTGGTTGACCACGCCGACCTGGGCGAACCATCCGAATATTTTCCAGGCATCGGGCGTGCCTACCAAGTCGTTTTCGTATTTCGATGATCAGACGTTCAGTCTGGATTTTGATGCGATGATTGCCACGTTCGAAAAAATCCCCGCAGGCGATGCGGTGTTGCTCCATGGCTGTTGCCACAATCCCACGGGCGTCGATCCCACGCCGCAACAGTGGCGCGATATTGGTTATCTGTTGCACAAGCGTGGCGTGCTGGTGATTCTCGATTTTGCGTACCAAGGATTCGGCGACGGTCTGGTTGAGGACGCGGTAGCGTTGCATACGATGCTCGAGCCGGGTCGGGAAATGCTGGTGGTGTCGAGTTTTTCCAAGAATTTCAGCCTGTACAACGAACGCGTCGGTGCGGTGTCCGCCGTGGCCAGCGATGCCAAAACCGCGCAGACGGTGCTAAGCCAATTGAAGCGCGTCATTCGGTCCAACTATTCCAATCCACCCGGGCACGGCTCGGCGATTATCACCGGCGTGTTAAACGATCGCGGACTGCGCATGAACTGGGAAGCGGAACTGTCGGTCATGCGCAATCGCATCAACAGTATGCGACGCATGTTCGTCGAAAAATTAACCGAGCGCGGGGTGGATCGAGATTTTTCATTCATCGGCCAACAGCGTGGCATGTTTGCCATGACCGGGTTCACCAAAGCGCAAGTCGATCAACTGCGTGAGGAATACGCGATCTACATCGTCGGCAGCGGTCGGGTGAACGTGGCCGGCATGACCGACAACAACATGGATCGCCTGTGCGACGCGATCGCCGCAGTGCTGGGGGGCTAAGCGTAGGTTTGTACGCTACCCAGATGCGGTCAAAGGCAGTTAGTCCACAGATTTTCACAGATTGCCACAGATTAGGAAAACACAGAAATATAGAAATACAGAAAACAGAGAAGCAGAGAATTATTAAGTATTGGGGAGTGTGCTCGTTTTTACTTTTTAATTTGCTGTTTTCTACTTTTGAAAATCTGTGTCAATCTGTGAAAATCTGTGGATAAAAAAGAAGGCTACAATAGGCTCCATGTCAACATTGCAACACGAAAACATTCCCGGTTTGCTGGACGATCTCGAGGCGCGGATTTTAACCGTCCGTGACTCTCTTTAACTACGATGCAAAGAAAGATCGGCTCAGCGAGCTGGAACAATTGATGAGCGCGTCGGATTTCTGGGATAGCCAGGAAAAGGCGCAGGCGGTGGTGGCGGAACTCAAAACGATCAAAGCCCAGATTGAGCCGGTGGCCAAACTGCAATTGGCGGTGGAAGATGCCAAGCTGTTGTGGGAGATGGCCGTCGAAGCTGATGACGATGAAAGTCGTCAGGAAGTCGACGAACAATTGGCATCGCTGAGCAATCGTGTGGACAAGTTAGAAACGCTGAACCTGCTGTCGGGCAAGTATGACGATCGCAATTGCTATCTGACGATCTATTCGCGCGAAGGCGGGACCGAGGCCCAGGACTGGACCGAGATGATGATGCGGATGTATCTGTATTACACCGAGGCCATGGAATGGGACGTGAGCGAAGTCGATAAGACGTATGGCGAAGAAGCGGGCCTCAAAGAAGTGACGTTGTATATCAAAGGTCCGATGGCGTATGGGTATCTGTCCGCCGAGCGTGGGACGCATCGCTTAGCGCGGGTCAGTCCGTTTAATGCCCAAGGCAAACGGCAGACGAGTTTCGCGGCAGTGGATGTGGTGCCTGAGTTTCCCGATGATGGGGCGGCGGTTGTGGATGAGCAATATCTGGAAGTCGAGCCGTTTGCGCGATCGAGTGGGCCTGGTGGTCAGAATGTGAACAAGCTGGCGACGGCGGTGCGGTTGGTGTATCGCAATCCCGAACTCGATGCGCCGATCATGGTGGTGTGTTCGGTCGAACGGAAACTCGAACAGAACAAAAAGCGAGCGATGAGCATTTTGCGCGGCAAGCTGGAATTGCATGAAGAGCAAAAGCGACAAGCGGAAATGGATCAGGCGACCGGCGGTAAGCTCGACATGGGATGGGGCACACAGATCCGCAGCTATGTGTTTTACGACAACCGTGTGAAAGACCACCGAACTAATTACGAACAGGGTAACCCGCAACGCGTCATGGATGGCGACATTCACGGTTTTATCGAAGCGGAATTGGCCCGACGCGCGAAAGTCGCAAAGTAAGAAGTAAGAAGTAACAAGCAAAAAGTAAAACGCAAGACGCAAGACGCAAGACGGATGACGATCCATACTTGCGCTTCGATTCATCCTAGCTCCCGGTGAATACCGGGAGTTTGTGTAAGGGAAAATTTAGGCCGGGCAAGTTTTTAACGGGATGGGCATAAGGCGAGCCGTTTGAAGTGAAGTGGGAAGGGATGAGATGGCATGGGTTGGGGGGGGTGTGGGTTGGGTTGGGGTGGAAAGTGATGTGTAGGTATGCGGGAGTAAGCGTGTGCGTGGGGGAGGTGTGGAGGTGGGGGGGTGTGGGGGGGAGAAAAAAGTGGGGGGGGAGGGGCGGAAAAAGTGTACGGATGGTTGGGCATGGTCGATACATAAAGGTAGCCCCGCGTCCTCGTGGGCATCTGTTGTTTTCCCCTGCGCGAAAGGCATCGCGACCAGTGGTCCGATAACAGGTTGTCGAAACATGCGAGACATGGATGAATGGATGGGCCCGGCGGTGTTTTCAGGTTTATGGAGCGTGATTTATGACGGGTGAATCGATGAAACCACAGAATGCTGCCAATGGCGTTGCCAGCGAATCCGCATCGGGCGTATCTGGCGTATCTATAGATAGTGTTGACGCGCGTTCACAAGTGGCCGACGCCTACATGGCAGACGTTGCGGGGGGTATGGGGGGCGTGGGGGGAAATGTGGGGGGGGAGGTGAATCTGACGGTTCGGGCGTTTGTGCGATTGTTGCCGGTGCTGTTGGTGGGGTTGTGTTTTATCAGTGGCGGTTTGTATCTGGCGATACCTTCGAATGGGCCGACCGCGACCTGGGGATCATTGAATCGGCTCGAGCCGATGGAAATGCCAACGCGGCAACTTTTGAGTCAGGATGACGAAGAGGTCCGCATGGAAACAGCACGTTTGTCAGAAGCAGAAGCTCGTGGCATTCGTGCGGAACTGGCGACGATGTCGGATGATGAAATTGATACGCGTTTGCGAGAATTTTTACGCGACGCACAGAAGGCGACGCAGATAGAACCGTAGCAAGTCCCGGTAGGACGTACACGATGGATGGAGCCAATCGTTGTTCGAAAAGTTGAAACAAAGATTTCGTAACCCGCCGACGTGGCAGGAGGCCTGGCAGTTACCCACATTATTGTTGGGGCTGGTGTTGTTCGGGTTCGGCCTGGTGTTTGCGTTTGAAAAGCCAGCCCCGCCTGATTACACCGGTGCGTTGGACACGGTGTCCGAGTATTTGCTGGCATACAATCTGGAAGAAGCCGAGGCTAAGCTTGAGACGTTGAAGCCAGTCATCGTCAATGCCGCACAATTCGAGCAAGCACGCTATCACCAGTATTGGGGCGATGCGCTGTACTTGAATGTGGAGCTGATTCGTTCCGAGGGAAAATACGATTCGCCCGAAAATTATCAGCGCATCGTGCAGCAATACGACCAGGCCCAGAAGTTGGGAGCGACGTTTAATTCGGGACGATTGCAGCACTGGGCTGAGGCACTGGTGGCGTTGGATCGCGATCAGGAAGCCTTGCTGAAAATCCGTGAGATTGAAGATTCCGATGCGCGTCGACGGTATGCGGTGATCAAGCAGATCATTCAGCGTGAACTGGATCGGCACGACGGTAAGCCACACCAATTGATGGATCTGGTGAAGCTGTTCATCGATGAGTTGCGCAACGAACGCGATCCGGTGCGACGGCGTGCAGAGGAAGTATGGGCCATCGGTTTGCAGGTCGAGGAAATGTTGTTGGCTGGCGATGCGGGTCGCGTGATCGAAACGTTGCAGCGACAGATGATCTATTTCCTGGATCAGTCGGGTGATGAAGATTTAGCTCCGTTGATGGTCATTCTGGCTCGTGCGTATCAACAGGCTGGTGAGTATGTCGAAGCGCAGCACTGGTTCCGCCTGGCCGAACAGAAAATTGCGAAAACGGATTCGTTGAATTCGCAGATTCTGGTTGGATTAGCCCAGATCGAACTGGTGGGCATCGATGACGGCGATGTGGATCAAACACAGTCGGCGGATTTGCGTCGAGCATTGGAACTGTTTTCAGCCGCGGAAAGTAACTATCCATCGGCAAAACATTCCTACATCGATGCACTGATCGGGACCGCGTATTGCGAAGCACGTCTGGGGGATCACCCCGAAGCGATTGAACATTTCCAGCGGGCTGTGTCGCGCTTGCTAGGTAATCCGCGTCGACAGGATGACAAAATTGATCACCTGACGACCTTGATCATGGCCCAGCATAGTTTGAATTTTCAACGCGAAGAATATGACTTGGCATTGAACTATCTGGGATTGGTGTTGCCGTTGTATGGCAAGGTCGAGATGCCGCCGGACCTGTTGGCCAAGTTTGCAGAAAGCCATGAAGCGATGGCGCAGTTCCATCGCCACGAAGCGGAAAAATTGGCGAAGATCGATCCGTCATTGCCGGGCGCTCCGACCCGAGCGGCCCGTGAGTTGGCGAACCGTGAGTCAGCGATCCATTACAACGAGGCGGCCGAATATTATCTGCGGCATGCCCGGGCAGTGACGATCAGTGATGACGAAGCGTTCGGGATCAGCATTTGGCAAGCAGCGGTATGTTTTTCCGAAGCGCAGAACTGGTCGCGTGCAATTGATACATTCAGCGAGTTCGTATCATCTCGACCGACCGATGCCAACTATCGCGAAGGCATCTATCGACTGGGTCAAGCCTATCAAGCCGACATGCAATACAACACGGCAAGGCAAAATTACGAACAGTTGATTGAGCTGTATCCGACGACATTGGAAGCGTATAAAAGTATCGTGCCGCTAGCCCAGTGTCAGGTTGTACTGGAAAACGTGACCGAAGCCAAGCGATGGCTCAACTATGTGATCGACGGTTTGGTCACCACGACAGCCTCGGGTGTGGTGGTCGGTGGCGGTATCACGCCTGATTCCGCGGTGTATCGTGATGCATTGGTCGAGCTTGGGAAGTTGCATTACAAACGTCAGGAATACGAGGATGCGATTCGCCGTTTGACCGAAGCCGTCGACCCATCACGTTATGGACAAAGCGAATCCGCCGCGTCACTGCGATTTTACCTGGCCGACAGCAATCGCATGAGTGTGGAACAGATCAACCGCGAGTTGGATGGTCCGTTGACGCCGACCGAACGACAGGCGTTGAATTCAGAGCGAGCAGAACGGCTGGAAAAAGCACAGATTCTGTTTACGCAAGTGATCAGTGAGTTGGAATCTCGTCCGACCGATGAGTTGAGTCCGTTGGAAAACCTGTTTCATCGCAACAGTTATTTCTATCGCGCTGATGCCGCGTTTGATCTGGGCCAATATGAACACTCGATCGAACTGTACGACCTGGCTGCCAAGCGTTTCGAACACCATCCGTCAGCATTGGTGGCAATGATCCAGATTGTCAATGCGTATTGCGAATTGGATGAACCACAAAAGGCACGCATCGCGAACGAACGAGCACGTTGGCTGCTCAATCGTATTCCCGAAGATAAGTTTGATGACCCCACACTGCCGATGACACGCAAGCATTGGCAGGATTGGCTGCGCTGGACCAGTGAGTTAAATCTGTTTGGCGACGATGGGCCGACGAATCTGAGTAGCGCCGCGGGTTGATGGTGATTAGTGGTGAGTAACGATGAGTGATGATGGGGGTGAGCGATGTTCTGTGGGGGGGTGGGGCATGAAATGGGGTGTGATGGGGTGGCCAAAAAGTCGTAAAAAAGAAGCGGTGCGCAAAAATTGCGTTCAATTGGCGCAATTCGGTGTATGAATTTGCCCCGTCTGGCCGATAACTCAAGCATCGGTGCATGGATGCGCCACGATCGGTTGATAAAGGGTCACGGATGACCAAGAAACCTACACATGATTCCCCTGGCCATGGTTCGTCCGGCCATGACTCTCTCGGCCATGGTTCGGGTGCCCGCGATGTTAAGCATGCGGCCAAGGGGCAAACCTCCTCGGATGCGGCACGCGCTGTGGGGGGGACGGTGGGGGAGATGGTGGGGGGCGATGTGGGGGGTGCAGTGGGGGGTACAGTGGGGGGGGCTGTCGGTGGGGGGGAAGATCAGAAAAATTTAGTGCGTGTTGGTGCTGTGGTTACGCCAACCCCTGCGCTGGCAGCCGATACCGTTGATCCGCATGAAACGTTGCTGCACTTGCTCGATGAGCAATTGCGTTTGTATCGTGCGATCCTGACGGTGGCCAGCACGCAAGCGACATTGGCCGAAGGCGGTCACATGGGCCAACTGGCAGAGTTGACCGAGAAGCGTCGCCCGTTGGTCGAACGATTGACGCAGGTTGCCGTGGCGATCGAACCATTCGGGCGTTTGTGGGATCGGATGTCGATGCGTTGCTCCGCGGATGTGAAACAACGGACGCATGAGTTAGCCACGCAAGCCCAGCAAGTGCGAGCGCATGTGATGTTGCTCGACGATCAGTTGCGACACAAGTTGGTGCAATCACGCGCGGACGCAGCGAGTCAGATGGCCCATGCCAAACAAACTGGCAGTGCTGCTCGTGCCTATGCGGCAGCGGCCGTGGCGAGCGACCCGATTGTGAAATCGGTCAAGCCGGGTACGGCCCGCGGTGGCATGACAAGTGGTGGTATGACGCGCGGGGGGATGCAGGCATGACTGATGAGCCGTTGAACGATCAGGTGACGAGCGTCGACATGAAAAATGTCAGTGCAGAATCCATGGGTAAACATATAGATAAACCTGCAGATTTGCCCGATCTGGCGGAATTGGCGCAGATCATCGGCGCGTACAACCAGGTGACCGAAAAACTCCAGGTCAGTCATGAAAATATGGTCGCCCAGGTCGAACGATTGCAGCGGGAACTAGCCAGCACCGACGCGGCATTGCAACGATCAAAGCGATTGGCGGCACTGGGACAGATGGCCGCAGGGATCGCGCATGAAATTCGCAATCCGCTCGCGGCAATTCGTTTGTACGCCGGGTTCATTGTTGAAGATTTAGCGGCAGTGGCTGATGCCTCGCTGGATCAAACCGGACAAAGCGCCCGAAAAATTGTGTCCGCGGTCCACGGGCTGGATGCGATTGTGAATGACGTGTTGAGTTTTTCACGCGACTTGCAGCCCCAGACGCAGTTGACGGATTTGGATGACATCGTGCGCGCGGTGATTGATGACGCAAGGCCTGCGATTGAAACCGGTGGTGCGGGTGGCCATACCGTCGTGTGTGATATTGAGGCGATCGAATTGTCGGTTGATCCAGCATTGTTGCGGCAGGCGTTGTTGAATATTGTGCGCAATGCCGCCGAAGCGATGCGTGATGCGTCGGGCGTGATCACGATCGAAGGGCATCGACAAGGTTCGCAATATGTGTTGGCGATCAGTGACCAGGGGCCTGGCATTAATGAAGAGTCAGTGGATCGGATTTTCAACCCATTTTTTACGACGCGCAGCAGTGGGACCGGTTTAGGTTTGGCGATTGTGCATCGTATTGTGGATGCGCATGGCGGAGTGATCGTGGCCGACAATCGGGCCCAGGGCGGTGCGCGTTTTGAACTGAATTTACCGATTGAAAACGCATCAAGTGGCAATACAAATTTACAACGCGGGGGCGTTAAAGGTGAAGACATGTCGCCAGAATTACAGCAATTTTCAGCCGTTTCGGAGGCCGTCGCATGAGCAGTAAAGTTTTAGTGGTTGATGATAAACAGATCATGCGCGACAGCGTCGGCATGGCATTGCAACGCGGTGGTTTTGAAGTGGTGGCTGCGTCGGATGGCGTGGCTGCGCTCAAAGCCGTGGGCAAACATCGGCCCGCAGCAGTGATCACGGATCTGATGATGCCTGAGATGGATGGGTTGGAATTACTCAAGCGTTTACGTGATGCGGATGAACAGTTGCCGGTGATTGTGATGTCAGCGTATGGAACGGTGGACAAAGCGGTCGAGGCGATGCGCGGGGGGGCGTATGATTTTGTGCAAAAGCCGTTCGAGAATGATCAATTGGTGATGACGATCCAACGCGCGGTGGAAAAGCGTCGCCTGGTGCAGGAAAACGCAGCGTTGAAAAGCAATTTCAATGCACGTGGGATGGGGCACGTCTTGATTGGGCAATCGCCGCCGATGCGGAAGTTAGCTCAGCAGATTCAACAAATCGCACATTCGCAAGGCACGGTGTTGGTCGTTGGTGAATCAGGAACGGGTAAGGAAGTAATCGCGCGAACGATTCATCAACATAGCCCACGCCGCGATCAGGTGATGTTGTGTTTGAACTGTGCCGCGTTGTCCGCAGGTTTGTTGGAGAGCGAACTGTTCGGACATGAAAAAGGTGCGTTTACCGGTGCGGATAACCTGCGCAAGGGGCGATTCGAACTGGCAGACAACGGCACGTTATTGCTGGATGAAATCAGTGAGATCGACCCGGGTTTGCAGGCGAAGTTGCTGCGTGTGTTGCAAGAGCGAGCGTTTGAGCGCGTGGGTTCGAGCATGACGATGAGCGTGGATGTGCGCGTGATCGCGACGACGAACCGTGATCTGACGCATAGCGTTCGCAAAGGTGATTTTCGCCAGGACTTGTACTATCGATTGAATGTTTTGCCGATTCATGTGCCGCCGTTGCGAGCGCGATTGGATGATATTCCGTTGTTGGTGGACCATTTTCTATTGCAGGTGGCAACGCGCGAAGGGCGAGAACCAAAACGGATGGAACCCGGCGCGATAGAAGTGATGATGAAATACAACTGGCCTGGCAACGTGCGTGAATTGCAGAACATTTGCGAACGTGCCAGTGTGTTGACGCGTGGTCAGAATATTGCCCCGGCAACGATTCAGCCGTGGCTGTTAGCGCCCTCGCCTTTTGATTTTGAAGAGGAGCCGGTGGCGGTGGGGGCCTCGAGTGCAATGGATTTTGATTCGGCGGGCGGCGGTATGGACGGTGGTGCTGGTATCGGCGCAGTCGGTGGTGGGTGGGGTGGTTTGCGTGTGGATAGTGGCAATGCCATGGGCAGCAATGTGGGCAGTAGTGGAGCTGGTCGCGTTGGCGGAGGAATCAAGCCGTTGGAAGTGATCGAGCGAGAACAGGTGGTTCGGACGCTGGGCACGTTCAACGGAAATCGACAACAGACGGCAGACGCGCTGGGGATCGGGTTGCGAACCCTGGGATTGAAATTGAAGAAGTGGAAAGAAAAGGAATTGGTTCCGCAGGCGTTGTAACGGGTAAAAATTGCGCGATAAAGCGCAAGAGTTGCGCGTGATTGCGCGTTTGGAAAATGGAAAGTGTCGCGATTTCCGCAGCGCCGTGAGAATTGGTTTATGGCACGAGGATTGCCGATGTTTTCTAGTTGATGATGGAGTGATGTTGTGATTGAAGGTATGTTCGACAATGGAGCGCTGCCGACGCTGGAGCGGATGATTCAGTTCACCGGTAAGCGTCATCGCATCCTCACGGACAACATCGCCAACCTGTCGACGCCGTTTTTCAAACCAACGGACCTGGATCCCAAAGCGTTTCAGGCCCAGTTGGATAAAGCGGTTCAGCAGCGACGCAGGACGATGAATCCGACGACCGCACCGATGCATTTTCGGAGTAATCGCCAGATCCAGTTTCATCAAAAAACGATGGGTGTTAATCCCAATGCGATGAATGAAAACATTCTGTTCCATGACCAGAACAATCGCGACTTGAATCGAATCATGGGACGACTTGCGGAAAATACGCTGACGCACAACGCAGCGATTTCCATGGCTCGCAATCAATTGGATATGCTCAACACGGCCATCCGTGAACGGCTATGATCGATGAACGAATGAGGTAATTGTTATGTTTGGTGCATTAGATGTTTCAGTGTCAGCCTTGTCAGCGCAACAGACGCGGATCAATACGATCTCGGCGAACATTGCGAACAAGGATGCGATGTACGATGCGAATGGGAATTATGCACCGTTTCGGCGGCGCATTGCCATGTTTGCGGCGGGCGATCCGACGTCAGGCAATGCGGATGGCGTGCATGTGCAGGAGATTGCACTGGACCAGAGTCCGTTTCGCATGGAACATGCACCGGATCATCCTGATGCGGATGAAGCCGGATATATTTACAAGCCGAACATTGATCCGGCGATGGAAATGATTAACGCATTGGAAGCAGCGCGAGCGTATGAAGCGAACATCACTGCGGCTGAGGCCACGAAGTCGATGATGAATAGCGCGTTGCGATTGCTGGGTTAATCGATAGAGTAGGATTAGATGTTGTTGATGAAAAATTTTGAATAACCGTTTGAAAAAGAATCGCGTGTGAAGCGCAATTTTGCGTGCGACACGTATAGGCAGGGTAAACGTTATGACCGATCCATTGGGATTGATCAATTCAGGTGCAAGGGCTGGCGCCGCTCCGGGTATACGACCCGTGGCCGGTGCGGGCGCAGGTGGCGCGGCAAGTCGCGCAGCGGGTCAGACATCGTTTAAAGATGTGCTGATGAAAAACATCGAACAGGTCAACGTCTTGCAGCAGGATGCGGAAAAGGCGATAGAAGATCTGAACACAGGCCGGCGTGACGATGTGGCGAATGTGCTGCTGGCCAAAGAAAAAGCGGACGCAGCGTTCCGCATGTTACAACAGGTACGCAACAAACTGGTTGAGGCGTACGACGAGGTGAAACAGATGCGGGTATAAGACCGTGATGCGTTGAGCGTGGAACGCTGACGTTTAACAATGAGCTGGATTTTCCGGCCGATGTTTTAGTCAAGTGATTTACGATTAACAAATCGCGTTATTCGCGGGATTCGTTCAAGGCATGGAGGCCTGGCGATGGATTTTTTAAGGCGAGCGTGGCTACAGATTCAAGTACGCGCTGGCGAAGTTAGTCGTGAACATAAAATCATTTTGGGATTGGTGGTGTTTCTTGCTGTTACGCTGCTGATCCTGTTTTCGCTGTATTTCGGACGGGCGGAGATGGTTCCCATCACGCAGTTTACGACCGCCGAAGATCGTGAACAGTTGTTTCTGCGCTTGAAAAACGCGGGCGTGAATGTGAAGACCGACGGACGGCAAATCCTGGTGCCGTCGGAAGATTATGCCGTGGCGATTCAGGTGATCACGACCAGCGATATGCTGGCGTCGGATACCTCTGCGGCGTTTGATGAATTAGTGGCCAATCAATCGCCATGGATCAGCAACAAGCAACGCGAGACGACCATCCTGTGGGCGAAACAGAAAATGTTGGCGGAGGTCATCTCGAAATGGAAAAACGTGCGCAAAGCGGACGTGATGATTTCGATGCCAGAGGATAAAAGTTTCGGCCGAACATTTGTGAAGCCAAGCGCATCGGTCAACGTGGTGATGCGGGGCAGTGCGAGAATCAATCAGAAGATGGTGACTGCGTTTTCAAGCATGGTCGCCGGTGCGGTGGCCGAGATGTCGCCGGAAGATGTAACGGTCGTGGATGCGAATAACGGACGATCGTATACAGTTAAAAGTAATGACGAACAGTTAGCGGATGATGCGTTAGCACGTAAGGAATATCTGGAAAAACAATACCATCACAAAATCAGCGAGATGATGCTGAATTTTATTCCCGGTGCGTATGTGGCCGTGAACGTGCAGGTTGATCCGGTGGTTTTCAAGCGTGGACAGACGACCGAATACGATCGTGAACAATTAGCCAATCGTGAAGAACGGCGTGTGGATAAAAGCGATACGAAGTCGGCTGCCGCAGAGCCAGGCGCGCGTTCGAACACGATGGCGGATATACAAACAGCCAACGCCGGTGCGAGAACAACCACCGAATCCGAAGAAGAAATTGTTTCGTATGGCATCAAGCCCATCGTGCGTCAAGAAACCTATGAACAGGTTGGCCAGAACGCCACGAAGGTGAATGTGACGATCAACGTGCCGCATACGTATTTCCGTGGCGTGTACCTGGCCGGTCAACCGGCAGGTGCGGAGGATCCGGATGAAGCGACACTGTCTGCCTTGGTCGCCACGGAGAAAGAAGAAATCCGCAAGATGGTTGAGCCATTGATCGAAACGCGCGATCCAACCGGGAATGAAGTTGAAGGTGTGGTGACGGTCGCGCGTGTGATTGATGCGTCAGAATTGCTGGCGTTGATCGACGGTGCTCCGCCCAAGACGAGCATGATCAGCATCTTGGAGTCGGGTTGGATCAGGCCGGTGGGGTTGGGATTGTTAGCGTTTACAAGCATCGGCATCATGTTTGGCATGGTCAAACGAGCCTCGCAACGCCCGCCGATTCCGAGTATCGAAGAGTTGGCTGGCGTCCCGCCTGAGTTGGCAATGGATGAGGACATGATCGGCGAAGCCGCTGAGTCTGAAGCGGAAATGGGCGGATTGGAAGTGAATGAAGATGAAATTCGCAACCGCAAGTTGACCGAACAGATCAGCGAAATGATCAAAGCGAACCCAGAAGAAGCGGCCCGATTGGTGGGACGTTGGGTTGGCGAAGATGAATATTGAATTCAAATTATTGAAGGCGAACAAACGCAATCATGAAACCCATGTCTGATAATGTCGATGAACTGTCGGGTCTTCAAAAAGCCTCTGTTCTATTGTTGATGATAGAACAGGATGCGGCGGCTTCGGTATTGCGCACGATTGAGCCGAAGGTTGTCGAAGAACTGACGCGCGAAATTGCGAGCTTGGGCGAAGTGCCGATCAAGATTCGCGATGGGGTGATCAATGAGTTCTACGAACTGGCGATGGCGTCGTCGTGGATCAGCGAAGGTGGTTTGGATTACGCGCGATCGCTCTTGTTAAAGAGCCTGGATCCGAAAGAAGCGGATCGGATTTTGCAGCAAATTTCGCAGCAGGTGCGTAAGACGCCGTTTGCGTTTTTGCAAAAAGCCGAGGCGCAGAACCTGTTGACGTTTATTCAGGATGAACACCCGCAGACGATTGCCCTGATTGTGAGTCACCTGGCGCATCACAAAGCCTCAGAAATTCTGGCCGGTTTACCGGGTCCAAAGCAGATCGAAGTGGTCAAGCGTGTGGCCAACATGGAGCAGACCAACCCGGAAGTCATTAAGGAAGTTGAAAAGGGTTTGGAAGCGCGCTTGTCGAATATGTTGACGCAATCGTTCGAAAAAATTGGTGGCGTCGATACTGTGGCAGAAGTCTTGAACCTGGTCGATCGAACCACCGAAAAAACGATCATGGAAGGTTTGGAAACCGAAGACCCGGATCTGGTGGAACAGATTCGCCGCTTGATGTTCGTGTTCGAAGATATTCTTTTGGTCGACGACAAGGGCATTCAAGCCGTTCTCAAGGAAGTGGACAACGACGAATTGGCGTTGGCTCTCAAGACCGCCAGCGAAGAGCTGCGTGACAAGATATTCAAGAACATGTCTGAACGTGCGGCGACATTGATCGGCGAAGATATGGAATTCATGGGGCCGGTGCGTGTGAGCGATGTGGAATCAGCACAGCAACGTATCGTGGATATCGTGCGACGGCTGGAAGAATCAGGCCAGATTATTATCACCGGTCGTGGTGGTGAGTCAGATCTGATTGTGTAAGGTTTCGTGAATCGTGAGTGGTGTGAATCGCGTAAGTGGTGGGGGGATTGAAAATGAAATAGTACGGTTGGCGGCGAGGGTGGACTAAGGATTTTTTGTATGGCAGTGGTTAAAGGCACACAATCAGCGGCGATCTTGAAAGACGCGATTGTGTTGGATTTGTCGGATCTGCGTCGGCAAGCGGCGAAGTTGCAAGCGGCGGCTGAGGCGAAGGCGGCGCGGATTGTGGCATCGGCTGAAGCGCAAGCGTCCGCGGTAGAAACACGGGCCCATGATCAGGCGTATGAAAAAGGTTTTGAGCTGGGAAAAGTGGAAGGCTATGAAGCCGGGCGCAAGCAGGGTGCCGAAGAGGCGCGCGCCGAAGCGCGGCCGCAACTGGAATCCATCGAAAAAGCCTGGCAGGAAGCATTGGGTAAATTTCAAGGGCACCATGATAAGACGGTGCGTGAAGCGAAGCATGCCGTGTTGGACCTGGGATTAAAAATGGCAGAGCGAGTGGTGCATCGCGTGATCGAAGTGGACGCCACGGTGATTGTCGATCAGGTGGCCAGTGCCTTGGGTTATGTGTTGAAGCCGTATGACGTGAGCGTGCGAATCAATTCGGTGGACAAGCCGATGGTGGAAGAGGCGATGCCGCAATTGATGCGGGAATTAAAGCAGTTTGAGCATGTGGCGTTGGTGGAAGATGACACGGTGTCGCCGGGCGGATGCGTGTTGTCGTATGGACAAGGAAAAGTTGATGCACAAATTGAAACGCAATTGGAACGCGTCATTCAATTGATGTTGCCTGATGAAACGAATGTGGTGGATGAGTGGAGCGGGGAAGACGGCTATGACTTGGCCGACGGGGATTCGAGTGGTGGCGTTGGTGATGCGTCGGGGGACTCGTCGGAAGTTGGCGGTGAGGCAGAACCATCATGAGCGATTTAGCAGAAGCGCGACACATGTTGGCTCACGCGGCGACGATTGAACTTTCGGGGACCGTGCTCGAAGTGAAAGGGCTCGCGCTGAGCGTGGGGGATTTACCAGCACCGATCGGGGCACAGGTGCGGATCGCGGTGCGCGATCGCGGTTGGGTTCCGGGTGAGGTGGTGGGTTTTGATCGTGATCAAACGATTGTGATGCTGTTGGCCTCAACCGGTGGGATTCGCAGCGGTGATCGTGTGGTGGCAGACCAGTTTGCACGTTTTGTGCGAGCGGGTGAATCGATGTTGGGCCGTGTGGTGAATGCGATGGGTAAGCCGATTGATGGTCTGGGCCCGATTGGTGAAACGGTGACGCGGCCGTTGCGTCCGGACCCGGTTGATCCGTTGCGTCGTCCGTTAATCGATCAGCCTTTGGCGACGGGGGTGCGCGCGGTGGATGCGATGTTGTCGGTCGGACGTGGGCAACGCCTGGGGATTTTTGCGTCGCCGGGGTTGGGCAAAAGCACATTGCTAGGGACGATGGCGAAACATACGTCGGCGGATGTCAGCGTGATTTCGTTGGTGGGCGAACGAGGTAGGGAAGTGTTGGACTTCGTCGAAAAACAATTGGGCAAGGAAGGTTTGAAACGCAGTGTGGTGGTATGTGCCACGGGTGATGAGCCTGCGGTGGTGCGGGTGCGAGCCGCGATGGCAGCGACCTCGATAGCAGAATATTTTCGCGATCAGGGCGCGGATGTGTTGTTGATTATGGATTCGGTGACGCGGTTCTGCCAGGCACAACGGCAAGTGGGATTGGCCTCGGGTGAACCACCGGCGACCAAAGGCTATCCGCCGAGCGTGTTTTCAGAATTGGCGAGTTTGCTCGAACGATCGGGTCGAACGCAAAAAGGTTCGATCACGGGATTGTATTCGGTGCTGGTCGAAGGCGATGACATGTCAGAGCCGATCGCCGATGCGGCCCGCGGAATTTTAGATGGGCACGTGGTGTTGAGCCAGCGGTTGGCCTCGCGTGGGCATTATCCAGCCATTGATGTGTTGGATTCGATCAGTCGTGTGGCCGACGATGTGACAGCTTCGGCGCATCAGGAGGCGCGTCGGGAAGTGATTCGCTTGTTGGCCGCGCATCGTGAGGTGGAAGACCTGGTGAATATCGGTGCGTATGCGGCCGGATCAAGCCCGGAAGTTGATCTGGCGATTGCGGCCATGCCGGTGATCGAGCAATTGCTGCGGCAGGGTCGCAATGAACAGCATCTGGATGATTTCGCGCGAACAAGCAAGCAATTGCTGGCGTTGGTCGAGAATCTGCGCAGTGCTCGCCAGCAAATGCAACGGGGCAGTCGCAAGCCGGTGCGAATGCCGGCATAGCATTTGCAGGCAATTGTAGAGATTGAGATTCGCCGAGATGGCGTGACTGGTGTTCATTGAACGATGGCAAAATTCAAATTTCAACTTGAACCGTTACTGCGACACCGTCGCCGGGAACAGGAACAGCGTCAGCGAGACTTGGCTGATGCGATGTCGCAGCGCGTGGCGTTGGAAGACGAATTGCGTGACATGCAGACCATGATTGTCAGTTCGAAACAGAATTTGACCGAGCATCTGGTGGGACGCGTTGATTTGAATCGCGTGTCGGACTTTGCCCGGTACAGCGGGCAGGTGACGGCACGGGCTCATGGGATGATTCGACGGCTCGCCCAGGCCGAACAAGCCGTGACGCAAGCCCGCGAGGTGTTGTTGGAAGCCTCGCGTGCGGTCAAGGCATTGGAATTGTTACGTGATAAACGATACGAAGCGTGGAAGCGTGCGCTCGATCGCAAAGAGACCGCGGAGATCGATGAGATTTCTTCGCAGGCGTATATCCGTGACATGGGAAAAAAGGACAAACGATTACGAGATGAGGCGGCCTAATGCGATCATTAATGATCATTGTAATCACGGTGCTGGTGGTGAACTTTCTGGCGATGATGGGGTTCGCGGGTTGGTTGTTGGGGACCGATCGAGTGGATCGTGAGCGACTGGTGGCAGCGGTGGATTTATTTCGCCCGACACTGGCTGAAGAAGCGGCACAGGATGAGGCGGCGGCAGAGGCCGAGTCTGACGCGCAGAAAGTGGTAGACCATAACGCTTATCTGGCTAGTGTTTCCGAAGGGCCGTTGACGATTAATGATCGTTTGCGTGCGAATGCGATGGCGAATGAAATGGCAACGCAACGTGTGCATAAATTGCAACGGGAGATCGATGATCTCAAAAGCCATCTTGATCGCGTGAAGGGTGAGTTGAAAGAACAGAAGTTGGCGTTGGATGATGAGCGGCGCAAGTTCCGTGCGAATGTCGATCGTGAGGTAAAACTGCGTCAGGATGAAAGTTTTCTCAACGCGGTGAAGATGTACGAACAATTGAAGCCGCGCCAGGCGAAGCAGTTGTTTCAGACGATGCTTGATGAGGTTGAGGCCATTCGTGGCCAAGCGAATGCAGCAGAATCCCCGCGTCAGCGTAAGACATTGGATGATCAGGCTGAAGCGAAGATGACCGAACTGATTGATTATCTGGCGACGATGCAAAAGCGCAAGTCGGCGGCGATTTTACGAGAATTTAAAGCACCGGAAGAGATCTCCCAGGCCCAGCAATTGATCGATGCGTTGCGTCGGCGCGGTGACGACATCGATCCGGCAGAAAACGGCAAGGAAACAGCATCGAATCGTGCTGCATAGGAAGTACCATGAACGTGACACCAACGCCCCATATACCCAATCCATCGACTCAACATGGGCCAGAACGCTCGACACGTCAGGTGTCTGTGATTGATGCGGTTGCGCCTGTGGATCGTGTGAGTGGGAATCGCGATGCGCGTTCGCGCTTTGATCGCACGTTGGAAGAGGTGGATCGCAAGTCTTCTGATCGAACGAAACGCGAGCGGGATGGGGCATCCGTGCGCGATGCGGATCGAGCGACACGTTCTGCCAGGAATAATCAATCACGTGAGGAGCGCGATGGTGGCGACGTGGCAACCGATGAGCGTGGCGAGGTGGTTGATCGGCAAGGGACTGACGGTGCAAGTGGGCGCGACGAGTCGGGACAAGATACGGACGCTGAGCATGAGGATACGGTGACGCTGTCAGATCGTGACGATGCTGGGCATGAGGATGACGAAGCGCGTGAATCGAATGATGATCTGGATGCGATCATTGCGCGGGCTGTTGAGCAAGGCGTGGCCGTTGGAGCCAGTGCTGAAAACGCAGGGGCGCAGTCGGTGGCAGGGGGCAGTGGTCATGCCAATGGTGGTGGGAATGGTCAGGGTGGAAACGGTTCAGCCAACGGCAGTGGCCATGGTAGTGGTAACGGGAATGGACAAATTGATGGTGTGGCGCAAGCGACGGTGTTGGAAGAATCGCTGGAAAATTCGGGCCATGATCAGCAAGACGCGGCTGATGGCGAAGGCCAGGATGATTCGGGAGATGTGAAAGTTGTTAAGCCGTTGAACGCCGCGGGGCAACGAGGCGGAGCCCAGGCGCTTTTCAATGCTGGCGTTGATGCGTCGGCGAATGCGCGAGCAAGCGGTGCGGGTTCGATTGACGCGGTGTTACCCGGAGCAGGTGCGGGCGGTGGGGCAGGTGGTGCGGGCGGTGTGGGTGGAGCCGAAGCCACCGGAGGTTTACCCATGCCCAACGCGTCGGAGTCGGGTGAGGATGCCAACGTGGCCCGGGTGGGTCGGGGTTTGCGAACAGCCTTGCAACAACAGGGCGGTACGGTGAATTTGCGATTGGCCCCCGCGGAGTTGGGCACGGTGCGCATCACCATGCAACTGGTGGATGGTGTGGTGCGTGCGAACATCGTGACGCAAAGCGAAAGTGTGCGGGCGATGATGACGCAGCAGTTGGCGACCTTGCGTCGCGGTTTGGAAGGCCAGGGCCTGAGTGTTGAATCCTTGACGGTGCATGCAGCGCCGTCGTCGACGTCGTCTTCATCGTCAGGCAGTTCGATGCAGAACGATGAACAATTGGATCAAGGTCAGCAGCAGAATCAGAATAATGGCCGAAGCCGAGGCTTTGCCGATGCGCAAAATCGGCAACAAGAAGATGCCGAAACGCGCAATTCTAGCGCGTCAGCCGAGCCGATGAATTTTTCCGACGCGCTATCCGATCGTGAAAATTGATTGGGCGATCAATAAACAATCATGTTTGGCTTGGAAATCACCACGGTTTGACGGGTCGGTGATGGAATTGTGAGTTGTTCTGGAAAAGGAACGAGATCAGGCATCGTGGTTGCTGATGAATAAGGCTGGGGAGGCGTCGGTAATTTCAATAGCATCCGATCAGGCTGGTTCGATCCGGCTGATCCAGGAGTGAATGGTATGTCAGCAGGAGCCATTGGTGGAGCATCGGGAGCAGCAGCAGCCACTTCGAGTGGAGCGTTCGGCGAATTGTCATCGGATGAGTTCGTCAAAATCATGATCAGCGAGCTATCGAATCAAGATCCGTTAGAGCCACAGGATTCGGGCGCGTTGTTGGAGCAGTTGTCGAGTCTGCGCAATATTGAATCGCAGTTGTCATTGCAGGAAAGTCTCGATGCATTGATCCAGCAGAACACGGTGGTGCAGGCGAGCAGCCTGGTGGGCAAAACCGTGGAATATGATTCAGAAACATTGGGACGTACGACGGCAGCCGAAGTGACCTCGGTGCAGATCAACGGGGACGAGGTATCGCTGAAACTGGATAACGGCGTGACGATGCCGATCAGTAAGGTGACGGGCGTGAGTGGTGGTTTGAATGATGCTGGAAGTGGGGAAGATGGCAGTGGCGACAATGCGAATGTGATCAACATTCTCGAAGCGTTGAACAAAGTTGATACGACAGGTGGCCCGTTGTCACCACTGGCGATTGGAGCCGTTGGTGAGGACGAGTTGTGATCGTGAGGCATGGATTGAACCATGACGGTTGAAACGGATTTGCTACGCATGCTCGAACCTGCGGTGAGGCCCGATGGCGTCACCGGTTCGGTGCGCCCGCGTCCAGAGACGTCGCAGCCGATTGAGTCGCGAAGTTTTGAATCGATACTGGGACAGGTACAGGCACAAGCGACCGAAGGCGATGTGCTCGGTGAGGCAGGCGATGATCAACTTCAGGCGTCGACATTGCAGAGCAAATCCGCAGGTCAGGGATCGGGTAATGGCCTGCAGGAGTTGGCGAGGTTGGATCGCATTGAGAATGCTTCGTTGATGAATGTGCTGGGGCAAGGGGGCGTGAAAGAATCACGCTAAGCCGCAAGCGACTTGATTTGGAAGGGGAAAAAGTATCGAAGGGGAAACGTGGGGGGGGATGTGCGGGGGAAACGTGGTGGCGATGTGTGCGTGGAGGAATGCGGGGGAAATGCGGGGGGAAAAGTGGGGGGTGGGGGGGGCGTTGGACGGTGATGTTTGACGTTGGACTATATAAAGAGCAGGACGCTCGCCAGAAATTATGCCGACGCCGACGAAGTGACTTTGTTGGCGTTTGATGGAGTGATCGATATGGGTTTGACGACAGCGTTGTATTCGGGACTCAGTGGTCTCAATGCTAATTCGGAAGCGATCTCGGTTGCAGGTAATAACATTGCCAATGCGAATACGAATGGCTTTAAATCCAGTCGCATTTCGTTTGAGACGCAAATTTCCAGTTTGCGAAAAGCGGGGACCTCGCCGTCGGCGGAGTTGGGGGGCTCGAATCCTTCGCAGGTGGGTCTGGGCGTAAAGCTTGCGGCGATCTCGCGAAATTTCAATGGCGGGCCGTTGAATCCAACCGGCGTAAAAACAGACTTGGCCATTGAGGGCGATGGTTTTTTTGTGGTGAGTACCGCGGATGGGCCACGTTACACGCGTGACGGTGGGTTCAAGTTGGATAAGAATTTTAATCTGGTCAATGCGAACGGCGGATTGGTGCAGGGCTTTGCGGTGGATGATGATTTCAAAATCATCGACGGTATTTTGACCGACATCTCGATTCCGTTGGGACGCATCAGTGAGAATACGGAGAACGCGTATTTCGATGGCAACTTGAATTCGGGTGGCAACGCGGCGGTGGATGGAACGAACATCACCAGCGAGACGTTGTATTCGGATGCGACCGCGACGACACCTGCGACAGCGACCACCAATCTGTTGGATCTCTACGATTCAGCAGGCAATAAATTGTTTGGCACCGTGCCGGGTGATCTGATTCGGATTGATGGGGCCGAGTTAGGATTGCAAGGTGGTAAGGAAATTAATTCGCGAACATTTGAGATTGGTTCTGATATTACGGATCCAGGTCAGGCTGATGATGCCGGTGAAACTCTGGGTTCACTGGCACAGTTTCTACAGGATACGTTCAGCATTGACACAAGCGATGTCGATGGCGTGCCGTTAGCAGGTGGCGTGAGTATTTCTGCGGGGCAGTTGGTGATTGAGGGCAATATCGGGGAAGCGAATCACATTAAATTTTCGGGCACCAATCTGAAATTGAATGGATCGGACGGGCCGTTGTCGTTTGATACCAACCAGAGTGCCGACGGCGAATCGTTGCGCACGAATTTTTATGGATACGACAGTCTGGGCAATATTCTGCAAATGGATATGACGATCGTGATGGAATCGAAAACCGATTCAGGCACGCAATGGCGATACTATGCCTACAGCGGTGACAACACGGATGCGGATCGCAACCTCGGGACGGGCACGTTGACGTTTGATAACGAAGGGCAATTACTGTCGACCGAGTCGACGGACATCACGGTGGCACGTGCGGGAACCGGTGCGGTGCCTTCGCAAATCATTTCGCTGAATTTTGAAAGTGAAAAGGCAAGCCTCACCGCATTCAGCGATACCAAATCGCAAGTGTCGATGATCGATCAGGATGGCTCAGCATTCGGTTCGCTCGACGATTATGAAATCGATAGCAACGGATTGATCCAGGGCGTGTTTACCAATGGTTTGCGTCGCGA
This sequence comes from Phycisphaerae bacterium, assembly GCA_030426385.1. Lineage (GTDB taxonomy): Bacteria > Planctomycetota > Phycisphaerae > Phycisphaerales > Phycisphaeraceae > JAUHYI01. The sequence continues at coordinate 40,834 of JAUHYI010000029.1, forward strand.
CTTGGGACAGATTCCGCTAGCACGATTTGCCAACAACGAAGGCCTGGTCGATGAGGGATCGAACCTGTACGCAACGAGCGTGAATACGGGCGAGCCACAGATTGTGGATGCGAATTCCAATGGCGCGGGGCGCGTGGTGGGCTCAGCGATTGAAGGATCGAATACAGAATTGTCGCAGGAATTTATCAACCTGATCACCGCGAGCACGGGTTTCTCCGCCAGTTCACGAGTGTTGTCGACCAGCGATCAATTGATTCAGGAACTGTTGGCCACGATTCGGTAATACGAATGGATGAACGGCCGCGCGTTGATGAAGGGTTTGGTTAAGCGAGAAGGTAAGCATGATTTCCGTGACGCGACTCAACGATAAACGATTTGTTCTCAATGCGGAGATGATCCGCACGGTGGAATCGAATCCGGATACGACGATCACGCTGATCAATGGTGATCATTTCATCGTGAAAGAAAGCATGGATGAAGTGATCGAACGAGCGGTGGATTACGGACGATCGTTGCGACGATTGCTGCCGCCGTCGTAAAGCCCGGGCAAACTGGGGCTGGTCTTGGTTACGAGCGAAGCTGAGATCACGAATAACACACACGTTGGTATTTACGCGTGATGACGGATAGGCCGATAGGGATGGATAGAAGCACGAAACGAGAGACACTATGGACCTGGGCACACTAATTGGATTAATCGGGACGTGGGTGCTGATCATCTGGGCGATGTTGGCCGGTGGTTCGCTGATCTACTTTATCGATGTGCCTTCAATCATCATGGTTATCGGCGGATCGATCACGGTTATCTTGCTGTGCTTTCCCATGAACTATGTCAAAGGTTTTGGCAAGGTTTTAAAGAAAGGGTTCTTCCATAAGCCCAGTTCCTTGGAAAAACTGATTGAGGACATGGTGTCGTATGCGGAAATCGCTCGGCGTGATGGGATTCTGAGTTTGGAAAATGCCACCAAGGAGATCGATGACGATTTCATCGTATCGGGTATTCAGATGGCGGTTGACGGGACTGATCCGGAACTGATCGAAGAGATCATGGACAACGATCTGGATAACCTGAGCGAACGACATGCGACATCAAAGGGCATGTTGGATGCGTTGGGCAAGTATGCTCCGGCGTTTGGCATGATCGGTACCCTGGTCGGTCTGGTACTCATGTTGCAGAACATGGACGATCCATCCAAGATCGGCCCTGGTATGGCGGTGGCGTTGTTGACCACCATGTACGGTGCGGTGATTGCCAACGCATTTGCGTTGCCGTTGTCCGATCGATTGTCACGACGCAGTTCAGAAGAAGTGTTACGACGGACGATCATCATTCGTGGGGTCATGGCGATTCAAAGCGGTGATAACCCGCGTGTGGTGGAACAGAAATTACGCACATTCCTGCCGCCGGGCCAACGTAAGGTCGACGAAGAGGAAGCGGCATAATGATGCGTTGGCTGTAGCGTTTGCCGGAGCGAGGGGACTGCCTGCCAGACTGCGTGAATGCAATGAGTATTGCGAATCATGGGTAAAAAGCATAAATGCAACTGTCCGCCGGAAGGCGCCCCGGAATGGGTCATGACGTATGGCGACATGATGTCGTTGTTGCTGTGCTTTTTCATTATTCTGGTGGCACTATCGGAAATTAAAAAAGAAGACCAGTACCGCGCGATCGTGGAACAGGTGCAAAAGTCGTTCGGTATGAAAGGTGGCGGCGGTAAGCTACCGACCAAAGACGATCCGGAGCTGAGCCTGATTGATAAGTTGGAGACGGTGCAGTTGAAGCGTCGGCCCGTGCCGCAACTATCGAATACCAACGACCCGGGCATCGATGGTCGTGAGGCAACGGTGAAAACGATCCGCGAGGATATGAAGTTTGTGACCGGGGGTCGGATTACATTTGAGCCCGGCTCTGCGGAGTTGACCGCCGATGCGATGAAAGGTTTGCAGCGTTTTGCAAATCTGGTGCGTGGCGAGAAAAATGTGATCGAGTTACGCGGGCATGCGGCGCGTCTGGAAACGAAGGAAATCGATCAGGGAGATTTCGACGACGAATGGGCCTTGAGCGTGGCGCGTGCCGAGGCCGCGATGCGGTATTTGACAGGTAAGGAATGCAAAATCGATCCAGGCCGTATCCGTGTGGTGGGATGTTCCGATAATGAGCCGCTTAAGAGCCGTGTGTACACGCGTTTGGAACAACAGCCGAATCGCCGGGTGGAAATCTTCCGCAGCGACGCGCTGATCCAGCAATTTAATCGTCCGGAAATGAATTGACGGACAAATATGCCGATAAGTAGGTAGGAAAGCGCCGGATTCGCAGCGCGGCTGTGATATGGATCGGGCGGACGGATATGTGGCGGGTGGGATTTATCCCAAGGACTGAGGAGAGACAAGCGATGGCAGACGAGAAAGCAGCGGAAGCAGAAGCAAATGACAATAAGAAGAAACTGCCGATCAAAACGATCGCGGTTTTGGCAGTGGTGTTAATCGTGGAAGCGGTGGCGATTATTGGCGTGTTTTCCATGTCGGGCCAGCCCAGCGATATTCAAGCCGACCCGACCGCCAAGACCGAATCGGATCTGGCAGAACAGATGGTTGAAGAGTTGGTCGTCGCCGAAAAATTCCAGAACGTTCGCAGTGGCAAGCCGTTTATCTATGACACGGAAGTGTACATCACGATGAAGCGCAAGCATCAGGCCGATGCCGCAAGCAAGTTGAGCCTGATGTCGAATTCGATTCGCGAGGATATTCGTACGATTTTCAGCCGGGCCGACCCAGGGCATCTGGATGAGCCGACGTTGTCGACATTGGAACGACAGATCAAAGCTGTGCTGGATTCTCGGCTGGAGTTTGATGTGGATACAGGTGACCCGATTGTGGAATCAGTAATCATCACGAAATGTATTCGCTATCGATCTGACTTCTAAATGACGGGTGCCGGGGCCGTGGGGAAAGTGTGGGTCGTGGTGTGGTATGTGTGGAGAGGGGGGCGCTAAGCCGCAAGCGGCGGCGCGAAGTTTGCGCTAAAGCAAGTTTACACGCAGATAAAAGCGCGCAGGGGAAATGTGTGTGTGTGTGGGTGGTGGTGGGGTGTGAACACGGGTCGCGTGTGTGGGGTTTGTGGAAAAAAAAAGTTGTGTGGACGATGGGTCCGATAGCCGATAGAAAGGTATCGGGACGATCGCAATGCGCGGTCGAACCGTATCACATTGTGGACGACCCCCATGGCAGAAGAAGAATCCAACGCAGACGAGCACGGCGCGAATGAAGACGCGGACAAATTGGTCGAAGAGGCCATGGCCCAAGCGCAGGCTGCGGTGAATGAAATTAACGGGGTGGTTGATAGTTCGTCGACACCGAGTCAGGCCGACGCGGATGCAGAGGCCGCAATGTTAGCCATGCTGGGTCAGACAGAAGACGGCGGTGATGCGGGTGAAGAAAATGGTGGGGCAGGCGGTGGATTAGCCGCTGCGTTAGAAGGCACAGGCATCGAGATGCTGGGCGACGTGGAGCTGGAAGTGACCGTCGAGCTGGGGCGGACGTCGATGCTGGTCGAAGATGTGCTGCGTTTGGAAGAGGGAAGTGTCATCGAATTGGACAAACTCGCGGGCGATCCGGTTGACGTTTTTGTCAACGACCGTTTGGTTGCTCGCGGTGAAGTGTTAGTGCTTAACGATAATTTCTGTATCCGTATCAGTGAGATTGTGGCTGACCTGGAGGAACAGGCAGCGGCAGCGGCGCGACAGGAGGTCGCGGCGGTGTAAGGATTGTTGATACGGTGAGATTGGGTGGCGAGCGTCGGAGACGTTCGGCAGATGATCGGGAATCGATCATCGCAACTGGCCAGGATGGCCGACATGATGAAAAATGCACAATTTGCGCGACGCCGCCGATCGCTATGGCGTTTAGTACCCACGACCTCATTGATGTCTGTGGTGGTGATGTGCGCCGGATGGCTGGGGCAGGTGGCGCCGGTCATGTCTGCTGCGCCAGGTGTGTCTGATCAAGCCGGGGCTGGGGCCGATGCCGATCGGTTGTACCGTTTTGCCCAAGCCCAGGCACGCGCGCGGGGAGCGAGCGAGCAAGAAGTAAACAAGGGTGGGGTGACGCGAACTGTCGGTGCTGTCGGTGCCAATGGTACGCGAGGTTTCAAACAAAGTTATTCACCCTCAAACGAGAACCCCGAGTTGGCGGTGCCCGCGATCGAACGCTTGCCATTAGGCCAGGCGGCGGTGGGTTTTTCGCATGAAAATGATGTGGCGCAGCGTGAGGGAGTCGCGGGTGCCGATGAGGCGGCGCGAAGCACTGCGAGTGATGGTGATGAGCATGCGGGCAGCGGTTTGTTTTCAAGCAAAGCAGATGGCGAATCAAAAAGCGATGTGGGCGGGATCGCGAAAAGCGGGATCGCAGATGGCGTATCGTGGATGTTTAACACGATCGGGGCGCTGGGGGTGGTCATTGGATTAATTCTGGTCTTTCGCGCGGTGTTGCTGCGCATGAACGGGCAAGCGGCGGTGGGGACCGCACGCGGCGCGGTTGAAGTGTTGGGCCGAGTGTCGGTGGCCCCGCGTCAGCATGTGTTGTTGTTGAAGGTGGGCCAGCGTGTGTTATTGGTAGGCGAGTCGGCCAACGGCCTGCGGACCTTGGACACGATCGCGGATCCGGAAGAAGTCGCCGATGTGCTCACGCGCGTGGCATCGCGGCAATCGAATAGTGCGACCGCCGGTTTTTCGCAGATGTTGTCGCGTTTTCACGGGCAATTCGATGAGTCCGCCGAAGGCAAAGAAGAGGGGGGCGATAGCGGGGAATTCATGGTGGACCGGGCCCGGGATCAAGTGATGAATGTGTTAGGTCGTGTGCGGTCGATGCAGTCGCAGTTTCGCAAAGGAACAGTATGAGCCGATCAGCGGGGGTGATTTTTCTTTGCGTGGCATGGTACGCATGTTCGGCCACGGTGGTGATGGCGCAACCAAGTCGCGATCAACGCTCGCAAACGCCGGGTTTGGATTTGAGCAATCCGATTTCAATTGTGCAAAGCGCCGGTAATGCACTCAATGATTTAGCGAATTTGAATGTGGCCTCACCTGATGAAGTGGAGTCACCCGAGGAAGTGGGGCGAGTGTTACGGCCAGCGGGTGTAGCATCGCCTGAAAGCGTGCAGCCGGTGGCGCCGGATAACACACGGGGTTTGTCAGCGACGCTGTCGATCCTGACGTTGCTGACCGTATTGACGATCGCGCCTGCGATCCTGGTAATGTGTACCAGTTTTACACGGGTGGTGATTGTGTTGTCATTGGTGCGTCAAGCGATTGGTACGCAGTCGTTGCCACCGAGTCAGGTGATTGTGGGCTTGAGTTTGTTCATGACGTTTTTGATCATGGCCCCGACGATCGATCGGATCAATCAAGAAGTGATCATTCCCTTGCAAAACAATGAGGTCGATCAGTTGACGGCCTGGTCGCGGGTGAAGCAGCCGTTGCGTGATTTTATGTTTGCGCAAATTGATTACGGCAAGAACTGGGGCGACGTGTACATGATTCTGGAATATCGGTACGGACCGAAAATGATTGAGGAGCCAGAGAATCTGACGCGTCAGGATGTGGACATGATCACGCTGGTGCCCGCGTACATTCTCAGCGAGTTGAAAATTGCATTTTTGCTGGGTTTTAAGCTGTATTTGCCGTTTTTGATCATCGACATGGTGGTGGCCAGCGTGCTGATCAGTATGGGTATGTTGATGCTGCCGCCGGTGTTGATCAGTTTGCCGTTCAAGCTGTTGCTGTTTGTGTTGGTGGATGGTTGGCGTTTGGTGGCGGGGAACCTGTTGGGGAGTTTCAACGTGGCAGGCGTTGGATAGATGGGGCGAGAGAGAAGTCAAAAGTTAAAAGTTAAAAGTGAAGAGTCAAACATAAAGCATGCGGTGAAAAGTGGGGGGTAGGAGTTTTGAATTATGGAAGTTGATCAAGCGGTTGCGTTGGTGCGTGAGTCATTGATGTTGATGCTGGTTCTGAGTGGGCCGGTGTTGGTGGCCGCATTGGCGATTGGTTTGGTGGTGAGTATTTTTCAGGCAGTGACACAGATTCAGGAACAGACATTGAGTTTTGTGCCAAAGATTGTGGGGATGGGAATCGTGGCGATTCTGGTCACGCCTTGGGTGGCAGAGATGCTGTTGGATTTTTCGGAACGCGTTTTTAGTGGTAAGTGGTAAACAGGAGCTAGGATTTGCCCGTGTCGTTTGCCCCATTGTTGCCGCATGTTCCAGCGTTTGCGCTGGTGCTGTTTCGATTGACGGGCATATTTATGGTTGGGCCTGTGTTTGCGAGTCAATCGATACCCGCACGCATCAAAATATTTCTGGCATTGGGTTTGAGTTTTTGTGTGTACCCGATGTTGCTTGAGCCGACTGGCATGGCAGGAGCGCCGGGGTATGAAGCGGCGCAGGGCGTGCGTGAGATCATCGTGTCGGGATTGTCGCTATGGACGTTGGTGTTTGCGGTGGGTAGTGAATTGATGATTGGGGTGGTGATCGGATTCGGCGCGAGTCTTCCGATTTTCGGTGTGCAGGTGGGAGCACGTGTGATTGACCAACAGATGGGGTTGGGGTTGGCGCAGGTGTTTAACCCGGAAATTGGCGATAATTCAGGTATTTTAGACCAGATTTACTTCATCATGGCGATGATGATTTTTCTGGTGTTGGGTGGACATCGGGTGATGATGGAAGTGTTGGTGGGGACGTTTCGGACGGTGCCGTTGGGTGGGTATGTGCCGGACGGCCATCTGTTGGATCTGGTGATCGGTTTGTCAACGAGCATGTTGGACCTGGCGATGCGGGTGGCCGGGCCGTTGTTGTGTTTGATTTTTCTGGAAACGGTGGCGATGGGTTTTGTGGCGCGGACGGTGCCGCAGATGAATATTTTGAGCATTGGTTTTCCGCTGCGAATTGTGGTGGGTTCAGCCATTCTGGTGGCCTCGGTGCAAACGGAAGCGGAAGTTTTTACGCGAATGATGGGCGATGCGTTGAATCAGGTCGGGCGGTACTTCGGCGTTTACTGACGCGTGAAAAATGAAACGGTGAACGTAAAAAATTGCGAGTTGATGTGTGCGGTGTGAGCACGGATTGGGCGGGGGTGGAGGTGGTGGGGGGGATGAATTTGAGAATGGGTATGGTTTATGGCTGAGTCAGCACAGGAAAAAACAGAAGCCCCAACGCCACGACGTTTGTCGGAAGCGCGTCAAGAGGGGAACGTGGCCAAGAGCCAGGATCTGACCGCGGCGGTGTCGTTGTTGGCGGCGGTGTTGTTGCTGTTGATGTTTGGTCGCCATGTTTTTGTGGGGATGGCGGGAGTGGTTGAGGCCATGTTGAGCGATGTGCATGCGAACAACGTGACGACGCCGGGTCATGCGGGGCCGATGATGAGCTATGCGGGTTGGATGACGGTGGTGATCGTGGCACCGATCGTGTTGGGCGTGACGGCGGCGGCAATTCTGGGCAATGTTTTTCAGGTTGGGTTTTTGTTGACGACCAAGCCATTGGAACTTGATATCAAAAAGCTGAATCCGATTAAGGGCGCGGCGAATTTGTTTAATGCCCGGGCGGGTGTGCGATTGTTGATGAGTCTGGCCAAGGTGGGGATTATTTCTTCGGTGGGTATTTGGGCGATTCAGCGGGATTTGCCGGTGATTTTGATGCTGGCGGAGCTCGAAGCCTTGCCATTGTTTGTGGTGGGTTGTCAGTTGGTTTTTGCGTTGGCGTTGAAGCTGGCGTTATTGCTGTTGCTGTTGGCGTTGATTGATTATTCGTTTCAGAAATGGCAACGAATGCGTGACCTGCGGATGAGTAAGCAGGATATGAAAGAAGAATTGAAACGCATGGAAGGCGATCCGATGATCAAGCAACGGCGGGCACGGGTAGCGCGTCAGTTGGCGATGCAACGGATATCGTCTGCGGTGCCCCAGGCGGATGTGATCGTGACGAATCCGACACATTTTGCGATTGCGTTGAAATATGATTCAGCGACGATGACTGCGCCGAAGGTGATTGCCAAGGGTGCGGATTTTTTGGCGCTGCGAATTCGTCAGTTGGCCGTGGTACACGGGGTGCCGATGGTGGAGCGTAAAGAGCTGGCACGGAACATGTATAGTTCGGTGGAAGTTGGACAAGAGGTCCCGCCTGAGTTTTACAACGCGATCGCGGAGATACTGGCGTACGTGTATCGCTTGAGCGAACGAAAGTCGGCGTAAGAATTGAGGTGGGGGGGGTAGAGTTAAAAGTTAAAAGTTAAAAGTTAAAAGTTAAAAGTTAAAAGATAAGAGTTGGAAGTTGGGGTGGGTTGTGGGGAAAAGTCGATAGGGAAGTGGGGTAGGTGGAGGGTTTGTAGGGTGAGGTGGGGTGGGGGGGGTGTATCGTGTATAGTAGAATGTGAAACCATAATATACGGTCGGCAGGATGCTGATCGTTTCTGATAGAAGAGCCACGGATGGCCAAGTCATTTTCATCACGCGCGAAATCGATGTCGCAGCTGGAATTACCGGCGTGGGTTAACCGTATCGCGGAATACCGGATGCTGGTGATTCCGATCGGTTTCGTGATGCTGTTGGCGGTGATTGTGGTGCCGTTGCCGACGATGGTGATGGACTTGTTGATCGCGGCGAATCTGGCGTTGGCGGCGATCGTGTTGTTGACGACGATATTTGTTGAGAGGCCGTTGGATTTTTCGAGTTTCCCCTCGTTATTGCTGGGTTTAACACTGTTGCGGCTGGTGTTGAACATTGCGACGACGCGATTGATTTTGTCGGCGGATGCCACGACAGCGGATGGTGCGACGGCGGTGGCGGGCCATGTGATTGAAGCGTTCAGCGAGTTTGTCGCGGGTGGATCGTTGGTGGTGGGGTTGGTGCTGTTTGGGATTTTGATCATTGTGCAGTTCGTGGTGATCACGAAAGGTGCGACGCGTATTTCGGAAGTGGCAGCGCGATTTACGTTGGACGCGATGCCTGGTAAACAGATGGCGATTGATGCGGACCTGAACGCGGGGTTGATCAATGAGGAACAGGCGCGGGAACGACGATCGGAAATCTCGCAGGAAGCGGATTTTCACGGGGCGATGGACGGTGCTTCAAAGTTTGTGCGTGGCGATGCGGTGGCGGGCATCATCATCACGATGGTGAACATCGTGGGCGGGTTTGCGGTGGGTGTGTTCGAAAAAGGTTGGACCGCGTTTGAATCGATGGAAGTTTTTACGCGTTTGACGATCGGCGATGGCCTGGTGAGTCAGATGCCCGCATTTATCATTGCGATTGCCGCGGGCTTGATCGTGACGCGATCGAGCAACAAGCAGGACCTGGGGACGGAACTGATTGGACAGTTAACGCGCCGGACGACGGCACTGGTTATCACCGCAGGGTTTCTGGGGTTGATGGCCTTGGTGCCGGGCTTGCCGTTGTTGCCGCTGTTGCTGTTGTCGGCTGCGGTGGGCTTGATTGCGTACACGACGCATCAAGGACGTGTGAATGATGCGGCAGCAGCGGTGAAAGCCGAGGCCGCGAAAGCTGAGACAGGACCGCCGCCTGTGGAGGAATTGTTGGGCGTGGATCGCATGGAATTGGAAGTGGGGTATGGATTGGTCAAGCTGGTTGATACGACGCAGGGCGGCGATCTGTTAGATCGAATTACGATGATTCGTCGACAATTGGCGACAGAGTTGGGATTGGTGATGCCGCCTGTGCGCATTCGTGACAACATGCAATTGGATCCGCATGCGTATCACATCAAGATTCGCGGCAATTCGATTGCTGACGGACAGGTGTATCCCGGGCAATACCTGGCGATGGACAACGGGTTGTCTGATCCGAATGCGGCGGAGCTGTTGAACGGTCGAGCGACAACGGAGCCTGCGTTTGGCTTGCCTGCGTTGTGGATTGAAGCGGCACAGAAGAATCGGGCCGAGCAGATGAGTTTCACTGCGGTTGATGCGGTGAGCGTGTTAGCGACGCATTTGACGGAAACGGTCAAGAATTTTGCGCATGAATTGCTGACACGAGAGGAAACGGCGAACCTGATTACGCAATTGCGTGATCGAAGTCCGAAACTGGTTGATGAAGTGTTGGGTACGGCTGGCGATGATAAGACCGGGGTGATCAAGCCCGGGCAGTTGCAGAAGATCTTGCAGAATCTGTTGCGGGAACGTGTGCCGATTCGCGATATGGAAACGATTGTGGAGACGATGGGCGACTGGGCCACGCGGACGCAGGATATCGAGGTGTTGACCGAGTATGCGCGTAACGCGCTGCGACGCACGATCTGCACGCAATATGTGGAAATGTCGACCGAAGATCGCTTGGATCTGACAAAACCTGCAGCGATGTTATATTGCGTAAGTCTGGATCCGGCGCTGGAGGATCAGGTCAGTTCGTATATCGACCGAACGTCCGAAGGCACAACGATGTCAATGCCGCCTGCGGTGGCGAATCGCATTACCACCGCGTTGTTGACGGAATTGCAGCAGTTGATTGGGTTGGGGCATCATCCGGTGGTGCTGGCATCCCCGCAGGTACGCGGTCAGATTCGTCGTTTGTTAGAGCCTCATCTGCCAACGGCCGCGGTATTAGGGTATAACGAGGTGAGTAAAGGCGTGGAGGTGGAATCGGTGGGCTTGGTGCAGTTAGAGCCGCAGGGAGCCGGTGCGGCAGCGTGAGTCGTTTCGAATGAAACGTTAGTCGGCAATAAATTGTAAGCGAATGTAAAAGTCACACGGGGGAAATGTGGGGGGGGTGGTGAACCAGAGGTGAATTGGTGAAGCTCAAGACGTACACAGCAGCGAATATGAGCACTGCCCTGGCGATGGTGAAGCGCGACCTGGGAACGGACGCGGTGATTTTGCATACCCGGAAATATCGTAAGCGGACGTTCTTTGGATTGGG
>JAUHYI010000030.1 GCA_030426385.1 Phycisphaerae bacterium
CTGCTGAGGTCGGCAAGCCACCGGGCTCAACAGGCGTTATGGCGTGATGTGCAACGCTTGCTCGACGCAATCACGCCAAGCGACGCCGAGGGCTTCTTCAACCACTGCGGGTACACGCTAGAGAAAAGTGAAAACGCGCTAACACGAATCAAAGTACGTGTAATTATCGTAAGTCGTAATAGACGGTGCGAGATCACATTGAAATACTCACCGCCACATCGTCCATCGACAACGGCTGTAGCATTCTCATTTCAATCGTAAAGTTTGCTTCTACGAAACAAGGATGTTTCCCTTCCTGCATACGCAGTGGGACACTGACGCGTCGCCCACTCACCATCAATCGCTACGTGTGGATTGGTCGTGGTCTAACACGTGAGCGTTTAATGGAAGTGAAAGTGAAATCGGTAGAAGTGTCGCCGTCCGCAGGCCATGAAGAATATTGCGTGGCATGCGGCAAAACACACATGCTCTAATCGGCATCAGCCTTGGGGTACATGTCCGAAATTTCGACGCCGTGAAACATAGGCTCGAATTGATTCTCGCAACTGTTCCAGATCGAAATCAGGCCAACACACATCCGTCACATATAACTCTGAATAGCTGATCTGCCATAACAGGTAGTTGGATATGCGCATCTCGCCCGCGGTGCGAATCAATAGATCAGGATCGGGCATGCCTGCCGTGTACAAATGACTTTCAAACATCGCTTCATCGATCGCACTCGGCTCTATCTCGCCTTGCCTGGCTTTCTCCGCCAGCGCTCGTGTTGCATCGAGAATTTCCTGACGCGATCCATAATTCAACGCCAATGCCAGCGTCAAACCCGTGTTGTTTTTCGTTTCCTCGGTCGTGATGTCCAGTTGTTCCAACACCTCGCCCGCCAATCCCTCTCGCCGTCCCACTTGGATAAATCGCACATTGTTGTCCATCATCACCGACCGCTCCTCGGCCAGATACTGGGCATACAACTGCATCAAAAATCCCACTTCCTCGGTTGGCCGTGACCAGTTTTCGGTCGAAAAGCTGTACAACGTCAACGCATCCAATTCCAACCGCGCACATTCGGTCACGATCGGCCGCACGTTGCGGGCGCCATGGTCGTGGCCGAACATCCTCGGCTTCCCGCGCGATTTGGCCCAGCGCCCGTTGCCGTCCATGATGATCGCGATATGACGTGGCATCACTTCCACAGGCAAACCCAGCGCATCATACGCCGCCGCCGTCGCACGACGCCGCGATTCGATCACTGACTCATCTGAATTCGCGTCCTCTGCCATAGCCCTGGTCATTCCCTGTCCCCCACCAATTTTCACTTTTAACTTTTAAAATTTAACGGTCGGCTCATCCCCACCAGTTGCTCCCCACCAACCATCACCGCATGATGGTCTGCGATCGTTTCGGCCCCACACACACGATACGAACCGGCACGCCCACGAACTGCTCGATCGTTTCAACATACCGCTTCGCCGCTGCCGGCAATGCATCATAGTCACGCAACTCGCCCAGCGTCTCGCTGAAACCTTCCAACTCCTGATAGATCGGTTCAGCTTCTGCCAGAATATCCGCGTCGGCTGGAAAATCATCCAATCTCGTGCCGCGATAGGTATACCCCACACACACCTTCAACGTTTCAATCCCGGACAGCACACTGATCCCCGTCGTCACCAATGCGGTACAACCATTGAGTTGGGCTGTGTAGCGCACCGCAGTCAGATCCAACCATCCGACACGCCGAGGTCGTCCGGTGGTTGTGCCGAATTCTTTACCCACACTGCGAATGTGTTCACCTGTTTCATTCAACAGTTCCGTCGGATGCGGACCACCGCCCACACGTGACGTATACGATTTACAAACGCCAATGATTTGCCCCAATTGTTTCGGCGGCAAACCTGTTCCGGTTCCTATCCCCAGTGCGGACGTGCTCGACGATGTGACAAAGGGGTACGTCCCGTGATCCACATCCAGCAGCGCCGCATTGGCTCCCTCAAACAAAATCCGCTTGTTTGCCGCTTGGGCATCAAACAACAATCGGCGTGTGTCACAGACGTGCGGCGCTAGACGTTTGCCCCATGCGCTGACCTGATCAAACAAACCATCGACGGTTAGGGTTTCAAATTCGCGTCCCACGTGCGCCGCCAGCGCAGCCAACGTGACATTTTTAATCGGTACCGTCTTGCTTAGTTTGGCTCGCAACTTATCCGCATCGACCAGATCGCCCATTCGGATCGCCGTCGATCGATACGCTTTGTCGGCATAGCATGGTCCGATCCCGCGGCCGGTTGTGCCAATCGTGTCGCTGTCGTTGCCCATGGCTTTTGATGCGGCCGCTTCGTACAACGCATCCTCGACTTTGTGATACGGCAACACTGCGTGGGCTCGATCGCTGATTCGCAGGTTGTTGCCGATGGTGACGCCACGTTCGGTGATCCGATCAATTTCTTTTAATATGCCCGTGTCCGGCGACGGGTCAACAACCACCCCATTGCCAATCACATTCGTCTTGTCCGAATAGGTGATGCCCGAAGGCAGCAAATGCAGCGCAAATTTTTCATCACCAATATGCACCGAATGCCCGGCGTTATTCCCACCGTTGAATCGCGTCACCACGTCATAGTCCGACGTTAGCAGATCGACAATCTGCCCCTTGCCTTCGTCACCCCATTGCAGGCCGACGATCGCGCAATGCCCCGGGCCGCTGGTCAATGGATTCTTCGTGTCAGTCCGTGTGATCGTGTCGGGCGTCGCGGTCATAATAATCACGTCCGTAAGGCTAAGGGTTTATCGAAACATTCAGATTCAGGTCGATTTCCAGCGAAATCCATAAGGCAATTGGGCATCTATCCGCCGAATTACCATGGCAAATGCGCGGGAGGGGGCAGTCCAGAATTGTAGCAGATCAGCTCACCAATACGTTGCCATGGTCGGATCAATCTGATCGACCCATGCCTTGATCCCACCGGCCACATTGGTCGCATCAAATCCTTGCTGACGCATGAAATTCACTGCCTGGGCACTGCGTCCGCCCAATTTGCAATGCACCACGTAGCGTTTGGTTTTATCCAGATTCGCCACGTGCGTCGGCAATGTTTGCAACGGCACCAATTCAGCCTGAGCCAAATGGCAAACCGCATGTTCGTTGGGTTCACGCACATCGATCAACACGATGTCCTCTTCGCTGTCCAACATTGCTTTGAGTTGTTGCACATCAATTTCGGGAATGCCTGCATGACCTGGTCCTGTACCGTTGCTCATTGTGATTCCTCCGCCAGATGAACCGTGGCAATTTTCAAAATGCCCGGGCGTCCCGGCAATTGCGACATCAGTTCTTCGCTCGGTGCGTTATCGACTTTCAAAACCATCAACGCGGTTTTGTCACGACGGCTGATCGTCATGTCAGCAATATTCACCTGAGCCGCACCCAGTTCCGTACCCACCGTACCGATCATGCCCGGCTGGTCGTTGTTCTGAATCAACATCATGCAACCCGATGGAATCATATCCATGTGGTATCCGTTGATTTCCAAAATGCGTGGCCGCATGTCATCGTACACCGACCCCACGATGCGCCGTGTTTTATCGGCAGGGTGCGACGACTCATCAATCGTATCCTTAGGTCCTTTGATTTCCAGGATCAAACGTGGCCCACCACGCTTACCATCGGCGGTCGCGGTTTTGACTTTGATACCTCGCGACTCAGCCACTTGACTCACATTGATAATATTCAGTGCATCAGCCAGATGTGATTGCAATAGATTGACCAGCGTGGTGCGTTCGATCGTTCCTGCTGCCGGAGCGAGGTCTTCGCCTTCAATTTGGATGGAAACTTCGCTGACGCCCCGGGTAATCATCGGACTGATAATTTTCGCCATGCGTTGGGCCAGATCCACAAATCGCGTCTGCAATGGATCCAGATCAACCCGCAACCCACCGGCATTGACCGCACCGCGAATGCCCTCGCCACGCAGATAACCCAGCAACTGTTCAGCGGCGGCAATGCTCACCGCTTGCTGCGCTTCTTTCGTACTTGCACCCAGATGCGGGGCGGTCAGAATTTTGTCATGCCCACGCAACGGACTGTCTGCCGCAGGCGGTTCGGTTTCATACACATCCAGCGCCGCACCCGCACATTGCCCCGCATCCAATGCGGTCAGCAATGCTGATTCGTCAACCACCCCACCACGCGACGCATTGATAATCCGCAATCCCGGTCGGCAAATTTTGAATGCCTCCGGCCCCATCATGCCGCGTGTCTGATCATTGAGTGGCACATGAAACGTCACGAAATCCACCAACGGAATCAGTTCCATAAAATCGCGATACATGCGCACGCGACCGTCGAGCATGGTGGTCGCATTGATAAACGGATCGTACGCCAACACGTTCATATCAAACGCCAGCGCCCGCTTGGCAATCGTCTGGCCGATGCGACCGAATCCGACAATGCCCAGCGTTTTGCCCGACAGTTGTACGCCCATGAACTTGCCACGATCCCAACCGCCGTCGGCCATTTTGCGATGGGCTGGTCCGATATTGCGAGCCAGTGACATCATCAATGTGAACGCATGTTCTGCGGTACTCACCGTGCTGGCCTCGGCAGAATTCATCACCAGGATGCCCTTGCTCGTGGCCGCTTGCAGATCGATGTTGTCCACACCGACCCCCGCGCGAGCAATCACTTTCAACTGCCCGGGATTCGCCAGAATTTTTGACGTCACCTGCACACCACTGCGCACGATCATGCCGTCATGTTCGCCGACAATCGCGGCCAGTTCGTCTTCGCTCAGCCCCGGCTTGTAAACCAGCTCGGCATCCGGTTGCGAACGAATAAAATCCAGTCCCTCCTCAGCCAGTTTGTCTGCGGCGAGTAGTTTGAACGTCTTGGTTTGGGTCGCAGTTGTCACAGCATTCCTTACAAATTAAACAAATCAAATTTCGCGTCATTCCAACCGTCGACCCACAGGTCGTCGAATCACAGGATTCGCAGGTCGGTATGTCGCAGGAAGTATCAACAATAATCAGGCTTCACGATCAAGCCAATTCTGCCAACGCCTCACGCGCTGCCGAAACGGTCTGATCGATCGCCACATCATCATGTTCTCGGCTGACGAACCAGGTTTCAAACTGGCTCGGCGGCAACACGATCCCCAGGTCCAGCATCTTACGGAAAAACGCGGCGAATGCTTGGGTATCACACGAAATCGCGTCTTCATAATTGCGCACAGGCTTATCCGTGAAGAACGGACAGATCATCGAACCCACCCGTTGCACGGCCAGAGGTACCCCGCTGGCCTCAGCCGCTTCGGTCAATCCGGTTTCCAGTCGGGCTGCCTGTTTTTCCAATCGGGCATAAACGGCCTGATCCGAGTCTGCCAACGCTTCCAACGTGGCCAATCCCGCGGCCATGGCCACAGGGTTCCCGCTCAACGTCCCTGCCTGGTACATCGGCCCATCCGGTGCCACCTGTCGCATCAGGTCCTCGCGTCCACCATACGCCGCGCATGGCATGCCACCGCCCACAATTTTCCCCAGACACGTCAGATCAGGCGTCACCCCATACAACGCTTGCGCACAACCATAGGCCACACGAAACCCGGTCATCACCTCGTCAAAAACCAGCAATGCCCCGTGTTTATCACACAATTCCCGCAGCCCCTGCAAATAGCCCTCGGCTGGGGGAATCGTCCCCATGTTGCCCGCGATCGGCTCGATCACCATGGCAGCCACATCATCATGTTGGGCAAACACCGCTTCCACCGCAGCCAGATCATTGAACGGCACCAGGGCGGTATGTTGCGTGATCGAATCAGGCACGCCCGGCGAACTGGGCACACCCAACGTCGTGGCCCCGCTGCCAGCCTGTACCAACAGCGCATCGGTATGCCCGTGATAGCAACCCACACATTTAATGATGCGCGGCTTGCCCGTCGCGGCTCTTGCCAGCCGGATGGTGCTCATCACCGCTTCGGTGCCACTGTTGACGAATCGCACGACATCGATCGACGCCACCGCATCAACCACCATCCGGGCCAAAGCCGTTTCCGCTTCGGTCGGCATGCCGAAACTGGCCCCACGTGCCATCGCCTTATGCACAGCCGCCACCACAGTTTCCGCTGCGTGTCCCAGAATCAACGGCCCGTAGCTGCCCACGTAATCAATATATTCATGGTCATCAATATCCGTGACCCGCGACCCGTGGCCTCGGGCAATAAAGATCGGGTTCCGCCCCACCGATTGATACGCCCGAACTGGCGAGTTCACCCCGCCGGGCAACACCTGCGACGCCTGGGCAAATGCAGCCTCGGATCGGGCATAGCGTGGCACGACTGGTGCATCGGAAGCCGCGGGCAAGGTGGAAGCGGGGGTTGAGGAGGGTGGGGTGGAGGATGAGGAGGGAGATGAGGTGGGGGATGTGGGGGGTGGGGTGGGCATGATTCGGGTAGTGTATCAGCCGGACTGTCCACGTGGCAGGCCGTATCCGATGCCCCGAGAGATTCCTGGCGGGCCCCATTTTGCATCCCCGTCTCAGGCTTGTTATAATGCTTGGTCCTAGATATTTAGATCAGATATGACGAGCTCATCTGGTCGCACCACATTGGGTCCAATTGGCCCTGAATTTTTAGACGGATACCGAAATGCTGACCATCGAACGCAAGAAAGAATTGATCGAGTCCTACCGCCGTGACGAGAACGACACCGGTTCGCCACAGGTGCAAATCGCCCTGCTCACGGAAAAAATCGTACAGTTGACCGATCACCTCCGCCAGAACAAGCACGACTTCGCTTCGCGACGTGGCCTGTTGCAAATGGTCAGCAAACGTACTCGACTCCAACGATACCTCGCGAAAAAAGATCGCGCCGGCTATCAGGAACTCATCGGCCGCCTCGGGCTGCGCCGCTGAGCCATATCGGTTTACTCGTGACGAGGTGATACGGTTCACCTCGTTTTATTTTAACTCGTTATATTTTTTAAGTTCGGCTCAAATGGTCCCACGGACCAACCACTGGTCAGGCTAAACCGTATAGCCGCAAAGCCGTTTCGCAACGCTTCGCAAAACAGATGACCGACAGTGAGCTTGGCGCCCCGGCTCCCCCACCCACACACACACCCACTTTTTCACCGCGTGATTGTCAAAATCCAGCGGATCGAGAATATGGGTAACCTCTGGGAAAAGGTGAGAACCGCAACGCCAATCTCCCTGTCACCGCGATGCGAATTGCAAAACGTCCGGTCGACCAAGAGCCACAATCAGGGAATCCGGGAATCAGGAATAGTTTCACTCGGCATAACGCTCGTCTCCGTATCCGCCTGTGTCATCATGTCAGTTGCATGATGTAACGCTAATCGGAATCGGTAGCCAACCTTCCCCGCGTAAACTGGCCCTATCCCCCAGCCGCCGTCCTGATAAACCAGGGACGTGCGATACCCCACCGGACGTCAATTCTCCGGCATACCTCACAAAAACAAACCGTAAAAACAGATTAAGCAAGCAAGAAAACAAGAAAGAAAAGGATTCAAAAAATGGCATTAACCAGAGTAGAAATGGAACTCGGCGGACGCACTCTCTCAATCGAAACCGGCAAGTGGGCCAAACAGGCTGACGGCGCGGTTGTCGTGCAATATGGCGAAACAGTCGTGCTCGGTACCGCTGTCCACGCCGCTCCACGCGAGGGCCTCGACTTTTTTCCATTGACTGTGGACTACCGCGAAAAATTAAACGCCGCAGGAAAATTCCCCGGCGGGTTCCGCAAGCGTGAAGGCGCTCCGAACCAAAAAGAAGTTCTCACCATGCGTAACATCGACCGACCGATTCGGCCGTTGTTCCCCAAGGGTTACAAGGATGAAGTGCAAATCCAGTGCTGGGTGTTGGCCGCTGATGGTCAGAACGAACCCGACGTGCTCGCAGGCATCGCCGCTTCGGCAGCCCTGTCGATCAGCAGCGTGCCATTCGAAGGCCCGGTCGGTAACGTCCGCGTCGGTCGCGTCGAAGGCGAACTGGTCATCATGCCCACCGCCGCTCAAAATGAATATTCCGACATCGACCTGTTGCTGTGTGGTCACAAAGACGGCCTGAACATGATCGAGTTCGGCGGCTATGAAACCCCCGAAGACGAAACGGCTGCGGCCATCGAATTTGGCTACGAGCACGTCAAGCAAGTCGTCGCATTGATCGACGATCTGGTCGCCAAGGTTGGCAAGGAAAAAGTCAACGATACCCCAGCTATTCCTCAGGACGTGCTTGACCTGGTCAAGGACAAACTGTCCGGCCCACTGCGTGAGGCCAAGACCACTGATGGCGACAAGCTCGCTCGTCAGGAAGCGGTCAAGACCACGATCAAGAATTTCCTGAATGAAAATTTTGGCGAGCCTGCTCCGGAATCCGGCGTCGGCATTTACAACGCCTGGAAAACCCGCTTGAAATTCGCCAAGGAAGCGGTCCACGATCTCGAAGAAGTCATCACCCGCGAAATCATCCGTTCGGGCAAACGTACCGATGGCCGTGCGATGGACGAACTGCGCAACATCGAATGCGACGCTGGCGTGTTGCCTCGTGTGCATGGATCGGCTGTGTTCACCCGTGGTGAAACCCAGGCCTTGGTCACCGCCACCCTCGGCACCGGCCGCGACGAACAAATCGTTGACGGACTCGGCGAAGAGTATTCCGAAAAATTCTATCTGCATTACAACTTCCCGCCCTTCTCGGTCGGCGAAGCCAAACGCATCACCGGCCCAGGTCGTCGCGAAATCGGCCACGGCATGCTCGCTCAGAAAGCCCTGCAACCCGTGCTGCCTGATGTCGATCAGTTCCCCTACACCGTGCGATTGGTGTCCGACATTTTTGAATCCAACGGCTCGTCTTCCATGGCGTCGGCCTGCGGCGGGTGTCTGGCATTGATGGACGCGGGCGTGCCGATCAAGGCCACCGTCGGCGGCATCTCCATCGGCCTGATCCAGGGCGAAGAAGGTCATCCCGAAGACGTCTACCTCACCGACATCCAAGGCGAAGAAGATCACTTCGGCGACATGGACTTCAAAGTCACCGGTACACGCAACGGCATCACCGCCATTCAGCTCGACCTGAAAATCCGTGGCCTGAATCTCGAACAAATCAAGAAAACATTCGAGTTGGCCAAGACCAACCGCGTGCAGATCATCGATTTCATCGAAGCCGAAATCCCCGAGCCGCGTAAGGAACTGTCAGTCCACGCTCCGCGTATGCTCACCACGCACATCCATCCCGAAAAGATCGGCAAGCTCATCGGCCCTGGCGGCAAAACCATTCGCGCCATCCAGGAATCCACCGGCGCACAGATCGACATCGAGGAAGACGGCACCGTATTTATCTCCGCCGCTGGCGGTGGCAAGGCCGAGGCCGCATTGGAAGAAGTCGAAAAACTCTGTGCCGAGGTCAAAGAAGGCGCGATCTACACCGGCCGGGTCAGCAGCGTGAAAGACTTCGGGGCATTCATCGAAGTGATCCCCGGCCAGGACGGCTTGTGCCATATTTCCGAACTCAAAGACGGCTTCGTCGACAAGGTGACAGATGTGGTTCAGGTCGGCGATGAGGTTCGCGTGAAAGTGATCCTGATCGACGAACAGGGCCGTGTTAAACTTTCGCGAAAAGCGGCGATGAAAGAAGAAAATCAGGAAGAAGCTTCCATCGCTGGCGATTAATCGCTAGTATTGGTTTCGAGCAAGTGGATATGTTGTAAGTATGGCGTCAGGGCCCCACGCCCAGCCCAAGAGCGGTATTTCGGCTTTTGATGGTTGCAGTGAGCGTGTGGATTGCCTAGTTTTCAATCATCGGATTGAATTGTGCCACGATTAATCACTCGCACGCGCCATCTGGCACGAAACTTGCACATAGATAGGGGTGCGTCCCCCACCGAGATGCTCATTCGGCTGGCGATGATGTCGCAAAACATCATCGCCAACACAATGGGCATACGCGGGTAACCGCCGATGCGGCAAACTACCGTCTAAAATGGCTTAATCGCTGTTTGGGGCGTTAAGGATTGCCCGCCGGTTATCCTAAACGGGTCTGACGCACGAGGGTGGTTGTCTGGCAATTGTTGCCAGGTGGCCGTTTGGGCTTTTATTTAATGAGCGGACATTGCTTTCGTGCCCAGAAATTCAGCAATGTGCTCACAGGAGATGTAATCATGCCTATTCGTGGACAAGTTAAATGGTTTGATCCGAAAAAAGGTTTCGGTTTTATTGTCGGCCCCGAGGACCAGGACGTGTTCGTCCATTTCAGTCAGATTCAAGGCGACGGGTTCCGTCTGCTGCGTGACGGCGAAACGGTCGACTACGAATTGGTCGAAGGCGACAAAGGCTTCCAGGCCCGCGAGGTCAATCGCACCGAAACATCAACCTACAGCAACAGCATGAAAACAGCCGTTAGCGTGGACGATGACGACCTCGACGACGCTGATGAAGATGGCGACACCGAAGACGTCGGGACAGAAAGCCAGGCGTACACGCACGAAATCGATTGATTGTTCTTGCCGCAAGCAAGCCCCCCCAGATGCGCCCCCACACGCGACCCCATGCGTTGGTGCAATTGTGCGACCGCAATGATTCGCGGCCTTCGTCATGCCGCGCATACGGCGAACGCTTAAGCCGTGATGGCCAGAAAACGGCCAAGTGGCAACTCAACAATGTCACACGGGCATGTGTTGCGCCTAGGGTCGGACCCGGAGCAACCGAAATCCAGCATCACACATTAAACAGGAAGTGGCACACGTCGCTGTCCTGCATGACGTAGTCCTTGCCTTCGGTGCGCATCTTACCTGCTTCGCGAATAGCCTTTTCGGTTTTGTGTTGATCCAGATCGTCAACACTGTACACCTCAACGCGAATGAATCCGCGTTCGAAATCGGTATGGATCACACCCGCCGCCTGCGGACCGGTCGCACCGATCGGAATGGTCCACGCCCGGACTTCTTTTTCGCCTGCGGTGAAATAACTCTGGTAGCCAAGCAACTGATAAGCTGCACGAGCCAACGATGCCAACGCAGGTTCTTCCAACCCCACCCCATCGAGCATTTCCTGCCGATCCGCGTCGTCCAACTCAGCCAGTTCACTTTCCAGTTTGGCACACACCGGCACGACCAGCCCACCCTCAGCCTCGGCACGCTCTCGCACGCGCATGGGCAACTCGCTCTCGCCTAGCAGATCATCCTCCGCCACATTGGCCACGTACAACACTTTCTTCGCGGTGATCAGCCCCAGGCTGCGCAGCACATACTGTTCATCAGGCGTATCAAACGACAACCCTCGAATCGGCTTGCCCTCATTGAGAAGCGGCAAACATTTTTCCAACACGCTCACGCGCAGCTTGGATTCTTTATCGCCGCTCTTGGCCTGACGTTTGGCTTTGTCCAGGGTATTTTCAACAACCTGCAAATCGGCCAGAATCAATTCCGTGTCGATGATTTCAATATCGCGAATCGGATCGACGCTACCATCGACGTGAACAATATCGTCGTCCTCAAAACAACGCACCACATGCACGATCGCATCGACCTCGCGGATGTGCGACAGGAATTTATTGCCCAGGCCTTCGCCGGTGCTCGCCCCCTTGACGATGCCAGCAATGTCAACCAGTCGCAACACAGCCGGGATGACCTTTTGCGTTTTGATGTGATTTTGAATCCGTTGCAACCGTGGGTCGGGCACAGGAACGACGCCGACATTGGGCTCGATCGTGCAGAACGGGTAATTCTCACTGGGAATGCCAGCCGAGGTCAGCGCATTAAATAGCGTGCTCTTGCCGACGTTTGGTAATCCGACGATGCCTGCTTCCATAGGGTGGACATGATAGCGAACTGGCTGATTCGTGCCGACGGCCGATGGGAATTTATGGCCGAACCGTCGGCAGCCGATCGCCTTGATGCCACCGGTCGACAGGCAAGCAAACATCGGTGAAATCGGGTAAAATGCAGGCTTGCCAAGCGGGTAGTCTCGCAGGCGTTTTTCCCTGAAAAAATAGTGGTTTTTCCATATGTCCGAAGAAAATAATCCCGGCGAACCCAACGCAGATCAGCCTCCCCATACCCCCCCTACTTCCCCCGACTCATCCGACGGTCCCGGGACAGCCGCAGCCATTGGTGGCCAAGTAGTCGAACTGGCGATCGAACGGGAACTGGCCGACAGCTATCTGACCTATGCCATGTCGACCATCGTCGACCGGGCCCTGCCTGACGTACGCGATGGACTCAAACCCTCATTACGCCGCATTCTGGTGGCGATGAATGACCTCAACCTGCGCCCAGGGGCCAAACATCGTAAGTGTGCCAAGATCGTCGGTGACACCACCGGCAACTATCACCCACACGGCGACCAGTCGGTCTACGCCGCATTGGTGGGCATGGCTCAGCCCTGGCGTATGCGACATACGTTGGTTGACCCGCAGGGCAATTTTGGTTCGGTCGATCCTGACCCCCCTGCCGCGATGCGTTACACCGAAGCACGCATGGCCGCACCGGCGTCAGAAATGCTCGAGGACCTCAAGCTCGACACCGTCGACTGGCAGGAAAACTACGACGGCACACGTCAGGAACCCAAAATCCTGCCGGGCAAATTTCCCAACCTGTTGGTCAACGGCGGCATCGGCATTGCCGTGGGTATGGCCACGAGTTTGCCGCCGCACAATCTGGGCGAAATCTGTAACGCAATTCTGGCCCACTTGGATAATCCGGAAATCACGCCTGCCGAGCTGATGGAAATTGTGCCCGGCCCGGACTTCCCAACTGGTGGCATCATCAAGGGACGCCGTGGCATTGCTGAAGCGCAAATGACCGGCCGAGGCCGAGTCAGCGTGCGTGCCAAAATTCATCACGAGGAATCCAAAAACAACAGGCAACGTCTGGTCATCACCGAATTGCCGTTCCAGGTTTCTAAAAACGACAGCGTGATTCACAAGGTCGTCGAGGCTCGCAAACTCGATCGCATTGCTGACATCGCCGACATTGTGGATGAATCGAGCAACCGCCGTGGGATGCGTGTGGTGATCGAACTCAAACGTGGTGCCGACCCGAACGTGGTTGAAAACCAGTTGTATCGATTAACACCGCTGCAATCGACATTCAGCATTATCAACATTGCATTGGTGAATGGTCAGCCGCGCACACTGACGCTCAAGGAAATGATCGGCCTGTATATCGAACACCGCGTCGATGTGATTCGTCGACGGACCGCGTATCGATTGCGTGAAGCGCAACAAGAAGCGCATCGGATCGAAGGCTTGATTTATGCGGTGTGTGATATCGATGAAGTGATCCGCCTGATCCGTGAGAGCCGCACGCGTGACGAAGCGATTGAAAAATTGACGCGACGCGGTTTCCGCATTCCAGCCGATCATGCCTACGCCCCGCAAATCCCCGAACGATTCAAAAAGCAGTCTGCGGAAAACGACGTGCTATTGAGCCGTGCCCAGGCCGAAGCGATTGGCCGATTGCAATTGATCCAATTGGTGGGTCTGGCCATTGAAAGTCTGGTCGCTGACTACGCCAAGCTGTTGGCCGAAATCGAAGGCTACGAAGAAATTCTGGCCAGTCATGAAAAAGTTCGCGAGTTGATTCGCACCGATATCGAAGACATGCGCACCAAGTATGCCAACCCACGCCGCACCCTGATCGAGGATGCGGTGGGTGATTTCGATCTTGGTGATTTGACGCCCGAACAGAATGTGGTCGTGACAATCACGCACAGCGGTTACGTGAAACGCCTGCCCGCCGAAGAATATCGCACGCAAGGCCGAGGCGGTCGCGGTGTGATCGGTGCGGACATGAAAGACGACGATTTCACCGAGCATCTATTCGTGGCCAGCACGCACGATGATCTGTTGTGCTTCACCAACACCGGCCGCGTATTCAAAATCAAGGTGTACGAAATCCCTGAAGCAACGCGAACCAGCCGTGGCCGTGCGATGGTTAATCTGGTCGCTTTGCAGCCGGGCGAACGCATCTGCACATTTATGCCGATTGATGATTTCGAACGCGACGAAGCGTTCTTGTTGTTCGCCACATCCAGCGGTCTGGTTAAACGCACCGCCCTGAAAAATTACCACAACATCAATCGCTCAGGCATCATTGCTTTAAACCTGCGCGACGGCGATACACTTGTCGGCGTCACATGGACCGATGGCTCCAGCCATATCCTCTTGGGCACTGCATCGGGCATGGCCATTCGTTTCAACGAAGACGACGCGCGTCCGATGGGGCGAAACGCCAGTGGTGTTAAAGGCATCGACTTGAAAGACGATGACAAGGTCGTCGGCCTGGTACGCGTCCAGCCGGATGACAAACGCGACCTGCTGACGGTGACGGCTAACGGTTACGGCAAGCGCACGCCGTTGGATGAATACCTGGTCCATTCCGAAGACGGCTCCAGGCGTTGCCAGAATCGCGGCGGCAAAGGTCGCCGTGATATCGTCGCCAACAAACGCAACGGCGATGTGGTCGGCCTATTGGCTATTGAAGCAAGCAACGGCCTGATGCTGATTTCCAGCGGTGGCATGATTGTGCGTATCCACGTTGGCGATGTACGACAAACCGGCCGCGGCACTCAAGGCGTGCGCGTGATCAATCTGCAAAAAGAAGATTCACTGTCATCGATTGCCCGCGTGATGGAAGACGAAGCAGCCGAAGCCGAAGTCGCAGTCGCAGCCGCAACGGAAAATGCCCAACAGGATGCGGAGGTTGCCCCGAACTCCGGCACACCTGACGATCAAGCAGATCATGCGGCCGAAAACTCGGACGAAAACTCAGACAAAAACTCGGACAATGATCAGGGAGACAACAATGCCGATTGAGGTCTGGTCCGAATCGATCTGGCTGATCAAGCTTAGCAATGAGCCAGCTCTGTCGGAAGATTTAACCGCCGCCGCCGAACGGATTTCCTCGGGCGATCAACGGCCCGACCTGATCCTCGATTGCACTGCCCTCGAACAGATCAACAGTACCAACCTATCGCAATTATTACGTTTGCGCAAAATGGCCATCGATCGGGATTCTCGCTTACGCTTGGTTTCAATCCCTGATTCGATCTGGGCTGTGTTCCTGACCACAGGCCTGGACAAAGTGTTTTACTTTGAAGCCGATGTCGCCACCGCCTTAGCCGCGCTGCAGATAACCCCACGGGATGAAAATGGAACCTCCCGCGACGGTTGAAATATCAGCCGGACTCAAGTACGATGCCCGGCTCGACAATGATGGTGTATCGCCCCGCTGTTCGCCAGAAGCCGTTCACGAAAGCCCCAGGCCAAGTGACCACGCACCGCGCTCAGCCAGTACCGCGAACATCAAGACATAAAATGATCGCCCGCCGATTATCGCGGGGTGTAGCGCAGCTTGGTTAGCGCGCCTGACTGGGGGTCAGGAGGTCGGAGGTTCGAATCCTCTCACCCCGATTCATTTTTTTGTGCCACATGCTTTTGTTGACGATGCGTCGCCTGATGTGTTGTTGATAAACACTCAATGCAAGATGTGTGTTAAGAGAATCCCAGAGAGAATGTGGGGGGAGTAATGTGGGGGGTTGGGGGGATCACAGGCTTTTCAGGTATTCGATGACGGCCAGTCGGTCGGTCGTTGACAGAGGGTCGCCGAATTGGTGGCCCGTGTTGCGGTAACCGGGAACGTGAGTGCGATAGGTTCGCGTATCGCGGGCGGGTTTGCCGGTACTGCCTGATTCATCCATAGTTTCCACCACAGTGAATTTCAGGCCGACGTTTTTGTAATCGTATGACGCATTGTCACGTCGCCACGCGTTTGGACGGGTGGTACTTTCCAAAAGCGCCGCTAACGTGGGCACTGAACCGTTGTGCAAATAGGGAGCGGTAGCCCAGACGCCGTCAAGAGGTGGAGCGATGTAGCCGAGCTGCGGTTCGAGTCGCGAGCCATGTGGCCCGGAGGCAAACCAACTGTCGTTGTAAGCCTGCACATATTCGGGATACACCGAGGCCGTCGAATGCGCCAGCGCCGGATCCGTGCCAATCACATCAAGGGGAATCACACGATTGGGATAGGTCGGCTCTTGGCCATACGTGCCGTGACAACTGGCACAATTTTTCTCAAAAATCAATTGGCCTTGTGAGGCTAACGCAGCATCAATCGCGCGTGGATAAACCGGCGCTTCGATGGTTCTCAGGTATGCGTACACATCCACGAACTGACGATCAATCGCCGCGGCTTCGGTGGTATCGGTGAGCGTCACCAGACTCGAAGCCATCATCGTGCGTGCGAAATCACCTCGACCTGAGGCATTGTAAAACATGGCATGTTTTTTCTTGAGCAGCCACCACGCAGGCACATCGCTGGGAATGGTAGACGTTCGCAATGACTCAGGAATTCTCGCGTGATCGGTCCACTGCAAGGTCGCCGGATCGCGATGCGAGGCCAACAAAAACGCCAATTTATCTGCAGGATTAGCCCCACGCACTTCCGTTTTAATATAGGGAGCCACCGCCAACATCGTGTCACGGAAACGTTGATAGTCCTTGCGTTGTGGTGAATTCCGACCGTAACGCAACGCGATAGCCGCATCGGTAACGCTAGCAACCACGCCATAGTCACGCGTAAAATCAACACGAGCATTGCCCAACCCCATGATGAACTGACCATCAAGCGTGTCCGCATGACATTGCAAACAATTCGCCACCACGATCGGCAAGCCGTGATCACTATTGACGACTGTAAAATCAAATGGAATGGTCGCGTTAACGCCTTGACGATCGAGCACATTGCGTTCGCGTTCGGGCACCACGGATTGAAACATTTCCAGCGGTGCGCCACTGGTCAGATAGTTACCATAGATTAGATAATCGCGGCCGCGCTGCGGGTCACCATCCATACGTTGAGGCGAGGGCATGACCACCGTGCGGCGATGAGGCGTGGCCTGCTTACCCACGCAAGAAACCATCCACCCAACCATCAACAACGCACCCACTAAAGCGAGTGCCATCATGAACGGCTGTCGGTGCGAAGCTTCTGCAGCATTACGATTGCCACCACCACTACCGGCAATATCGCACACGGTGTTGCCGACCAAACAGCAATGGTTATCGGCCGATACTTTTGCGCGGCGCGAATGGTTTTGAATCACAATGTTACAAGCCTCATAAAATTCCACCATTCCCAGGGTGGATTAATTCCGTTGATCGCGGCCAATGATACCCCCCCGCGTCATCATAGCAAGCGATTTTACCCGCTCGCGAAGGCCGATAACTCGATACTGGCGTAAAACTACCCTGTTTTTAGCCGTATCAAGCAATGTTGGTATCGAGTCTATGTCGATCCTGCCGATGATGAGGTGTGTACCGATTACAACGACTATTGGGGTGGCTATGACAGTCGTCAGCGAGTATTGGCAACGATTATCATGACGCACCACGCAATACGTATAGAAGGTTTGAGTAAGCGATTTCGTCTGGGCCAACAAGGCCGCGGCGTTAGTTCGTTGCGCGAAGCGATCACCGCGGGGGTTCGTTCAATCGTAGGAACCACGCGAGATAAAAACGATAAGGCGAGCCGTGATTTATGGGCATTGCGCGGGTTGAGTTGTGACATTCCTGCGGGCCAGGCGGTCGGCGTGATCGGACATAACGGGGCCGGCAAAAGCACGTTGTTGAAAGTGCTGTCCGAAATCACCAGCCCCACCGAGGGACGCGTGGAAGTCACCGGGCGACTCGCCAGCCTCTTGGAAGTTGGCACCGGATTTCATCCCGAATTAACCGGCCGAGAAAATATCTACCTGAACGGGGCTATCCTCGGGATGACCCGGCGCGAAATCAGCAGCAAGTTTGATGACATTGTGGCATTCGCAGAGGTTGATCGTTTTCTGGATACGCCGGTCAAGCGTTACAGCAGTGGGATGTACACGCGATTAGCATTTGCCGTCGCAGCGCATTTGGAACCTGACATTCTGGTGGTCGATGAAGTTTTGGCCGTCGGTGATGCTGCGTTCCAGAAAAAATGTCTGGGCAAGATGAGCGACGTGGCCCACGAAGGTCGAACAGTGTTGTTTGTCAGTCACAACATGGGTGCCATCCGCTCGCTGTGTGATCGAGCGATCCTGCTCGAGCGTGGCAAACTGATGGCAGACGGCACGCCAGACGAAGTGATCGATGCTTATCTGGATGCTGGTGCGAACGATACCGAACATGACGGCGAACTGTTTTTCGATGGCGAACAACGACCGGGCGATGACCAACTACGCCTGACGCAATTACGATTGCTAGGGCCGTCGGGGCGTCCGCAATCAGCGTTTACAGTAACAGCGCCGATACAAATTGAGATTGGCTACGAGGTCTTGCGCCCCATTCGTGGCATGCGGGTGAATCTGCAATTGCTAACCCATGACGGACAGATCGCGTTTACCACATGCGATCAGGATGCCCAGATCAGCGAAATGCCGGTGGGCGAATATCGCAGTGTGTGTACGGTGCCAAGCGGGTTGTTGAATCTCGGTGCGTATTGCGTGTCAATCAGTGCGGGAATTCCCGGGGTCAAACGATTTTTAGCTGAACCGCAAAAAATGTCATTCGTCACGACCGGTGCGAGCAACGGCGGATCAAGTTTTCCCGAAGCATGGCCTGGCGTGGTATGTCCGGCATTGTCGTGGCAAGTGGAATCAAACAAACCCATGGTGATGGCAGGTTGAACGGAGTCAAAGCGATGAAATGGATTAGCAACATCAACACATCAATCGCGCAGGCGCGCCGTGGCATTCGTCACGATGACACATTTATCGTGTCCTATCCGAAATCCGGCGGCAGTTGGTTTTATACATTGGTTGCCAATGCGATTTACGCCCAGCCGGGTGAATCACTGGATCAGTTTGCATCAGCGAACTATATCCCGGACATCAACGACGAATATTTTTCGGGCGCCTCGTTACGGCATGTCGGTCATGATCGCAAGCACGGCCGCTTCATGTTCGTACACGCACCAGCCACACCACTATTCAATAAAACATTGCTGGTGGTGCGGGATGTTCGTGATGTGATGGTGTCTTACTACCACTGGCGAAAAATGAAGCACGCGGATTTCAAACAGTCGTTTGAAGAATTTGTATTGTCCAATGATGCGTGGCCATGCGCATGGGATGATTTTGTCAATGGTTGGCTCGATGGAAAACAGACCCCCTGCCACGTCGTGCGTTACGAAGACCTTTTGAAGAACACAACCAGCGAGCTACATCACGCATTAGCTGCAGTTGGTTATGAAGTGGCCCTGAGTCAGGTAGAACAAGCCGTCGAATCGTCACGGTTTGATCGCATGCGAAAAGCCGAGCGCCACAACGCGGAATATATGAAAACGAAAACAGACAAGGATCGAAATTTTGTGCGTCGCGGTCAGGCCGGTGGTTGGCAGGATGAATTGGCCCACGATATCGCCGAAAAATTAACCGAGCGATACAGCCAAACCTTGACACGACTGGGGTACGAACTAGAACCCAGTCAATCACAACAGAACACCACCAACATTCAAGCGGCATAACACCTGCATTATCAACGAATCAAGCCACGTAACACGTGGTGTGGAGATAGGAGCGATCGTCACGATGAGTCAAACAACACAAAACCACGAACAAGTTCGCCTGGCCATACTGGGATGTGGTGATTGTGGCGGTGTGCATGCGGAACAAATTAATGGAACCCCCGTCGCACAAGCCACGCCGAAACAACACGTGTCATTGAATCCCATAGCCATGGCCAAGCGTGTGGCAAAAACGATATTGGGCCGACGCGATCCAATGCCTGTGGTGGCTGAATCCATTGAACCGATGGCCGAGGCAAAAGTCGTCGCAGCCGTGGACATTGATCCAGAGCGTGCCCATGCGTTCGCGGATCGTTTTGGCATCAAAGATGTGTACCAAAATTATCAAGCCGTTTTAGATCGCGATGATATTGATGCTGTGATAATCTGCACCCCACCTTCGCTACATGCCACGATGGCCATTGATGCGGCTAACGCAGGCAAACATGTGTTTTGCGAAAAGCCCTTGTCGACCAACAGCGATGACGGCAAACGCATGGTGCAAGCCGCAGAAGACGCAGGCGTTGTTTTACAGGTTGGTTATGTCCTGCGATTCAGCGATGAGCGCGGTGGCATGCGTGATGTGATTCAACAAGGAAAAATCGGTCGCCCTGTTTTCTATCGTGAATTATGGAACCTAACGGCAGGCCCTCCTCCGCGTTGGGTATTAGACGATGAAATCGGCCGAGGTACAATTTGGGAAAATTCACATATCCTCGATTTCCTGCGTTACACCTTTGGCGAACCCACGGCTGTGCACGCGATCGGTGGGCAATACAAACCAGAGCAAACCACTGCCATTGATACCTTTGGTGTCTTGATGACCTTCGCCCAAGGAGATCAGGCATTGTTTACCGACTCGTATGCGTTACGTGGATTTGGTTGGAAAAACCATGGGCATCGACAGAATTTGTTTCAGATTGATGTCGCAGGCCCGCAAGGCAGCGTGCAGTACCCCGATATCAATCTCAACCAAACGATGGTCGTCACGCGGTTGGGAAATGGCGAGCCCATTGAAACGACACATGACTGGGTCAGCGACTGGGGTGCCAATGGTTATCGCGAAGAAATGGCCCATTTCGTGGATTGCGTTCGACATGGCACACCAAGTCGGGCACCAGGCAGCGAAGGATTGCGCACGCTGGAACTATGCGAACTGATTCGCGAGTTGGCGATCGCATCATCCGCCACACCAGCCTCAACAAATTCATTAGAACAAAAGCCAGAACAAAAGCCAGAACAAAAAATAGAACCACAAACAGAACCACGAAGCGAGCCACACAATCAGGCCGCCTGATTGAATTCGCAACGCAGACCGCATCGCATTCCGCGCTGCAATCGTCGTGTGGAAAAGGAGCGAAAGTTTGACCGCAGTATTGCACAACGCATGGGACCAGGCATCGACCGAACTGAATCGACTACCCGTGGCCGAAGAACGGTTCCGTTACGCTGCGGTTGTAAAGCCATTGCTGTCATTACCACGAACTGCTGCAATTTTAGAAGCCGGTTGCGGTGCAGGACGCACACTGCGCACGCTGGACAATTTGGGTTTCACTCATTTGACCGGCTTGGAAATCAGTCACGAACGCTTGCGTACCGTACAGGCACAAGGCCCACATACAGCACGCTTGATCAATGCCGACACAATTCCATTTGCTGATCAGACTTTCGACGCAGTGGTTGCAGCAGCCGTGATCGAACACATACCAGAGCCGCTGGCTTGGCTGGGCGAACTGTCGCGCGTCGTTAAAGCCGGAGGCATGATTTCAATCGTGACTGACACGTATATGTGGGCATTGCTAAAAAAACTCGATTTATATCGCACGATACAACCGGTTGATGACGCAATCCGTCCGGGCCGATTGATCGGTGCAGCTAAACAACATCAACTCAAACTCATCGGCCATGGCGGCTTCATCAACACACCGACACAACGGGCGTATTGCGCGAAACAACTGCTGCGCAAATTACCGGCCTCTTATCGATTACGCCGATGGCTTGACGAGCGCGACCGTCACATCAAAATGCCGCAGGTGGCCAATGATGAAACAACCATGGTACGTGACGCCATCGAACGTTTTGATGACATGCAACGACCTGGACGATTGGGTTGCCATACGTCCTACGAATGCTACTACTGGTTTCGTAAATGTTAAAAAAGGTGATCAAATCACTCCTGTCCAAACGGATGATTGACGTCGCCCGACGGTATGCCCCGGTGCGTTGGAGTGGGTTGCGCCGATTGGAACCGGTCAGTCGAAAATTTGGTCTGGATCGTGGCTTGCCGATTGATCGACATTTTATTGAAATATTTATAAAACAACATCGCGATGACATGCGTGGGAACGTTCTGGAAGTTGGCGATTCGTTTTACACAAAAAAATTCGGCAGCGAAAATGTCGTATGTGGCGATGTGCTACACGTGACCAAGGACAATCCCGATGCGACTCTCGTTGGCAACTTGGCCACTGGCGAAGGCATCCCAGAGAATCGTTACGATTGCTTAATCGCAACCCAGACACTGGGAATGATCGAAGATTTTCACGCAGCCATCACGGGCATACACCATAGCCTGAAAAATGATGGCGCCGCTTTGATTACAGTATCAGGCATATCGCAGATCAGTCGGTATGACATGGACCGATGGGGAGAATTCTGGCGATTCACCTCGCTGAGTATGGAGCGTTCGTTTGGCAAAGTTTTTGGCGAAGCCAATGTCGAAGTCGTGACATATGGCAACGTGTTAACCGCTTGCGCTTTTCTACAAGGCTTGGCCACCCATGAAATACGTGCGGATGAATTAGCCCACCATGATCCAGACTATCAAGTGGTCATTGCGGTTCGCGCGATTAAACGGGAGGTCCATAAATGATTACCGCCCCACTACGGCAACCTGTTCGCGTGGCAACACGCTGGTGGAAGCGACACATGCGCGTGCGCACACTGGTCCTGTGTTACCACCGTGTCACACTATTAAACCGTGACCCACAATTACTCGCGGTTAGCCCGAAAAATTTTGATGAACAGATGCAAGTATTGCGTAAATTTGCGCAGCCAATTTCCACATCGGCATTTGATGACAAACATAACACCAACCAGCAAGTGATGGTGACATTTGACGATGGCTACAATGATAATTTGACCGAAGCCAAACCAATTCTGGAACGCCATAACATCCCCGCCACCGTTTATGTGGCCAGCGGTTTTGTAGATCAGTCGCTCGAGTTTTATTGGGATGCCCTTGAAACATTGTTTTTCGACCATGTTAAAACTCCCATCGCCCTACGATTAAACAGCAATCAATCGCCGCACGAATGGCATGTTGATCCTCAGTTAATCACTTCTCCAAACTGGTCCGCGCTCGATGATTGCCCACAAAACAGTCCAGCCTGGGTTTATCGCGAATGGTGTGAATTGTTGCGACCATGGTCCGCGGCTAAACGCAACGAAGCGATCACAGAACTAGCAAGACAATTGAAATGCGATGTGCCCTGTCGTTCTACGCACCGCGTCACGACAAGCGAACAATTACAAATGCTCGACAATGATTTGATTCATGTCGGTGCTCACACGATCAATCATGTGGAGTTAGCAGCGCACTCGAGCAATGAACAGCGTCATCAAATTCTGGGTTGCCAACGCGATCTGGAACAGATATTAAACCGCCCTATCACAGCATTTTCCTATCCCTATGGCAGTCGGTCATCCTTTAATGACCAAACCATGTCGATTACTCGTCAGAGTCAGTTTAAGCATGCGATGGCCAATTTCCCTGGCATCAATGAATCTGCCACTGATCGATATCGCGTGCCACGCATGCTGGTGCGTAACTGGGATGGTGATACGTTTGAACGCCATTTGCGGGAGTGGTTCGATGCCTAAAACAATCCTGCAAGTGAATACTGCCGACCAGGGTGGTGGTGCCGATCAAGTTGCGTATAACCTGCATCGGGGTGGATTATCGCAAGGGTTGGACAGCTATATGGCTGTTGGCCGCCGCCGTCGTGATGATGCGCGAATTTTTCAAATCAGCCATGCGCAAGCCAAACCGATACCTGTTCGTTTGGCCCTGGGCATAGCGAATCGATTGGAACAAGCTGACGCATTTCGTGGATCATGGCGTGGCGCACAATGGTTGCGAAAAACGGCAGAGCCAATTCGACATCAATCCAAACAACGTGGCCACGAAGATTTTCATTACCCAGGCACATCAAACATCCTGTCGCTCCCCCCGCACCGCCCACAAGTGATTCATGCGCATAATTTGCATGGCGGCTATTTTGATCTGCGACAATTGCCAGCCATCAGTCAATCCGTTCCAACCCTTTTAACATTGCATGATGCGTGGATGATGTCAGGGCATTGTGCCCATTCCATGGGATGCGATCGTTGGCGATCCGGATGCGGGGACTGTCCCGATTTATCGCTGTATCCTGCGATTGAAATTGATGCGACAGCCGAAAACTATGCCCTCAAAAAGCGAATCTACGAACAATCGCGATTCGCCATAGCGACGCCGAGCCAGTGGTTGATGGACAAAGTGCAACAATCCA
The DNA here is from genome assembly GCA_030426385.1 of Phycisphaerae bacterium. Classification (GTDB taxonomy): domain Bacteria; phylum Planctomycetota; class Phycisphaerae; order Phycisphaerales; family Phycisphaeraceae; genus JAUHYI01. The sequence continues at coordinate 24,093 of JAUHYI010000030.1, forward strand.
TTCTGCAACCCGCCGTGACCGAAGCGCGGGTGATTCCCAATGGCATAGATTTGGATGTATTTCGTCCAATGGATCGGGATGCAATTCGGCGTGATCTGGGGTTGCCCTCCTCGGATGAAGCATCGATCCTGATGTTTGCCGCCAATGGAATTCGACAAAGCGTTTGGAAAAATTTCCGAATGATGCGCGAAGCGGTGGAACGATTGGCAAACGATCAACGCCATAAACGCATCTTGTTTCTGGCTGTGGGTAGTGATGAACCAGACGAAAAAATTGGACCTGCAACCATTCGTTTTGTGCCCTACCAATCAACGCCTCAAGCAATGGCCGCCTATTACCAAGCCGCTGATGTTTACGTGCACGCCGCGAAAGCCGATACCTTTCCGAATTGCGTCATTGAAGCTATGGCTTGTGGCACACCAGTGGTAGCCACGGCAGTGGGTGGCATCCCTGAACAAATTGTGGATGGCGACACTGGATTTTTAATTCCGCCCGATGATGCTTCATCAATGGCAAATCGCATCGGCATGATCCTGAATGATTCAGGCATGTCGCATGGTTTTAGCGAATCATCCGCCAAACGAGCGTCGTTGCATTACAACCTGACAAACCAAATTGAAACCTATTGCGACTGGTACGAAACGATCGCGCAAGCGTCCCCGCAAAAAGCGGAGGCCGCAGCCTGATCTGCCAAAATAAACTTCAGCCTTCAGCCCACAATGTTACTGACAACTTGAACACATGATGTTGATGCGAACATGTTAATGAATACGCCTACGGACAATAATTCGAAAATGCCACGCATCAGTCTGGTCACACCTTCGTTTAATCAGGCTGAGTTTCTAGAGCGAACACTGCGCAGTGTGCATGAGCAGGATTACCCAAACCTGCAGCATATCGTTGTCGATGGTGGTTCCACCGATGGCTCGATCGAGATCATTGAGCGCTATCGCCATTGCATCGATATCGTCATCATCGAGCCTGACAATGGGCAATCGAATGCGATAAACAAGGGGTTTTCGCACGCTGATGGCGATGTGCTGGGCTGGCTGAATTCCGATGACACGTTATTGTCTGGCGCATTGCAATGCATTGGTTCATTTTTTCGCGATCATCCGAAAGAAGCATGGATGACTGGCGCGTGCCGTGCCATTGATGCGAATGATCAGCGATTGAATGACATGTATCCCTCCGGTGATTTCACGTTGCCGGGGACATTGATCCGTGATGTGCCGTTTAATATTTTGCAACCTGCTACATTTTGGCGCCGATCGCTATCCGATGAGCATGGCCTGTTGGACGAATCGTTGGGCTATTGCATGGATTTTGAATTATGGTGTCGCTTCCTGGCCAGTGGCACTAGCTTGCATGTCGTCGATCATGTATTGGCCACCTATCGCTTTCACGATGCGAGTAAATCCTGTGGCTCGCCGTTGCGATTTCGTGAAGCACTCATCGAAATTGAAAAGCAATATATCTCGCAATTATCGCGCGCCGATCAACGCCGACTACGCAAGCGAATGGGTTATCAAACACGTTCGCTTGCCATTGATCAGGCACAGGGACGGCCGTGGCTTGCCCTGTTACGTCGGCCTTGGTGGCTCGCTTCGCAACAGGTACGTGCTGCCCTGTGGCGTGGCAATCAAGCCGCATAATTCAGACCATATCAACGCGATTCCAAACCGTAACGCATCCGTTATCGGACGTTTCGCAATCCAAACTTATCCTTTCATCGGCCTGCCAATCCTGAACCGCGGGCTGATAAAAACAGCACCCCACCGCGATTTGAAGCAGTCGTCATACTCCGATCGGATTGTGACGGTTATGCGATTTGTGCGGTCAATTGCGAAGCCGGATCAACCGATAGTTTACCTATGCGACTAGGCCTGGATGCACGATGGATGTTTCGAAATCAGCGGCGAGGAATCGCTAAATCGCTGATTGAAATGTATCGGCATGTTCGGCAATTACGTCCTGATTGGGAAATCCTAGCCTATCACCGACGTGCGGAATCGGATTCAATCCGTGCACAGATCGATGACCTATCACACTCCCTCGGACTGATCCCCCGGCCGATCGAAATGGTGGGCGACCGATTTGATTGGTGGCAACGATATCGCTTACCGCTAGCAGCGTGGGCTGATGGTGTGGATGCTTTGCATTGCCCCGCCAATCAATTTCCATCCTGCACGCCGGTGCCGGTGATATCAACCATTCACGATTTAATTCCGTTGGATTTGCCCGCGGGCTATGACGTTGCGACGATTCGACAATTTGAAAAATCCGTGCGTTCATCATGCCAACATGCAGCGGCCATCGTCACGGTTTCAAACCACACGCGTTCGCGCCTGATCGATCGCTACGGGGTTGATGCTCAACGCATCAACGTGGTGCCTTGGGCCGCAGATGTATCGCTCACACATATCGACGAAATCGAACGACAACAGGTTCGTCAGAAATTCAATTTGAAACAACGCACGGTATTGCATTATGGCTCACGAGAACCCCGAAAGAATACGGCACGACTGATAGACGCGTGGCATGCGCTGGCGTTATCTCATCGGGCTGGTTGGCAACTATGCATCGTGGGCCTGGATGAATCCGGCAAGCAATATTTTACAAACCGATGCCAACAGCACGTACAAAAAACTGGCGAAGCCGATGACATCCAGTTGCATGGCTATCTTGATGATGCTGATGCCAACGCCTTGCTATGCGAAGCGCAGGTACTGGCCTACCCAAGCCTGTCGGAAGGATTCGGCCTGCCAATCTTAGACGCTTTTGCAGCTCGAACAGCGGTATTAACCAGTCAGGTGACCAGCTTGCCTGAGGTGGCTGGACACGCGGCATTGCTGATTGATCCAACGGAAACAATGGCCATCACCGTTGGCTTGAATCAACTCATGACAGACGATCACACACGCAACGAATACATTCGTCATGGCACTGCGCAGTTGTTAACCCGCACATGGAAAAACACCGCCCAAAAATTTATTGACGTGATGGAATCGACCATCCCTGGTCGTGCGATGACAACCACCACGCAGTCAACGACAACAAACCCACAGCTCCCCGAATTACCACAACGACGTGCAGCATGAATCATTCAACGAATGACAACGACCACCTGGACACATTGTTTGTCAGCCTGCGACCGATGTGGCCGCAGGACCGTGGCTATCGCGTGCATGGTTTTCATATGGCTCAGGCCTTATCCGATCAAGGACAGCGTGTTGGCATCGCTTGCGTTGAGCCTAATCCGGCAGGGGCTCTAATAGCTCTGACAAGCATGACTCGCTATTGGCCTAACCCCGACGCGGTCACCGAGGAGATGATCGCGTCGGCGGTGCAGGCCATGCGTGGCCCAATGGCTAAAGCGCGGTTGCGCATGGTGCAGTACCTCTCGGAAATTCAAACGGTGGCGGGCGTCATCCAATTGGTCCAACGTCATCAACCCAAACGCGTCATCGCGCTAGGACTCGACGGCGTGATACTGCTCAGTGCGCTGCGCGACCAACCGAATCTACAACGCGTCTGGTATGCCGCTGATGAAATGGCTTACTTTCACGCGTCATGTTTACGGCACGAATCGTTACGTCATTGGCCCGCACGATTGCGTTCCATGCTCGAACACACCAGCATTGAACGTTTGTTCGGCCGACACCTTGACGCGGTCATTGGTGTATCACCACGCGATACAACCTGGCTGCAACGCATCACAGGATCTCCGAGCGTCTGTATTCCCAACGGCGTTGATCTTGATCGATTTCAAACGGCACCACATTCTTGTGCCGATATGTCACAAACTTCTTCCCCATCGACTCGCACGATCACCCAACGTTCCGTCGTATTCTGGGGCAATTACACATTCGAACCCAACCATGATGCGGTGATGTGGTTTGCTCAACATGTGTGGCCACTGGTGCGTACCTATTGCCATGGCGCGCGTTGGCAAATCATCGGCCGAGGCGTCACCGATGACATTCGCGCATTGGGCCATCAGCCTGGGATTGAGATCGTCGGCGAAGTGACTAACATCGCAGAGGCTGCCGCGCAATCCGCAGCGGCAGTGTTACCTATTCGCTGTGGTGGTGGTATCAAAAACAAATTACTCGAAGCAATGGCTATGGGCATGCCCGTCGTGGCATCACCCACGGCAGTAGCGGGCTTGGGATTGGAAACAGGCCGACACGCGATGATATGCAATCACCCCATGGAATACGTCAATGCGCTGACGCGCATCTGGTCCGACACAGCCTTGCGTCATCGGTTGGCCCGTGAATCACGACATCGTGTTGAAACGCATCACAACTGGGCACAGGCTGCGACAAATCTGATGACCAACCTGAACGACAGATCACGTCGTGCCAACCATGACATTGATACCCAGCAGATAGAAACACAAACCGATGCAACCCGATCAAACCAACGCAGCGCAGCGTAAACCATCCATGCGATTTAACCGAAACGTATAGCAATCGAATTGTTTGCTACGACGCAAATGTTATTCATCATTCCGTTCAACGTACACTTGACCGAGCATCACTGAGCAACAACACCATGGCCTGGACATCAATGCATTTTGCCGTCGGAATGGGCTTTGCCGGTGCAGGCACTGCTGCACTTTGCATGATTCGGCAACGTGGCTGGCGTTGGATTCCCATCACGATGACCGTCGGTGGTATATGGGCAACCTTGCCTGACATACCCCGTCTGTTTCGTGAGGATTTTCCCAGCCTCGGACTGGGCCCGATCCTTGGCTCGAAACAATTGGAAGCCAACCTGCACGCATGGGGTGATGTGTTTTTTCTACATCGCCAACTGGATTTGCAGCCTCGGGAGTTTGCACTCGCGGGAGTGATCCTGATGATTCTGCTATACAACGCGGGCTTGGGTTTACTGATGTGGCTCGAACATCGTCAGAAGCGCAAAGCCCACAACTCGTCGCATCTGGCAGCGCTGCGAGCGCTTTCACAATCGCAAAACAAGCAACGCGATCATCCCTACACAGTCAATCCAAACGAGATCGTAGATTTCGACACCCCCAAATCGGTCGACCATGCCAATTCTACCGACGATCCGGTCGTCTATCGATTCAGCAATACCCCCCCAAAAAAGAAAAGCAACCGCGACATATCCTAACCCCCCACTCCCCCCCATACCTCGCCCCCACATTTCTTCCGCGCGCTACAACACACGTACCACCCTCGCATTTCCCATGGAAAATTCTACGTTTCACGCGCGCTCTTATACGGATTCCATCAAATTCTTGTGCATGATTCCCCGTTAGCCGCCGCCTTCATAGCGGCGTGAATCGTTGGGCAAACACAGGCCATTGCGCCGCCATAAATGCGGCGGCTAACTATAAACCACACGCGTTTTTTTGATTGGTATTAGAGTTTTCTTGTGCTCAACTCAATCCAGGAAAACCACCGGGGCCACCCATACTGGATAGATCCAAGCCGCCTGTGATTTTACTCATTTCCTGACGAACGAGTTCCTGCGCACGAGCCATGCCATCGTTAATCGCTGCGGCGATCAATTCCTCAACCATTTCCTGATCCGTTTGTCCCGCAGATGTGGCGGTAGTTGCACGATCATCTTCAACGCTTGACTCCGACGGAGTAGAGGGGCCCGCCAATGTCGCGATCATCACCCGATCCAATTCCACACGTACGACTTCCAACCTTCCATTGATGGTCACACGAACCGCACCTGCACCGGCATCACCCACCACCGTTTGGCGAGCCAGCTCTTCCTGCATCTGTTCCATCTTTTCTTTGAACTGCCCAGCCTGTCCCATCAGGCCAGCCAATCCTTTTAAATTTTTCAGTTGATCAAACATGTTTGTCTCCGTGACGTTTATCAATCATCGTCATCTTCATCCAGTTCCGCATCCATTAACACATCGTTGTTATCTGCTGCCTCAAACGCTCGAGCTATCAACGGGGGTTGGCCTGTGGCTTGTGGGTCTGTTGCTGAATGGCCTGTGGTTTGCCGCGAATTCTGTTCTGAAGTTTGATCCACGACGGTATTATTAATCGTCGGTTCAGGCCGGGCATCAACCAGTGTGACCGAAAAACGATCCGCGACCATTTTCACCAATGGCATCGATAACAGAGCACGTCGATCAATGGGGCTATCTGGTGTGCCTTGGCCACTTGATCCATTCGTTCGCGAGGCATTGCGATCAGCAAGATTCACCGCTCCGCCATTACCATTTCCATTTCCGCGATCATTGCCATCATTGGCATCGCCCCCCCCGCCGGTGCTCGCGGCAATCTCTACACGGACACGTTTGCCAAACACCTGACTAAACAACTCCGCCAGTTGCTCGTGCTGTCGTTCGCTGATGAAACGGGCCACATTAAGACGCCCGGGCTGTTGTAATTTCGCGACGGCATTGGCCTGATCGATTTCGGTCAAACGCAATTGCTTAACCCAACTCATTGATGGCCGTTGGCGAATCAGTTCCAACACGCGCTGCCAAATATCCGGCACATGACCGGTGATTGGCAGGGGTGCCAAAGTCTGCGCTTCACCATTATTCGCACTGGCTGTTGATCGATGCGCCGCATCATGATCAGCTCGCTTGCCCCGATTAGCTTCAACGCCGGGAATTGCCGGGCGAACGTGGGGGGCGTTGCGTGTGAGGGGGGCTGGGGAGGGGGCTGGGGTTACTTTTTTTTTTGAGCCGCTTGTCGACGCAGGGCCGACGCGTCCGCTCAGGAGTGCAGAAACGTCTGCCATTTTTTCCGCCAATGCCAAACGCACAATCCCCGCGTCCAGCAATGCGCGTGGCGTTGAACTGCTTTTGCCATATCGCCCCAGACTTTCACACAGTGCGATCATATGCACCAACGCGGGCACATCAAACTGCTCAGCTTGTTTCGCAGCTTGATCAGCGGCATCGTTAGACAGTTCCACCAATTCGCTATCAACGCCCACACTGCGGATCAACATCAATTGCCGCAATCGCTCGATCAACACTTCCAGCAATTGATCCTGAGCAATACCCCGCGACAACAATTCACTGGTGCGCTGCAACGCCGTTCCTGCATCGCCAACCGCCATTGCATCGATCAATCCCACGACAAGATCCTGTGGCGGCAACCCGAGCATTTGCTCGATCGTCTGTTCAGTCAAAGGCCGATCGCCAGTCGCGATCAGTCGATCCAACAATGACAAGGCATCGCGCATCGAGCCGTTGCCCAATCGTGCTAATTGCCAGATCACCTCATCGGCCGACTCCACTTCTTCCTTGGCCAACACTGCTTTCAAATGTTCGGCGATACGCGGCGTGGCAATGTTGCGAAAATCAAATCGTTGACAGCGTGATTGAATCGTCGCGGGCACCTTGTGCGCTTCGGTGGTGCACAGAATAAATTTTACATGCTCGGGCGGTTCTTCCATGGTTTTGAGCAGCGCGTTAAACGCACTGATCGACAACATGTGAACCTCGTCAATGATGTAAATTTTGAACAGCGCGTTGGCTGTGGGTGCTAAGCCCGCATTGGCAATCAGATCACGGGCATCTTCAACTTTATTGTTACTGGCCCCGTCGATTTCGATCACATTCAGATCGTCGCCACGCATGATCGCCTCGGCCATCCGGCCTTGCACGTCCTGCTCCGGGTATTCGGCATCAGGCAACTTCGGGGCATCGCTCACCGTGTCCGGAGCATTGAGCGCTCGGGCGAACAACCTGGCCATCGATGTTTTGCCCACCCCGCGTGTCCCGGTAAACAGATACGCATGGGCGACCCGTCCGGTGGTGATCGCATTGCGTAGCGTCTTGGCAATCGGCTCCTGCCCCACCACCTCCTCAAAAGAGGTTGACCGATATCGCCGAGCTAGAACTGTGTATGCCATGACCAGATCAATCGTAACCGCCCCCCCAGTATTTTCCCACTCGCCCCCCACTTTTCCTCTGCACTTTTGCCCCGCACACGTTACCCCCGTTTTTCCCCCACACCTTGGTCCCACACACCTTGGCCCCACACAAGTATCACCCTCACGGTATTCCTCTCGCAATTCACCACCGCATCATGGAAAGACGGCCAGGACACCGGCGGCACCGGGCTGACATCGCTTAGGGCTGCTCCGGTCAAGGCCTGACCCGGTTCACAAGCCAACCCGTGCATCGGGCCCGGCCGTCTTTCCACAACGCGGCCAATCGCAGGGGCATCCTGCAACCGATCGCGGGCCGAGCATCTTACCATATTCCGCTGATCATATTCACACCCGCACTTGGCCCGCGTGCGATTCCCGTCTATGCTAATACCATAAATACCCGTTAGGCTTTGCCCATCATTTCATACCTCTTTCAGGGCTGACATCATGATTTCCTACATTCTTCGTGGCGTTTTTCTATTGCTGGCTGCTGCGGTGGCCACACTTTACGTCCTGCCTTCACAGGTCGGACTGGCGGTCCCGCTCAACAAGGTCATCCTCATGCTCGGCGGAGCTTTGGGACTGGCTGCCATCGTGATCTCCGTCGATGTTTTTACGCCTCACAAAAAACTGTCCGCGGTTTCGGGGGTGTTCCTCGGCCTGATCGTGGGGTTGATCGCGGCCTACGCCCTGTCGTTTGTTGTGGATCTGATCGCCCTGCTCACGGCTCCAAATTATGCGGACGTGTTACCCAATGCTGACGAATTAATCCGGTCGGGTATCAAAGAAGATAAATTATTAAGCCCGCGCGATGCCTATCTCAATTTGCTCGAGGGCGTTAAGGTCTTCATCGGCCTGATTACCTCTTATGTCGGCATCACGCTGGTCCTACAAACCAAGGACGATTTCCGATTCGTCATTCCTTACGTGGAATTCGCCAAGGATGTGCGTGGCCAACGCCCCACGTTGTTAGACACATCGGTCATCATCGACGGCCGGATCGTCGACATCATTACCACGCACATTTCCCAAGGCGGTCTGATCGTTCCGCGATTCGTGCTCAATGAATTGCAGAACATCGCTGATTCATCAGACAAGTTACGCCGTGCCCGCGGGAAACGAGGCTTGGAAACATTGCAAAAGCTGCAATCGGATCCGAGTGTTGACCTGTTGATTGAAGAGGCCGACGCCGAGGGTGCGGGGGTGGATCAGAAACTGGTATCGTTGGCCCAGAATTCACGCTGTCGCATCATGACCAATGATGTCAATCTGGCCAAAATCGCCGAGTTGCGTGGCGTTGAAGTCATCAATCTCAACGATCTGGCCAAAGCGCTGCGACCGGTGGTTTTGCCCGGCGAAACCATGGAAATCAAAATTATCAAACCCGGCGAAAGTGCCGGACAGGGCGTGGGCTATCTCGACGATGGCACCATGGTCGTGGTGGAAAATTCCCGGCGTTTCCTCGGCGAAATGGTCGATCTGGTCGTCACCAGTTCCTTGCAAACCAGTGCTGGCCGAATGATTTTTGGACGCACCAATCAGGATGCCCCCTCACATGATGCCCGGGAAGCGTCATCCACAAACGCCAGCGCGTCCCATGCGCCCAGCTCATCCGATAGCGGTGACAGTCATCCCCCCACCACACACGCCTCTCCAACTCCCACCCCATCCGCACCACCAGCCACGCCCACCTCTGCAACAGGTGACACAACGCAGGACCATTCCCACGAACCGCCACACACGCCACGACGACATAGCGGGCGCAATCCGCGCCGCTGATCGTTCATTTGCACATCACCCGCGCACGAAAAAGCATGAATGGAAAAACCATTCGTGCTTGTGTGACAAAATTGTTGTCAATTAATTTTTAATTTTTATTGTGCGCGTCGCGTTATGTGCGTTGCTCACAAGCCCAGCGCTGCGGCCATGGTCGAACCCAGGTCCGCAGGACTTTCAGCAATGTGACAACCCGCATCACGCAACGTATCCAGTTTGGATTCTGCGCCACCTTCGCCACCAGAAATGATGGCGCCGGCATGACCCATGCGTCGTCCGGGAGGTGCGGTACGGCCCGCGATGAACGCTGTCACCGGCTTGGTGACATGCGATTTAATGAACTCAGCAGCGGCCTCTTCATCGGTGCCGCCGATCTCACCAATCATGACGATGCCGTCGGTTTCCGGGTCAGCATTCATCATGACCAACACATCGACGAAGTTCATGCCACGCACGGGATCGCCACCGATACCGACGCAGGTTGTTTGGCCGATGCCACGACTGGAACATTGCCAGACCGCTTCGTAGGTGAGCGTGCCGGATCGTGAAATGATGCCGACCGAGCGTTTGGCTTCGGCGTCGGCAGGCTTCTTATGAATGTAGCCGGGCATGATGCCGATTTTGCATTCGCCGGGTGTGATGACGCCGGGGCAGTTCGGACCGATCAATCGCACGCCGCGATAGCGTGGCTGAGCCAGCACTTCACTGACCTTGCACATGTCGAGCACTGGAATGCCTTCGGTGATACACACGATCAACGTGATGCCTGCGTCGGCCGCTTCGAGAATCGCATCAGCGGCAAACGGCGGCGGCACAAAAATCATGCTGACCGTTGCGCCGGTGGATGCCACCGCTTCGCTGACCGTGTTGAAAATCGGCAGGCCGTTGGGATCTTTTTGGCCTCCCTTGTTGGGCGTAACGCCACCGACCATTTGCGTGCCATATTCCAGACAGCCCTTGGTGTGAAAAGCGCCGGCTGAGCCGGTGATGCCCTGACAGATTACTTTGGTATTTTTGTCGACGAGTATGCTCATAGGACCGGAAATGATACGGGCAAATGCGGTCCGGTGCGAGCAGGGATCAAACGAATTTTATGAACCATTGTCTGGCCCCTGTCTGGCCCCAATAAAAAAGGGTCTCGACCGGGGAGGCAAGCCGGTACGAGACCCGATCCAGGGCTTGGGACAATCAACGAGCGACGTGCCCGTCGAGGGATGGACCTGAGGAATAAAGATCAGATCGCCTGGAAAGTGTTAAATTGTCGGTGTTCTCACCATAATCCTATGATGCCTGACGTGGCCAATCTCGGTTAGGCTCGCAAAAACACGTTTTTTGCATTGTCTTACCGTTTCATGACTCCGTTTCGGCAACACCCTAACTATCCAATTCAGAGACAGTCTTGGCCAGCCTAAACGGCAATTTTTTTGAAAATTATCCCCGGGTATACTCCCAACATGGCAAAAACCCAGCCCAACACTGAAAAAACGCCGATGGCGACATCTGCCCCAACCGCGAAAAAATCCGGGCCGTCCCGCATTGGATTATTTCCCGGCACATTTGATCCGTTTACCAACGGCCACCTCGATGTGATACGGCGCGGCCGCATGTTGTTTGACCAATTGATCGTCGCGGTGGGTCGTAATCCCGCCAAGCGAGCATTGTTTACCACGCAGGAACGCATCGAAATGATCGAGGCCGTTTTGCGTGATGAAAAAATTGATAACGCCACGGTTAAAACTTATGACATCCTCACCGCAGACTATGCCGGGCAAGTCGGTGCGACGGCCATCCTTCGCGGCCTGCGCAATTCAACCGATCTGCATCACGAATTTCAACTGGCCCTGACCAACCGGGCTGTGGCAGATATCGAAACCGTTTTCATCATGACCGGCGATGCCTATTCGTTCACCAGTTCCAGCCTGATCAAACAAATTGCTATCGGCGGCGAAATCAGTCGACTGCATCGGCTGTTACCCGCTACCGTGATCGAACGTCTCAAGGCGAAAAAAAATACCCTCGGCGAAAAATTCCGTCACCATCACATCGATGGCTTCGCCGATTAGTTTCAAGCCGTCAAAAACCACAACGCTTTTCCATAAGCAACTTTTAACTTTTAACTTTTAACTAAACCTTCATGAATTATCGCATCATCAGCATTGGGGCATTGAGCCGACACGACCTCTGGCAGGAAACCGCCGCGACCCGAACGCCCCACGCCACAACCGTGTTGATTCGCAGCGAGAAGCGAGTGATTCTGGTTGATCCGGGTTTGCCGCCACAGGTGATTGCCGCGCGACTGCATGAACGCAGTGGCTTGAAACCCGAACAGGTGACCGATGTCTTTCTGACCTGTTTTCGTCCCGCCCATCGTCAAGGGCTCGCAGCATTCACCGAAGCCAAGTGGTGGATATCCGAAGCCGAACGGGAAATTGTGGGAAACCTCTTAGTCAGCCGTTTGAAAGAAGTCGAAGACGAACAAGCCCAAGCCCCCGCCGGTGCCGACGATGGCGACATCGCCAATGCGCTCAAGCAGGACATTGCGATTCTGCAACGTTGCCAGCCCGCGGCGGATCAGTTGGCCAAACAGGTCGATCTGTTTCCCTTGCCGGGATTCACACCGGGCACCTGTGGCTTGTTACTTTTGGAAGCAGCCACCACCACGTTGGTCGCTGGCGATGCTGTGGCATCGATGGAACATCTGGAGCAGGGACAAGTCTTGCGTGGGTGTTACAACCTGGAACAAGCCCGCGAGAGTTTGACCGAGGCCATCGAAATCGCTGACACGATCATCCCCGGCCACGACAATGTGATTTTCAATCCCACCCGACGGCGTGCTACCCCACACATGGGATAATCATTTCCGGTTAATTTCTGGCGGTCAAACCTGTGTGATGATACAACTGGCTGGTCGACGATGCTGCAAAATCCGTCGGGCATTGGGTTCATCATTGCGAGCAATGTGGGCCAGCGCATCATCATGCGATCGTCCGCCACGCACATGTCGATCCAACAATCGCGAGCGTGCCACTTCCCACGACGTATCCAGCCACCACGTCTCATCCATCAATTCGTAAATTGGTAGCCAACATGGCTCATCCAACAACAGGTAGTTGCCTTCGGTAATCACGATCCGCACAGAAGCATGTACCCGAGCCGTCGTTGCCCAAACCGGTTCATGCACCGCACGATCATACGTGGGGAAAGCCATTGGGCTATCACCCTCAGCTTGCGTTTTGAGGCGTTGCAACAAATCCAAATAACCAGCCACGTCAAAAGTTTCGGGCGCCCCCTTGCGATCGCGCATGTGAATCGCATCCAACGTGGGATTGGTGAAATGAAAACCATCCATCGGAATCACCGCGCTGATGCCCTGCTCGATTTTTTCCAACGCATGATGCAGGCGATCCGCCAGCGTGGATTTACCCGAGCCTGGTAATCCTGCGATCCCCACGATGATCCGACGATCAGCACGTTCAATCAGGCGTTGCGTTTCATGAGCCAACCCCGGGGCCGTGTTCAGGTTTCGCGCCATATTCATGTCCTTATCCATGCCCATATGCATGCCCGCATGTTATCCTGTGTGTCTCATGAAATCAGAAATGAATATTCCGAAAAATGTGATCGAACTGTTGCAAATGATGGTGCAGACGCCGACGGTCAACACGGTGCGCAGTGGCGATCCGCTGGCCGAACAACCCTTGATCGACAAGCTGGATCACTGGGCCACCTCATGGCAATTGACCACACAACGCTTGCCCGTCACTGGCCGATCCGATCAGTTGTTGATCACTGTCCCCTGCGAAATTGAAACAACCAGTACGCAGGGAAAAACCAAGGGTAACGTGGGGTGTGTGGGGGGGGACGTGGGGGGGGGGTGGATTTTGTTTGATAGTCATGTGGACACGGTGACGGTCGATGGCATGACTATCGACCCGTTTGCGGCACAAATCACAGACGAATCATCCCCCCGCACACCACCGACATTGCATGGCCGAGGCGCGTGCGACACCAAAGGCACCGGCGCTGCGATGTTGTGGGCATTGCGTCAATACGCACAACAGACCGAACGTGCCAACAATGTCGCGCTGTTATTTTCCATTGACGAAGAGTCCGGCATGCTCGGCATTCGTTCATTCACCACCAACGACATGGGCCAACTACCTGGTGGAATCATCGCCGCGATTGTGGGCGAGCCTACGCTGTTACGGCCGATCATCGCGCACAATGGCGATGCACGTTTTCATGTGACGACACGTGGGGTGGCGGCCCATTCATCCGATCCCTCGCGTGGTCGATCAGCGATATCCATGATGATGCGCGTCATTGATGCACTCGAATCAGATTACATTCCCAAACTACAGGCATCGCATCCCATGACAGGCAAAGCCCAGGCCAGCGTCAACATGATTCGCGGTGGCGTGCTGGTCAACATCATTCCAGATTGCTGCGAAATTGATCTCGATCGTCGTCTTGTACCAGGCGAAAATCTGGCGGAGGTGGTCGATGGTTTAAAAACATTTTTAGCCAACTGCGGCACGGACAATGACGTCGAGGTGTCATTTCAAGTCGGCCCATTACCACCGGAATCCAGCGCCTCATTTTTGCCGGTGGTGCAATCAGCATTGCAATCATGTGGCCTGGACGGCGAGCCGTTGGGTGTCCCATTCGCCACGCACGGCGCTGATCTGTCAGCCGCCGATGTGCCGACACTGGTACTCGGGCCGGGCGATATTGCAATGGCTCATACGAAAAACGAATGTATTGCCCTGGATCAACTCGAGCGTGGCGTCACGGCCTATCATGCCATCATGAATGGTGATTTTTCAGCCTGAATTGCAATTAGCCCCGCGCCGGAATTCATTCGAACAGCGACATCTGATATCCTGTGCGGTTCACCCCAATGGGCCAACGAGAACGATTATGAGTCACAAACTGAACAAATTTTCCAGCCGTATCACTCAACCCAAAAGCCAGGGCGCGTCCCAGGCCATGCTGTACGCCACCGGGCTGACGCCTGATGACATGAGCAAGCCACAGGTTGGCATTGCCAGCGTCTGGTACGAAGGCAATTCGTGCAACATGCATTTGAATGATTTGGCGGTGGATGTAAAAACAGGCGTGACCGACGCAGGCATGGTCGGCATGCGATTCAACACCATCGGCGTGTCGGATGGAATTTCCATGGGCACCGATGGCATGTCATTTTCATTGCAGTCGCGCGACTTGATCGCTGACTCGATTGAAACGGTGATGAGCGCACAATGGTACGACGGGCTGATCGCCCTACCCGGTTGCGATAAAAACATGCCGGGCTGCATGATGGCCATGGGCCGATTGAATCGTCCGAGCATTATGGTTTACGGCGGCACGATCAAAGCAGGCTGCGCCACGATCAACGACAAAGAAGAAAAGCTGGATATCGTTTCCGCGTTCCAATCATTCGGCCAATCACTGGCAGGCACGATCACCGAGGAACAACGCGAAACGATCGTGGCCAAAAGTTGCCCCGGTGCCGGTGCGTGTGGTGGAATGTACACCGCCAACACCATGTCAACCGCAGCCGAAGCGATGGGTTTAAGCTTGCCGTATTCCGCGTGTACCCCTGCAGAAGATCCACGCAAGCGTAGTGAATGCGAACGTGCGGGCCGAGCGATGTTGACATTGTTGGAACGCGATATCAAACCGCGCGACATCGTGACGCGCGCGTCACTGGAAAATGCGATGGTGGTGATCACGGCATTGGGTGGATCGACCAACGCCGTGCTGCATTTGATTGCGATCGCGCGTGCGTTTGATCTGGAACTGACGATCGATGATTTTCTGGCTGTGAGCAAACGCATTCCGTTGCTGGCTGATCTGAAACCCTCAGGCAAATATGTGATGGAAGATCTGCATGCGATCGGTGGCGTGCCCGCAGTGATGAAATATCTGTTGCAGGAAAAATTGATTGACGGTTCGTGTCTGACGGTAACAGGAAAAACGCTGGCGGAAAATCTCGCCGACGCCGATGATCTGGCACCTGATCAGGACATCATCGCACCATTGGAAGCGCCGCTAAAACCACGCGGACACATTTCCATTTTGAAAGGCAATCTCGCACCCGGCGGCGCAGTGGGCAAAATCACCGGCAAGCAAGGTCTGCGTTTCACCGGACCTGCTCGTGTGTTCGATTGCGAAGAAGACATGATCGCCGGGTTGGAAGCGGGCAAAATCCAAAGCGGTGATGTGATCATCATCCGCTACGAAGGCCCAACCGGCGGCCCGGGCATGCCAGAAATGCTCACCCCCACCAGCGCCCTGGCCGGTGCAGGGTTTCTCGATGATGTAGCTCTGATCACCGACGGTCGCTTCTCCGGCGGTTCGCATGGTTTTATCATTGGTCACGTCGTGCCCGAAGCCCAGGAAGGCGGCCCGATCGCTCTGGTGCGTGATGGCGACGAAATCACCGTGGATGATGAAAGCCACGAAATCAGCGTGGCGGTGTCCGACGATGAGATGGCCCAACGTCTGGCTCAATGGAAAAAACCCGCGTACAAAGCCAACCGAGGCACGCTGTGGAAATACATCAAGCTGGTGACCACCGCATCCGACGGTTGCGTGACCGACGCGTGAGCCCACAAAGGCGTCCAAGACAACATGACAATATGACAACAGGCCAACAGGACACGAACGGGCACACAACCCGCTCTCACAAAACCTCACGCGACACCTCGCGCGACTTATGATCAATCCGCATGGTTGGCTGACCTGCGATCGCACGGCACGCTCGATTGGTAGATTCAAACATCGCGACGATCAGTTTGGACATCAGTATGCCGCGCAACACAAACGCGGTGGCACCAACCGAGCGTTGGCTGAGCATAATAAACTGAGCATGGAAAAATAATTTGTTATTTTTGTGTTCGTTTCGATGCCATTTTGCCGATAGGGCCGACAGGTACACCTGTGGAAAACTACGAGTAGCCCCCTTTTTTTTCAGGGCGATACCCGGCTACTGGCGCTGTGTACTTGATTTCGTAACCTCGCTAAATCCGCTAGATACCCCCGCTTGACAGAACGCTATCAAAAGAGCAAACTACAAGCTCATCAAAAGCAATCAAACGTATTTGTTTTTTTCGCATTTTCCACATCCTCAGCCGTTCACATGGAGGTGAACTATGACTGACATTATGCAAGGCACGGACTCGCCTTCGCCCGAGAAATCACCCACGCATTTGAGTCGTGAACAGATTCTCACGGTCACCGCAGGTTGTTTACACGAACTGGGCTACGAAGCCACCACCATTCGACAAATTGCAGGCCGACTGCAATGCGCGGTGGGTTCGATCTATCGTTATTTCACTGACAAACGTGAGCTGATGCTCGAAGTCGCCCAGCGTATGTTTGAGCCGGTGCTGATCATGCTCGACGCTGACGGATCGTTCGAAGACAGCGCCATGCTGTATCACGTCCAGGCCACGCAGGATCTCGAAGCCTATCGCCTGATGTTTTGGCTGACGTGCGTGGGCAACAATGCCTCCAACGATGGGCAAGCCATGCCCGCCGACACCTACGAGGGCGTTACGCCACCCCCGCTGCCGCGTGACATTTACACCATCATCGATCGCTGGGCAGACCGCATCGGCAGTCCAGATGCCGCCTTGCGAGCCTGGGCAGTCATGCACGGAGCCATCAATGCTGGACTCGGCGCAGCCACCACATTGGCAGCCATGCAAGCCGCAGCCAAACTCGACGGCCTCAAAACCATTCCGCATTCCCCCGCGGTTGTCGCAGCATCAGCCCATGCCGCCAACCAATCTTTAGACCAAGGGCATGGCCAGTCAGCTAGCCATATTTCTGGTTCAAACAACAACGGCAATAATGGCAACAATGGCAGTGACAGCAGCAACAATGCCATAGGCATCACCGCTGCGGGCGGCGGCACGGATATCGCCGCAGCCAGTCCTGATGATGTCACGCTGTTGTGATTCTTCCCATTCGATTTCTTCAAATCTAAATTTTTCGGTTCAACGCGTGGCGAATCAGCTACAACTAAGCTGTCCGGCCAAAATTAATCTGGCGCTGTCAGTCGGTTCGCTCACCACCACACCCGATGGTCAGGCGATGCATCCGATTGCCAGTTGGATGATCGGCGTCAATTTATCCGACCATCTGCAATTGACGCGCCTCACCGATAATCACGCCAATCAATCCAGCCAGTTCACCATCGCGTTCGATGACGAACTGGATCGGCAAGTCGATTGGCCCTTGGAACGTGATCTGGCCTTTCGCGCTCACGCATTGCTTGAATCCCACGTCAATCGAAAACTAGCTGTGAACGCCATCATCACCAAGCGCATTCCACCTGGTGGCGGCTTGGGCGGCGGGTCGTCCGATGCGGCGGGCATGTTTTTCGGTTTGAACCAGCTCTTCGAATTAAATTTATCACGCGACACACTCGATCAATTGGCCACGTCATTGGGCAGTGACATTCCTTTTCTGATCCACGTGTTGGCGGGACAAACCTCAGCCATTGCCACAGGCCTGGGTTCCACTTTACAACCGGCACCACGCCACGACTTGATCCCCATCGTCCTGGCTTTCCCCCCGTTCGGCTGCTCCACCGGCCCGGTCTATCAGGCATTTGATCAACTACAAACCGAACGCTCTGAATCTTCCTCACCCACAGGCGTCGATCTGCCTCGCGTGCAACAACAAGTCACAGCCGAACCCTTGCCACCCGATGCACCATTCAACGATCTGGAATTACCCGCCTGTCGTGTCGAACCCCGGCTCGGCGAATTACTCAAACAATTACGTGATGCTGGACTCGCCATGCACGTCACCGGCTCGGGATCAACGCTGTTCCTGATTGCTCCCAGCGCGATCACCGCCAATGTGTTGGCCCGAAAAATTACCGCCATCGCAGGCATCCCCGCCATCGCCACGCGAACCCTCGCCCAACGCGGTGATTAACAACGCCTGGTTTTTACCGCGTTTTGCAAAATGTCAAGCCTCATGATATTCACGCTGGACTGGCCACTTAAGTGACCCGTCCGGATTGCCATGCGGTCACGAATCATGCAAAACGCGCTACGGCTGTACCGCTTCCAACGCCGCGATTCGCGCTTCGATGGCTGCGCGTTCTGTATCACGCAGTTGATCCAACACATCCAGATACAACGCATCGCTGACCGCCAGCGTTCGCTGATACATGACCATCGCGTCTCGGGTTTCCCCTGTTTTTTCCAATAATTGTGCGAGCTGTTGCAACGCATCCAAATTCCCCGGCGCCCGCGCGATCACCTCACGCCAATCAGCAACCGCCTGCTCACGACGCGACGACATTCCCAACCGCTCTGCCGCAAAGTCATGCAACCGCGCCCGTAAAATCAACAGCGACAGATCATCCAGACCCGCGGCATTGGCCTGCCCCAATGTGGCAACCGCTTCGTGATATGCCTGTTGGCCCTGACGCATCCGATCCATTTTCGCCAGTTGATCAGCCATCTCGATTTGTAATCCCACCAATCGCCGATACGGCTGCGGGTCCATCGGCCACGCTTCGATTGCTTGCGACAAACGTTGCATCGCCGTTGGAAATTGCCCGCGTTGCAAATGCCTCGCGGCCTCACGCAATAGCTGTTGCTGATTCACAATAGGCATCGCAACCCACACCATCCAGAAAATCGCGACAACAACCAGTCCCACTACGGACAACCATCGCCCCCCCACTTTCCCCCCCACTTTCCCCCCCACTATCCCCCCCACTTCTCCCCCCACTTTCCCCCCCACTATCCCCCCCACTTCTCCCCCCATTTTTCCCCCCACCTTTCCCCCCTCACTATCCCTCACCCCACCCGTCATGCCGCCCGTCACCGCCAGCAACACCCATGCGTACGCCACCGCGCCATCATGAAACCAGGTCATCTCGATCTGGCCGTGTATCAACAACATCACTCCGGCCGCGAGCGCTCCTAAACGTATCCCGTCATCCCACAAATACCGTGTGCCGTTTTCATTCAACCGGGCCAACCACGCGATCAATGCCAGTACCCCCATCCCCCCAAAAACAAACACCAAAAATGCATCCGCTGCCAACAGCCCCGGCCATTCCACCCATAAACATAACAGCCACACCAACCCCACCAACACGCCCGGCCAACGCAAATCATCACGCGCGATCGGCTGCGCGGCAGGCATAGGCTTGGCACCATTCGCATGATCAGTCAGCTCTGCCTCATGCGATGGACGCAACCCACACGCTCGCCATATCCACCAGCCCAACAACACCATCCACGCCGACCCGCCGATACCCAACATTGCCTGCCAGTCGATCGCCATGTTGTGCGACGAACTGACTTGCTCCGGATTGATCAGCGGTTTGGCCGCGGTGTAGGCATCCTTAAAACGGCCCGGCCCAACGCCTAACCACGGATGCGATTCGATCATCGCCCACGCCCCTTGCCAGTAGTGTGCTCGAAACAACACCGACAATAATCGATCACTTTCAGCACTCGCGGGCGGTGGCATCATCCCACGCCCAACCACCAACGCAATCGGCAGCAGCACGCATAGACCAACGCAAACCCTCAACGCCACAGTCCGCCACCCATTTCCATCACTAGCGTTACCTGCGTTTTTCCCCTGGCTCCACATCGCGGTCACCAACACCACGCACCCCAGCACAAACGCCACCACCGCGCCGCGTGAATGCGTCAATCCCAAAACGACTATCCCCGCCAACACCAACAGCCCCAACACGATCGTGCCGCGACGTTGGTCGATGCGATCGATGACTCCTGTGTTACGTGCTCGCCACATCGCCACGCCGAGTCCCGCGGCGAATAATGTCAGCGCTGCCACGATTGAGCCGAACACATTCGACAATCCGAAACTTCCCACCACATCATTAAACTCCAATCGCCGTTGGTATTCCTGATGTGCGGTTGATCCCGCAACCCATCCGCGCGAGGCCAGGATTTCTGCCTGGTTTTCCTGATAATGGGTGATCGTCATCGGATGCTCGACCCACACGAAATACAACGCATTGAGCAACCATGGCAATAGCATGGCAATCAGGCTTGCCACGATCAGTCGCCGACATCGCGTGTTCTGCACCAGATGAAAAACCGCCAATCCCAAACACCCCGCCGCCAACCATTGCCCACCGCGCCACATGTCACCATAGTGACCGGTCGCGCGCCACAACACACTGATCGCACCGACCGCAAATAGACCTAACGTTCCCCATGCCAGCTTTCGCCCGCATTGCACATGCCACGCCAACACGCCTGCCGACAATGCGATGGACATTGCCACCAGCCAGACGATCACCGCAGGCCCCAATGTCATCGCCCCTGCCCCCCACAGTCCCCCCCACATGCTCCCCACCGCGCCCCCGCCATCGCCACCCATGCTCCGGGGATCGACATCCCAATACACATCCGGCGCCATGGATAACAATCCCTGCACCATCACCAATGTCATCACCAGCACCGTCAACAACATCCCCACCCGATCGCCGACTGACTCTCCCACGGCTGTTTGACGATCAACTGGCTGACGATGTTGGGCCGTACTCTGTTTCATAAATCATGCCAATCCGATTTAGAACTCATGCGTTAACCGTCGCTATCAGGTGGCGTGATGGCAAATGTTTGTACCAGTGTTCGCGCCGTCTGAAGGCGGCGGCTAACGAAAAGTCGCGCACGAGAATTTAATGGAATACGTATCACACACAGTCTATCGCCCTCCCACTTTCTCCTCACCTTTTGCATCGGCTTACCCCTAAAAAAAATTCCCCCGCAGGTGGTGGGTCCTGCGAGGGAAGGAGGGGAGAAAAGAAACGTTTGATCAACGGACCGGGCGTCATCCTTAACGCTCCAGATCCGTTGATCCAAACCCCGTCGCGGTGTGTCCACCGCGACGGAGGGCCTGAACCGGGGTTTTATTCGGATGGAATCATTGGCTTAACCGTGCCTCCAGCCGTCTTACATAATGGCCAGCGTGTGTCACGCGTGATTCGCCGTGGCGAAGTCACTTCGGACATCGCCGGGCCAATCCAAGACCTGCCCGCCATCCCTGAACCGGGTCGCATTAGCTGCATCCCATCGAATTCCCGCAGTTCATGCACTTATAACAAGTGCCATTGCGTACCGTAATCGTGCCACACACATCACACGCCGGAGCATCGGTTTGCATTTCACGCATCGCTGCGGTCAATGTCGATTCCCGAGCCAGGGTCTGAGTCTGTGATTTTCCCTGTGTCGATGACGCGGTACCCGTCGCCGATCCACTGCTTGCCGCACCATTGGTGCCGTTGCCGTGACTACTACCATTGTTGTTACCATTGCCGCTGGCCTTGGCATTGGTCGAACCTTCGGAACTACCCGCCGCACGTTCGATCGGTGCGTCTTCCTTGATGCCACGACGCGGTGCGTTGGCCGCTCGATAACCGGCGACAAATTCCATACCCATCCAGCGGAAAATGTAATCCACCAGACTCTTGGCAAATGGAATGTCCGGGTTATGCGTCATACCTGCTGGTTCAAATCGTTGATGGGTAAACTTCGCCACTAGCGAATCAACCGGCACGCCGTATTGCAAGGCCACGCTGATCGCCGTACCCAATGAATCCATCAGGCCGCCGATCGTCGAACCTTCTTTGGCCATGGTGATAAACAGTTCACCGGGTTGGCCATCGTCATACAGACCGACCGTCAGATAGCCCTCGTGACCAGCCACGTTGAATTTATGCGTCTTACTGGTCCGCGTGTCGGGCAAACGTCGACGCAGGGGCCGTTCGACAATCTTCTCGACAATACGTTCAGCAATCTGCACCGGCTCGGCAATCACATCGGATGCCAACGCCTGACTCGCTGCCGCAGTCGAGGCCACTTCCACCACTTCGCCAGTCACTTCCACCAGCGCGGCTTCCACAGCTTCATCATCCTCGGCATCCGTATTCGCTTCCAGATCGGTGTCTGATTCAATCTTGTTCGACAGCACCTGACTCAACTTACATCCATCGCGATACAACGCGTTGGCTTTCAAGCCCAGTTCCCAGCTCAAGCGATACGACGCTTTGATCGCGTCGATATCCGCGGAGTTGGGCAGGTTAATCGTCTTGCTGATCGCACCGCTGATAAACGGTTGGGCAGCACCCATCATACGAATGTGACCCTCGGGCGCGATAAATCGTTCGCCGGTCGGCCCACAGGTATTCGCACAATCAAACACCGGCAAATGTTCCGGCTTCAGATGCGGGGCACCCTCAACAGTCTGCGTGCCGCAAACCAATGCGTTGAGCTTGCTGATTTGAGATTTACTCAATCCCAAACCGGCCAACAGGTTGAACGCTGGATCCTTGGCCGCGTCAGCCAGTTCCAGTTTTTCCAATGTCTTCTCACCAACCGTAAACGCATTGAACGCATACGACAGTTCAAACACCGTCGGCAGTGATTCGGTAATCGCTTTGAGCGCATCTTTGCCCACGCCTTTCTTGACGAGGAATTCACGCAGCGTTTGGCCTTCAGTTTCGGCTTCAGGCAATTCGACATCGAGATCCAGTGTGCCCATCACATAACGCAATACGTCACGCACTTGCTCTTCGTCGTAACCCAATGCATCAAGCGCGGGCCGCAGTGATTGGTTGGCAATCTTGAAATAGCCGCCGCCCGCTAACTTCTTGAACTTCACCAAAGCGAAGTCAGGCTCAACACCGGTCGTGTCGCAATCCATCAGCAGGCCGATCGTGCCCGTCGGAGCGATGACCGTTGACTGGGCGTTGCGGAAGCCATGGGTTTTACCCAGTCGCAATGCGTCGTCCCACGCCACGCGAGCACATCGCAGCAAGTCACTGGCATTATTCAAATGGCCCACATTCGCCGACGGATTTTCAATACGATCGCCATCGATAGGCACCGGTGCGATTTCCAAGCCCTGGTAGTTGCCCAGGTCATGGTTCGCCGCTTCATCACGATCACGCGGCACGCCATACGCAGCCCGACGATGGTTCGCGATCACTCGCAGCATATGCTCGCGGTTGCGGAAATAACCGGGGAATGGGCCGTGTTCTGCTGACATTTCTGCACTGGTCGCATAGCTGCGTCCGGTCAGGATCGCGGAGATCGCACCACACAACGCGCGGGCTTCTTCCGAATCGTAAGGAATGCCTGCCTGCATCAGCATCGCACCGATGTTGGCATAACCCAGTCCCAGCGTGCGATATTCGTAGCTCAATCGCGCGATTTCCCGGCTTGGGAATGCGGCCATCAGCACGCTGATTTCCAGCACCATCGTCCACAGCTTCACGCCATGTTCGTAACGCACCAGATCAAACTCACGCGTTTTCGAATCGTAAAACTTGATCAAGTTCAGCGACGCCAGGTTGCACGCCGTGTTGTCCAGGAACATGTATTCGCTGCACGGATTGCTCGCGTTGATGCGGCCGGATTCCGGACAGGTGTGCCATTGGTTGATCGTCGTGTCGTATTGCACGCCGGGGTCGGCACAGCGCCACGCGGCGTAGGCGATCTTGTCCCACAGATGACGCGCGGGCAATGTGCGAATCACACTGCCATCGGTTCGGCCCATCAGGTTCCACTCATCGTCCGCATCCAACGCTTCGAAAAACGTGTTGGGAATGCGAATCGAATTGTTGGAATTCTGTCCGCTGACCGTCGCATAGGCTTCGCCATTGAAATCGTAGGTCAGGTTCAATCCCAGATCGGCAGCCGTTTTCTTCAAATCGACCGGCAGGTTTTTCATCCCTTCGACCAGTGCCGCGACTTTGATTTCTTCGCGAACTTTCCAGTCGATGAAATTTTCGATATCCGGATGATCCAAATCCAGGCACACCATTTTGGCTGCCCGGCGGGTCGTGCCGCCAGATTTAATCGCTCCAGCGGCACGATCACCGATCTTCAGGAAGCTCATCAAACCCGAACTTTTTCCACCGCCCGATAGCGGTTCGTTTTCTCCTCGGAGCAAAGAGAAATTCGTTCCAGTTCCCGAGCCGTACTTGAACAGGCGCGCCTCACGTACCCAAAGGTCCATGATCCCGCCGGGATTGACCAGATCGTCATCGCATGACTGAATAAAACAGGCGTGCGGCTGTGGATGGGCATACGCCGAGTCCGCCAGCTTCGTCTCACCTGAATCAGGATCGGTAAACCAATGGCCCTGGGCCGGCCCATCAATCCCATACGCCCAGTTCAAGCCCGTGTTAAACCATTGCGGCGAGTTTGGCGCCGACATCTGGTGCAACATCATGTGGCACAACTCATCATAAAAAGCCTGGGCATCGCCTTCGGTATCGAAAT
The DNA here is from genome assembly GCA_030426385.1 of Phycisphaerae bacterium. GTDB lineage: Bacteria > Planctomycetota > Phycisphaerae > Phycisphaerales > Phycisphaeraceae > JAUHYI01. The sequence goes on from JAUHYI010000030.1 coordinate 49,067, forward strand.
ACCCGTGCGATTCGCCCCAGTGTCGCCAGCAACCGGCCAAACGGTGAATCACCTGGCGTGCGGATTTCTCCGGGCCCGTTTCCGAACCGTTTTTGCCTTTGGTTTTACCGGCTGCCTTGGTTTTGCTTGACTTGCTTGACTTACTTTCTGCTGCATCGTAATCATGCGCGGCGATACCATTGGGCCCGCCGTCACGCGGCACGCCTGCCTTGCGGAAATACTTGGACACCATGATGTCCGTGGCCAGTTGTGACCATGATGCGGGCACCTCCGCATCGTTCATTTCAAAAACCACTGAACCGTCGAGGTTGCTGATGCGACTCGATCGTTTCGTCCATGCCACCGTTTCGAAAACGTCTTCGCCTGCCGTGGTGAAGTGTCGTTCAATCTTCATAAATATGCCCTGACCTTCTTTTCTAAAAATTTACGTCGAACAATCATGGTTCAACAACCCATCAATTCACATCGCCATTCATCCGCAATGACGACACCCCCCCCACGTTTTCCCCCCACTCTCCCCCCACATCCCCCCCAGCAAACCTGACGATTTCCGGTTACCGCGAAAATCTCAACCCCGTAGGGCGGACATACCTGCCCGCCTTCTCCAACCCCCTCCATTTCAAACCCTGCCCCTGCCTCCCACGCACACGTTTCTCCTCCAAATTTCTCACGCCCCGCCGCGCTGCTTGGCTTCTTCCAAGGCCACCAATCGTTTCGTGTCATCACCAAGTCGGAAAATCACGATCATCAATTCCAACGACACCCGCATCATCAGCAGATACACAAACATGACCAGCGTGCCAAAAATCAACGCCATCAAACCACCTTTGAAACCACCCTGGCTAAAGCCACTGACCACCATGATCAACCAACCAATCCCCATCAATACAAACACCAACGCGTAAATAATTTTCACCAACGATGGCGTCAAAAACCGGCTGAATGAAAAGTCCAACAACGCCCCAATCCCATCCGATCGACCTTGCATTGGATCATGTGTCATCGTTGCATTCCTTTCCTAAAACAAACCCGTTAAAAAATCACGCTTCGTCGGGCAGGCATACTTGCCCGACTCCCCCAACCCAATCGATTTCCATCCCTCAAACAACCCCGCTATCCGCAGGCGGGAAAGTATGCCCGCCCTACATCGTTGATCTACACCGCGATGTTCTGTCTGACAAAATTCTGTCTGACAATACGAGAACGAGAAATTAATCAATCCACCTTCGGTAACACGAGTCCCACCTGATCCTGATACTTGCCCGCTTTGTCGGCGTAGCTCACGGCACACTCGCGGTCGCCTTTGAGGAAGATCATCTGAGCGATGCCTTCGTTGGCGTAGATCTTCGCGGGCAGTGGTGTGGTGTTGCTGATCTCAATGGTGACCTTGCCTCGCCATTCGGGTTCGAGTGGCGTCACGTTGACGATGATGCCGCAGCGAGCGTAGGTGCTTTTGCCGACGCAGATCACCAGCACGTCACGCGGGATGGCAAACGTCTCGACCGTTTCACACAACGCAAACGAGTTGGGCGGGACGATCACGTGATCCCGGCCTGTGTCGGCGGTGTCGACGGTGACGAAATTACGATCGTCGAACTGCTTGGGATCAACAATGCTGGCCCCGCCATCAACCGGCGCGTTGGTGAAAATTTTGAACAGGGTGCCGACGCGAACGTCGTAGCCATAGCTGGAGACGCCGTAGCTGACCTTGCCGGGTCGCTTGACGTTTTCCTCGAAGGGCTCAATAGGCACCAATTCACGAATCTGACTATCGCAGAGTACGGGCATCGTTAGGTTTTAAACCTCCAAACGCGGTTGATCTCGCTACCCAGCAACGACCAACCCACCACCAAAACGCAAGAAATCACATACGGTCGGCACATCAAATGAACACACGGTTAAAAGTAAGCTCATATGCCGATTTGGGAGTCTATCACACTATATCTTGTGTCGTCCAGCCCGAACTTGACAAAATGTGGTGTAAATTTTGACTCAAACCGCGCAACGTCGGTTTTTTCCAAGTGTTAATGTGGCGAAGTTTTTTTATGTCCGCTCGTGGGAATTCCTCTGCCGACAAAAGCAGACAAGTTATCCACCAACGTCATTATTCATTTGGGGAAGAAATGAACACCGTCCCCCCCCCCCACTTTCCCCCGGCATAGCTTTAGCTGCTACGGACATTCAATTTTCGCGGTGACGCCAGCGGCCAGCCAGGCGAAGCTGAGGAAGTTGATGGCTTTCTTCTCATAACGCGTGGCGACG